>NZ_JANJER010000019.1:0-39947 GCF_044878485.1 Dermacoccus sp. BD5 | reverse complement strand
ACCGCTCACTCCCCCGGGGGGCGCCCCCCAAACTAAAACACCCCCCCCCCCCCGGTCATCAACCACCCCCCTCCCCCCCCCCCCCCCCGCGGGGGGGGGGGGCCCCCCCAAATTTGGGGGGGGCCCCCACTCACACGTTCACCGGCAAACCTGGGCAACTGACTCGAACCAGGCCTTTGCAATAGCCCAGGAATGCGGCTGACCGATGTCGAGATGCGCCGTACTTTGCACACGACACGCCTCGGACATTGCACAGTCGGGCCCGGAGCCACCCGCTTGCGCAAAGTCGAGGCAGACCGGCCCTGGAAGCGTTCAGGCACCTCGTGCGATGGAAGCAGTCGGCTCGAACGGACCGTCTGCGTGGCTCGCTGGCGCCGCCATCGGGGCCGGTTTCGGGTACGCCTCGGCCAACATCGTCGGCGCTATGATGACCGCAGCGGGGTTGGCCCTTGCCTTTGTCACCCTGCGACTGGACGCGCGCGAGCGTCGCCACATCTGATCCCCGCACAACGCATCTCATTACCGCAACGCAAGGGAGAACCCCATGAGTGCCACCCTGCCCCTGGCCAGCCAGAACGTCCTCATCATCGGCGGCGCGCGCGATATCGGGTTCGCCATCGCGAACGCCATCCACGAAGCAGGCGCAACACCTGTCATCGGTGCTCGCGACCTGGTGAAAGCGCGCGAGGCCGCTGAGCGGATCCCCGGAGCGCGAGCTGTCAGCATCGACATCACCGACGAAGACAGCATCGTGCGCGCTCTGGACGAGGTCGGACCACTCGATCACATCGTCACCACCGCGTCTGCGCATCACAACGTGCCGGTCTCGCAGCTCGACCACGATCATGTCGTCTCCGCCTTCGAGGCCAAGGTGATCGGTCCGATGTTGCTGGCGAAGCATGCAGCCAAGACGGTTCGCCCCGACGGCAGCCTTCTGCTGTTCTCCGGCGTCGCCGCGTGGAACCCGTCGCCCGGATACGCCGTCATGGGCATCACGAACGGGGCGGTCACCTACGCCGTCACGCATCTCGCAAAGGAGCTCGCTCCCATCAGGGTCAACGCGATCTCGCCCGGCATCATCGATTCCGGCAGCTGGGATGCGATGGGAGACAACGCGAAGCACGAATTTCTCGAGGACTCCGGGCGCGCGACCCTGGTCGGCCGAGTGGGGCGGAACGACGACATCGCACGTGCCGCCCTGTGGTTGCTCGAAGGGTCGTTCGTAACCGGCGAGACCATCCACGTCGACGGCGGCGCACGCATCGCCTGACCATCCGGCAAGACCAACCACCTCAACGAGGTAAACCACCAAGAGGGCCGTCCCTAGATTCCGCATCTTCGAAAGTGCACACCTGAGAGGGTGCCTACTTTCGTGGGGTGGGTACACCCCACTGGCACGAGCCGTCGCTCATCGAGTGCGCGTGCACATAGGGCTGGTCGACGTCTTATCGCCACTTCGCGCCTAGGGTCTGAACGTGCCAGGTCGACTCGTGAGGTGCGCACGCGTTTCGTCGATGTCGCAGAAGCTCGCCAGGCCATCGGAAGCGATCGGGGAGGTTTCCGATCTGTTCTCCGCCCACCAATTCGGCGAGAGCCGAGCCCGATCACGTCGGATGCCCGGCGCTACGTGCGTCGCGGTGACACGCGTTGAGAGCCGAGGCGCCGCTGGCGCCGCTCGCCGCTGCGGGACAAAACGCGTGAGAGCCGGAACCCTGTCAGGCCGGGTTCCGGCTCTCACGCGTGACGCGGCGCAAGGCCGCCATCGAATTCTCGGACGGCGACTCCTCAGCCGTCGATCGCAGACGTCTCAGACCTCGACGGCCGGGTGCGTCAGTTCTTCGTCATGATGACGGTGACGAGGCCACCGGCGGCGGCGAGGTTGCCGAAGAAGGCGGTCATCTGCTGGTTGCGGGCCTGCGGGTCGTCCTTGATGTCCCAGAAGTTGTGGGCGGAGACCGTCGTGGCGGCCAGCAACGGCAGCAGGCCGATGGCGGCGAGACGCGACTTGATGCCGAGGCCCATCGCCGCGCCGAGGGCGATCATGCCGGCGCCGTTGGCCTGGATGAGCTGCTCGGACGTGAGCGGGAGCTGACCCTTGAGGCCGTAGCGCTCCTGCGCGGCGTCGATCATCGGCACGAGGTGAGCGCGGTTCTTGATGGCGTTCTGGCCGCCGTAGACGAACAGCGAACCGACCATCGCGCGGCCGAGAGCCTTGCCGGGGTTGAACATGCGAATACCACCTTCGTTGAAGAATCAACGACGCTGAGCGCGCCGTTCCGTTCGATGCCCAGCCTATGATGTCGCGCTGCGATCCGCATTCCCGCGGGCGTGGATGCCTGACCTGCGGGCTGATGCGGGGTGCGTCAACAGGCCGAGGCAACCGCAGATGGGTGAGCCCCGGGGCGTCAGTTCACCCCGTCGACCGGCCGACCGTTCTCGAGGTAGAGGCAGTGAGGGGCGCCCCAGCCGTGCGCGACGCGCCGTCCGACGGGCTTCGACAGCAGGGCCAGTGCCTCGTCGCGTTCGGCGAAGCGGTGGGAGGCGATCTCGTCGGCCTGCAGGCGGATCGAGGCAATCTGCTTGTCGTCGAGGGTGCCGCAGTCGAAGAGGAAGCGCAGCCCCAGCTTGCGCTCGAGCTTGCCCGGGCGGGTGTCGACGATGACGAGGTGTCCGCTCGTCACGACCAGCCCCGTCTCTTCGAGCACCTCGCGCCGGCATCCGTCCCATGGACTCTCGCCGTCGGCCTCCATCGCGCCGCCGGGGATCGTCCAGCCGCTCTTGTATGTCGGCTCGAGGATGAGCAGGCGCCCCGAACGATCGAAGAGCAGTGCGCCGGCGGAGGCGGGAATCTCTGGTGGGTTCCATGGCATGGCTCGAACGTATCGTCTCGGGCCGGGGGAGCCGAGCAGGTCGTCGCACGTCGTTCGAGGGGCGGGCGTGGTTCGCCCGGCCCGGCAGTGGCCGGGCGGCGCTGAGATGCGCACGGATCGCTCGGCCGGGCGCCGGTCGGAAGAGCTGGTGGCGATGAACCCCTGGCGCGGCCGACGCAGTCTGTGATGTGATCGAGGTAACTATTGAGCATTGCTCAACAATGCTTCACGACGATGAACGAGGTGGCAGACATGGATGTTCACGGCGCGGTGTGCGTGGTGACCGGGGCGGCAGGCGGTATCGGCGCGGCGCTTGCGGAGGCGCTGCTCGAACGCGGCGCGAAGGTCGCCCTCACCGACCTCGACGGCGAACGTCTCAGTGCCACGCGCGAACGGCTCGCCACCGCCCACGGCGACGTGGTCGCCGCCGCCGGTGACGCCTCGAGCGCCGCCGACATCGCCGAGGTCATCGTCCTCGCCGAACGCGAGTTCGGTGCGCCGGTCGACGTCTACGTCGCGAACGCGGGCGTCGGCGTGGGCGCAGATCTGGCCGACGAGGCGAGCTGGGCCACCGCGATCGACGTCAACCTCATGGCGCACGTGCGCGCCGCGCAGCAGCTCGTGCCAGGATGGGTGGAGCGCGGCCGCGGCTACTTCGTCTCGACGGCGTCGGCTGCCGGCCTGCTCACGCAGATCGGCTCGTCGACGTACGCGACGACGAAGCACGCGGCGCTCGCCTTCGCCGAATGGCTCGCCGTGTCGTACGGCGACAAGGGCGTCGGCGTCAGCTGCCTGTGCCCGATGGGCGTCGACACGAACCTGCTGACCGAGACCGGCGGCGCCTCGCGCGTCGCGCAGCGCGCCGTCACCGAATCGGGCCCGGTGCTCACGCCTGCGCAGGTGGCGGACGACGTCATGCGCGCGATCGAGAACGAGACATTCCTCGTGCTGCCCCACGCGAACGTGCTCGACATGTACCGCGCCAAGGGCGCCGACTACGACCGGTGGATCCGCGGGATGCAGCGCTTCGGCGCGCACCTGGCATCGAACTGACGCGCGCGACGGTGGGGCCGGGCGACGGTCGACCGGAGGGGAATACCCCCTGGGGGTATGGTGTTGTGTGTCAGTAAAACACGACGAAGGAGCAGTCATGGCTGAGCAGAACACCAGCACGTACACCGTCACCGGCATGACCTGTGGCCACTGCGAGATGAGCGTGCGCGAGGAACTCGAGGAGATCCCCGGCGTCAGCGACGTCGTCGCCAACCACGAGAGCGGCGTCGTGACGTTCACCTCCGAGCAGCCCGTGAGCCGCGAGCAGGTCGACGCCGCCGTCACCGAAGCCGGATACCAGCTCGCCTGAGGATGATCGAGACGACCACGCAGACCCGGACCCCCACCCCAGCGGCGCCAGTAGCCCCCGAGGCTCCGGCAACGCCGACGCAGAGTGTCGAACTGGCGCTGACGGGTATGACGTGCGCCTCGTGCGCGAACCGCATCGAACGCAAGCTCAACAAGCTCGACGGCGTCGAGGCCAGCGTCAACTACGCGACGGAGAAGGCACGCGTCGCCTTCGCCGACGACGTGACGCCCGACGACCTCGTCGCAACGGTCGAGAAGACCGGCTACGGCGCGAGCGTCATCACGCCCGAACCGGTTTCCCCGCCGTCATCGGCCGACACTGACGGGGCGGACAGCGGCGCTCGCGCCGGCGAAGCGGGCGAATCACCGGCCGACGCGCACGTGCGCGAGCTGCGGCAGCGCCTCGTCGTCAGCGCTGCGCTGACGGTGCCCGTCGTGCTCATGGCGATGATTCCGCCGCTGCAGTTCACGAACTGGCAGTGGCTGTCGCTGACGCTCGCGGCGCCCGTCGTGGTCTGGGGTGCGTGGCCGTTCCATCGCGCCGCATGGACGAACCTCAAGCACGGCGCGACGACGATGGACACCCTCGTCAGCGTCGGCACGATCGCGGCGTTCACGTGGTCGCTGTACGCGCTGTTCTTCGGCGACGCCGGCATGCCGGGCATGAAGCACGGCTTCGACTTCGGCGCGACGCGAGGGCACGGTGCGTCGAACATCTACCTGGAGGCGGCCGCCGGCGTCACGACGTTCGTGCTGCTCGGACGCTTCGTCGAGGCGCGTTCGAAACGCGCGAGCGGCGCCGCGCTGCGCGCCCTGCTCGACCTGGGGGCCAAGGAGGCGACCGTCCTGCGCTCCGGCCCTGACGGCGTCGAGCGCGAGCAGCGTGTGAACGCAGGCCAACTCGTCGTCGGCGACCGCATCGTCGTGCGACCCGGCGAGAAGATCGCGACCGACGGCGAGGTCGTCAGCGGTGACAGCGCCGTCGACGCCTCGATGGTGACGGGCGAATCGGTGCCCGTCGACGTCGGCCCCGGTGACGCCGTCATCGGGGCGACGCTCAACACGAGCGGACGGATCGTGGTGCGCGCCACCCGCGTCGGCGGGCAGACGCAGCTCGCGCAGATGGCGAAGCTCGTCGAGGACGCGCAGAACGGCAAAGCGGACGTGCAGCGGCTCGCCGATCGCGTCTCCGGCATCTTCGTGCCGGTCGTCATTGCGCTGTCGGTGCTGACGCTCCTCGGCTGGCTCGTCGTGACGGGCGACGTCGAAGCGGCGTTCACCGCAGCCGTCGCGGTGCTCATCATCGCGTGCCCCTGCGCGCTGGGTCTTGCGACGCCGACGGCGCTCATGGTGGGTACTGGGCGCGGCGCGCAGTTCGGGGTGCTCTTCAAGGGCCCCGAGGTGCTCGAGGCGACGCATCGCATCGACACGGTCGTGCTCGACAAGACCGGAACGCTCACCTCCGGCGAGATGTCGGTCGGTGAGATCGTCTGTGCCGGTGGTGAATCCGAGGAGGACGTGCTCGCTGTTGCGGCAGCCCTCGAGAGCGGCTCGGAGCACCCGATCGCTCGCGCCATCACCGACGCGGGCCGCGACCGCGTCGGCGATCTGCCGACCGCCGACGGTTTCATCAACATGCCCGGCGAGGGCGTGACGGGGCGAGTGCGCGTGCCCGGCCCGAACGCTGAGGCAGCCGTGATGGTCGACGTCATCGTCGGCCGCCCGGATGCTCTCGCGGCCCGGGGCATGGCTCTCGACGGCCACCTGCGTGGAGCCTTCGACGATCTCGAATCGGGTGGTGGGACGGTCGTCGCCGTCGGATGGGGCGGCGCGGCGCGTGGCGTCATCGCCGTCACCGACACCGTGAAACCGACGAGCGCGGATGCCCTGCGCGGACTGTCGCGCCTCGGCCTGCACACCGTCCTGCTGACGGGCGACAACGAGCGCGCCGCGCGGAGCGTCGCCGACGCAGTCCGCATCGACGACGTCATCGCCGGTGTGCTGCCGGCGGGCAAGGTCGACGTCATCACGCGTCTGCAGGGTGAGGGGCGCGTCGTCGCGATGGTCGGCGACGGCGTCAACGACGCTCCCGCGCTCGCGCAGGCCGATCTCGGCATCGCGATGGGAACGGGCACGGACGTTGCGATCGAAGCGGCTGACGTCACCGTCGTGCGCGGCGATCTGCGTCTCGTCGGCGACGCGATCCGCCTGGGCCGCAGGACGCTGAACACGATCAAGAGCAACCTGTTCTGGGCGTTCGCGTACAACGTCGCAGCGATTCCGTTGGCCGCCGCGGGGCTGCTCAACCCCATGATCGCGGGCGCCGCGATGGCGTTCAGCTCGGTGTTCGTCGTGCTAAACAGCCTGCGGTTGCGCGGATTCGCCGGGACGGCGGAGCAACGGCCGAGTCATCGATCGAACGAGGAGGGTGGGCGCGCGTGAGCGAGACGAAGTCGAAGGAGCCGGCCGTGGAGGCGATGCGGCAGGAACCCGTCGTCGACGCACTGACGGGGGCTGAAGACGCCATGGTTGACGCTGTGGAGCCGGGCAACGGGGTGTCCGATGGCGGCGATCACGCCGCGGGGTCGTCGTGCTGTGAACCGTCGAAACCGGGGTACGAGAACGCCGGGTCGAAGGATGCTCTGTCGAAGCGGCTCAAGCGCATCGAGGGGCAGGTGCGCGGCGTCGAGAAGATGGTCGCGGACGACCGGTACTGCATCGACGTCCTCACCCAGATCGCGGCCATCCAGTCGGGGTTGAAGGCCGTGGCGCTCGGGCTGCTCGACGACCACATGGCCCACTGCGTCGTCGAGGCTGCTCGAGCCGGGGGCGACGAACAGGCCACCAAGCTCGCCGAGGTCAGCGACGCCCTGCGCCGATTCGTGCGCTGACGCTCGCCCGCCTCGCGCAGCCGAGTCAGTTGATGCTGGCCGAGTCACGCAGGACTGACTCGGCCGGCACCAACTGACTCACCTGCGCGGCGCCTCGGTGCGAGCGCTGGATCGATCACGCCCCACACACTCGAGCACGCGAAAGGCGTCAGCTGTTCATGCCCCGCGCTGCGACGGCCCAGGTGTCCACGAGCGTGCCGTTGCGTACGACGTCGACCGCGTTGGCCAGGTTGATCGCGTTGCAGCAGTGATTCGGCACGACGCGCACCGTCGAGCCGAGTGCGGGCAGGGAGGCCCCGGCCATGTCGACGACGCCGTGATGCTCGGACATCTGCACGATGCGCGCGTCGGGATGGTCGAGCAGTCGACCGTGGCCGCTCGCCCAGGGCGCCTTGTCGGCAGCGAGCGTCTTCGACCCGGCATCGAGCACGAGACGCCCACCCGAGTGCGAGACGACCCGCGCGTGTGCGGTGAGCGCGATGTCCCCGGCCGCGCAGGCTCCGAGTTCCCACTGCTGCGCATCGTTGAAGACGTACGCGCCGGGCCGCATCTCCGTGGGGGCGACATCCGTCGACGGGCCCGCGCCGTCGTTGACGGCGGAGGTGGCGCCAGGCAGGCTCGTGAGGGCGCTCCCCGACGACGACGCAACCCCCGGCATGCCCGCGCGCGCGCCTTCGCCAGCGCCGTTGCGTGCAGCGAACGCCATGCTCGGGCTCGACCCGCCGCTACGAACGTGCGGTTCGATTCCCTTGGCGCGCAGGGCTCGTGACGCGCCGGCGAGCGCAGCGCGTTCGTCGTCAGCGGACTGGGCTCGGCCTTCCGGCGAGTACGAGTGGCCGGGAAAGGTGAAGACGCCGCGCACGTCGAAGCCGAGGCTCGCGATGCCCGCGGCGAGCTCGCCTGCGTCACGCGCCGGGATGCCGGTGCGGTGCTGACCCGAGTCGAGCTCGACGAGCACCTCGACCACCGCAGAGCCGAGCGGCTTGCGCAGCTGGCGCGCGGCCGTCATCGAGTCGCAGCCGACGCCGATGCGCGCGCGTTCCGCGAGGGCCCGCAGGCGCCGCCCAGCCTCGTCGTCGACCCACAAGGGGTAGGCGATGAACACGTCGTCGAAGCCCGCGTCGACGAAGACCTCGGCCTCACCGATCGTCGCGACGGTGATGCCGTGCGCCGCCGCGTCACGCTGCATCGTGGCGATCTCCGGCATCTTGTGCGTCTTGACGTGCGGCCGCAGCGCGACACCGGCGTCACGACCCAGGCTCGCCATGGCGTCGATGTTGCGTTCGAGCACGTCGAGGTCGGCGACGAGGCGGGGCGTGGCGGTCACGAGAACTCCTGACGGTCGGGTGCATTCATTCTGCCGGTCGTCGGGCCGCAATCTTGTGCTCCCTGCGCGGGAAACCGCGGTTCACGTGATGCTCGGCGACGAATCGTGACGTGCGCGGGTGCGTCACCAGTCCGCGCGGGTCGTCTCGTGCTGTCCGTCGAGTTCGGTGAATCCGGCGTCGATGATGCTAACGCGGCCCGGCGTCGCGGCCCAGTGCGCCTCTGTATCGCGCACGATGCGGACGCGGTGGTCGTCGGCCGCCCACCGTGCGCGCTCGTCGGCGCTCATCGATTCCCACGCTCGCTGCGCCGCGTGCGCGCACTGCGCGGCGCTCTTTCCGCTCGTCATCGTGACGAGGGGGCTGAGGCGGACGGTGACCATCGCATCCACGTCCTGCGGGTCGCGCGCGTCGCTCGTTCCATCGTCGGGGTGCGACGGGAGCTGCGTGCCCTCGACCTGCATCTTCTTCAGCTCGGGCGGCAGCGGTGACGTCGGCGCCGGCGTGAACGCACGAGCCTCGGCGCTGCCGTGACGAGCCGTCACCCCGTCGAGGGCTTGCGCGTCACTCCAGCGCTTGCCGCTGCAACGCCTCACGATCTTGCGGATGGCGATGCCGCGCCAGGCGTCGATGGCGTCGAGCATCGCAGTGTCGGGGGCGGCATCAGAGGACACGACGGGGTGCGCGCGGCGCTCGGCCTCGACGAGCAATCCGACGCAGGCCTGCGCGGCCGCGGCGCAGGCGTCGAGTTCGTCCGGTGGCGCGGTCTTCTCGACGCGCAGCGCGATCTGCATCGCCAGAGGCGGGGCGTCGGTCTCGGGCGCGGGTCTCGTCTCACTCACCGCACCATTGTGGTCCAGGGGGCCCGGGGCGCGAAGAATGGCGACGATGCGAGCTGCCCCGTGTCGGACGCCGAGAAGGCCGCGCCCGACGCGTCGGGCGCGGCCTTCGCCGTCACGGCTGGCGGTGCGAAAGTGACCGGGATTCGCGGATGGGATCAGGAATCGCGAAGGTGACCGGAAATCGCAGACGTGGACGAAGATCGCGAATGTGGCCAGGAATCGCAGATGGTCACGGCGTGCGGGTGGGGGAGGCCGGATCGTTGGCGGCGTTGCCCTCTGTCACGTTCGGGGCCGTCTCCTTCTGGAACCACACGACGGGCAGCACACAGATCGCGACGACGGCGATCATCGCGCCGGGCGCGGGTGCCCAACCAGTCGAGTCGATGAGCTTCTGCCCGACGAGCGGCGCGAACCCGCCGAAGATGGCGGTCGCCGTCGTGAATCCGAGCGCCATGCCCGACATGCGGGCCTTCGACTTGAACTGCTCCGCGATGGCCGACGCGGCCACGGCGCTCCACCCGCCCGCGACGGCGGCGAGCACGAGGGCGCCCGCGAGCGCCGCGCCCGTCGAGCCGTTCGCCATGAGCTGGAACATCGTCAGCGACGTCACGGCCGCGAGCACCCCGAAGATGAGCAGGATGGGACGGCGGCCGAAGCGGTCGGCGGCGAGGCCCGCCAGCGGCGTCACGAGGATGACGGCGATCGCCGCCGCGGTACCGAGCCACAGGGCGTCGGACTCGCTGAACTTGCCTGCGGACTGCAGGAACGTCGGCGCGTAGCCGATGCCGACGTAGTACGTGATCGACCCGAGCGCCGAGATGGCGAAACCACGCCACACCGCGGCGGGCTCGGTCTTGAGCACCTCGACGAGCGGGTTCTTCGACTTGTCCGCCTCGGATTCCTCCTCGAACACGGGCGACTCCTCCATGCGTGAGCGCATGAACAGGGTCGTCGCAGCCATCGCCGCGCCGATGAAGAACGGCACGCGCCAGCCCCAGGAATCGAGGTCGTCACCGACGAAGTACGACGTCGTAATCGCCGAGAGGCCGACCGCCAGCAGGCCACCGATCTCGCTCGCCGCGGAGGCCAGCGACGTGACGAAGCCGCGGCGGTGCGGTTCGGAGCCCTCGACGAGGTACGTCATGACGCCCGAGTACTCGCCGCCGACGCTGAACGCCATGAGGGCGCGCAGCGCGATCATCAGGAAACCCGCCATTGGCCCGATGGAGGCGTACGTCGGCAGGCAGGCCGTCGCGAGCATCGCCAACGTCATGAGGGCCATGGAGATGAGAAGGACGGGCTTGCGCCCGATGCGGTCGCCGACATGGCCGAAGAACGCGGCGCCGACGGGGCGCATCAGGTAGGTGCCGGCGAAAACCAGCAGCGTCCATGCGGTACCGCTCGTGCCGCCGCCGAAGAAGACGCGCGAGATGACCGTCGTCAGGTACAGGTACAGCGTGAAGTCGTACCACTCGATGACGGTCGACGACCCCGCGACGGCGAGCGACGTCTTGCTCAGCGGGCGATGGGCGTCGAGGGCGCGTGGCGCGTCGACGGGGATGGCTGCCATGGGAGATCCCTTGTGCTGGAGGCGTCCTCGGCTCGGGTGGTGCATCGAGCGTCATGGTGCGAGGGGCGGGCGCCAGGGGCGAATAAGTGACCTCCAGCCAAGCACGATGATGCGACGAATGCCACGCCCGTGACAGTGACATGTGAAGGTTCGCAACCTTTGCGCGTAGACTGGATGCTTCGTGCAGGTGGCCGACTCGCCCCTGCGCCTCCCCTCGAATCGGAGCGCCCCGCGCTCGTCGTGCGCCCGGCGCGCGGCAGCGCCGAACTGGGCAGCACACGTCGTCGAACGACGCCCTCCGGTATCGGGAACGCGTGGCGCATGAGAGTCGGACGATCGTCGAGATGCGAGATCGCCTGCGACGCGCGGATTCACCGCGCGGGCTTTCACCATCGATCGTTCGTCTTTCCATGCAACCTCTCCAGGAGTCATCTGTGCCCTCGTTCTCCGATCTCGGCGTGCCCGCCGTCCTCGTCAAGACCCTCGACAAGCTCGGCATCGACACGCCGACACCCATCCAGGCCGCGACGCTGCCCGACTCGCTCAAGGGCCGCGACGTCCTCGGCCGCGGCCGTACCGGCTCGGGCAAGACGTTCGCGTTCCTGCTGCCGCTCGTCGCCCGTCTCGACGAGACGCGCTACGAGATCGACGCCTACCGCCCGCGCTCGCTCGTCCTCGCGCCGACGCGCGAGCTCGCCAACCAGATCGCCGACTCGCTCAAGCCGCTGGCCGCGGCGGCCGGGCTGTCGTACACGACCGTCTTCGGCGGCGTCGGGCAGAACCCGCAGGTCAAGGCTCTCAAGGCGGGCGTCGACGTCCTCATCGCGTGCCCCGGGCGTCTGGAAGACCTCATGGGCCAGGGCTTCTGCGACCTGTCCGACGTCGAGGTCTGCATCCTCGACGAGGCCGACCACATGGCCGACATGGGCTTCCTGCCCGGCGTCAAACGCATCCTGACGAAGGTGCCGCGCGAGGCGCAGCACCTGCTGTTCTCCGCGACGCTCGACGGTGGCATCGACGTGCTCGTCAAGAAGTTCCTGTCGAACCCGGTGACGCACCAGGCCGATTCGGCGCAGTCGCCCGTCGCGACGATGGAGCACCACGTCTTCGCCGTCGACTCCGACTCGCGCATCGACGTGCTCACCGACCTCGTCTCCGCACCCGGACGCACGGTCGTGTTCACCCGCACCAAGCACGGCGCGAAGAAGCTCGCGAAGCAGCTCGCCGGCCGCGGCATTCCCGCCGTCGACCTGCACGGCAACCTGTCGCAGAACGCTCGCGTGCGCAACCTCGACGCGTTCCACTCGGGCGCCGTCGAGACGCTCGTCGCGACCGACATCGCCGCGCGCGGCATCCACGTCGACGACGTCTCACTCGTCGTCCACGCCGACCCGCCCACCGAGCACAAGGCCTACCTGCACCGCTCGGGCCGCACCGCCCGCGCCGGCGCCGCGGGCACCGTCATCACCCTCATGACGCCGGATCAGCGCGGCGACGTGAAGTCGCTGCTGCGCATGGCGAAGATCAACGCAACGACGACGAACGTCACTGCCTCGCACCCGCTGCTCGAGAAGCTCGCGCCCGGTGAGCGTCGCACGATGAGCGCCGACGAGGTCGCCGCAGCACTGCCCACCGCACCCGTGCAGGAGCCCTCGCGCAAGAAGGCTCCGAAGGACGGCGGCGAGCAGCGTCAAGGCGGACGTGGCCAGGGCGGACGCTCCGGCGGCCGCAACCAGGGCGGAGGACGCTCCGGTGGCCGAGGCGCTCAGAGCGGCGGCCGCGGCGGTCAGGACGGCGCCGGCCGTGACAACCAGGGCAGCGGACGCTCCGGCAGCGCTGCGACCGGTGGTCGCGACGGCAACCGGGCGGGCGGGCGTCCGTCCGGTGGCTCGGGTTCACGGAGCCAGGGTGGCTCGCGTGGTGGTTCGGGTGCGCGTGGCCAGGGTGGCTCGGGTGCGGCAGGACGCTCCGGCGGCGCTCGTCGCAGCGGCGGTGCAGCCGGGTTCTCGTCGAACTCGCGCGCCGGGCGCTGACCCTCCCGCGATTCCCGTCCACATCGGCGAACGGCGGTGGATGTCAACCTGTGGTGAGTCACTCAGGGCCGGGATGGTTGATTCCGGCCCATGCTTTCGGGGCGGGCACTGGCGCGCGGTGGCCGCGGAAACGTTCGGGGTGACGCGCCTGGTAGTAGGCGAGGCTGACTTGGCGGCGCGCGTGCAGAATCTTCCACGACCCGTCGTGTACCTGCGCGGGCGTGTACAGCGCGATCCCACTGTGGTGGTGGGCATGGTTGTACCAGTGCACGTGCTGCGCGACGTACGTGCTCGCCTCCACCAGCGACGCGAACACGCCCGGATACGACGCCCGATTCTTCAGGGTGCGGAACTCGGACTCGATGTACGGGTTGTCGTTCGACACCCGCGGACGCGAGTGCGACACCTCGATGCCATGTGCCGTGAGGAACTCGTTCAGCAGGTTCGAACGCATCACCGCGCCGTTGTCGGCGTGCACGACCTGCGGCACGCACCCACCCTCCGCCGCGATCGCGGCCATGAACAACGCCATCGCATCAGCAGTGCTCTCACGCTGGTGCACACTCGCGACGATCACCTTGCGGCTGAAGATGTCGATGATCGCGTACGCCTTGAACGCCACACCCCGAAACGCGGTGGGCAGGTCGGTGATGTCCCACGCCCACACCTGGTTCGCGCCAGTCGCCAACACCTGCGGTTTCACCCGCGCCACCGCCTGCTCACCCGCCGCGCCCGACTGCTCGACTGTGGCCTGCTCGACTGTGGCCTGCTCGCGGCGCACGCGCGCGGCGATACGCCACCACGAACGCAGACTCGCTTCCATGAAGCCCTCGTCCCACGCCTTCGCGAACGCGCCCGCGACACCCAAACCGCCCGTGCGCCCCGCACTGATGAAACCCGCGACCCGCGCGCACACCGACGCGCTCAACCTCGCTGGCTGCTCCCGCTCACGCTGCGGCACAGGCGATACCGCCGCAGCAACGTCACGGCCATGGTGGTGGCGGGCGTGCCACGTGCCACGCGAGACACCAGCGACCTGCAGCGCACGGCGCTGACTGAACCCCGCCAGCGCGCTCAGGTCTCGGATGAGGTCGTTCTCGGCTGCGATGAACGCTCGGGTGGCGTCGTCGGGGGCGTATCGGGCTCGTGCGCGTGCCAGTGTTGCAAGAGCCCGATAGCTTTTCCCAGCGACTCGTTCGCCTGACGTAGCCCGTCAGCCTCGGTCCGTAGCCGCGCGACTTCCGTGGCGTGGCGGCGTTCTTGCGCGGCGAGTTGTTCTTCCAGCCGGCGCATCTGATCAGAGCGAATATGGTCCATCGAGCCACCCTGACGCGGCGTGAGGCCACGGTCAAGATCACCACGGACATACTCACTACGCCAGCGACGTAACTGACTCGCCGTGAACGGCTGCTGCGCCAACCACGACGTTTTCTGCCCGAACGCCAACCCCAGATACGTCACTACCGCATCCCGCTTTTCCTCGACCGTGAACACCACGCCTCCTCAACACAAGTGACTCACGACCAGGCTGGCACTTAGGGCGGCGTCCACATCGGCGATTCTCGTCCCCTTGTGCGCTTTTCGGTCACATCTGCAGATCTGCAGATGTGACCGAGAATCGCCGGTGGGTACGGGCGTCGATCACAACCCTGCGGCGTCGAGGGTCTCGGCCATGATGCGCTGACCGTCCTCGACGGCACGTCGCTGCACGTCCTGAGCGCGGCCGACGACGGAGATGCGCGCGACGTCGGCGGGCGGCGCCACCTGCGTCACCCGGTCGTCGTGCGACATGAGGTGCTCGAGCTCCTGCTTGCGCAGGTTGCGGCGCGTCCAGGCCGCGCTCGCGCCGGGCGCGTGACGGGACATCCACCGCGCGACGAGGCGCTTCTCGACCGCCTTGTCGGGGCTCAGATCCAGCGACGGCGCCTTGGTGCGCAGCACGAGCACGTGCGTCGCGCCCTGGGCCAGTGCTGTCTCGACGGGGATGTTCTCCGCGATCCCGCCGTCGATGAAACGTCGCCCGTCGATCTCGACAGGTGCGCCGCCGAGAGCCGGCAGCCGCGCCGTGGCGCGCAGTGCGTCCTGCAGGCTCGCCTTGTCGTGGATCATCGGCGCCAGGTCGACCGCGTCGCCACTCGCCGCGTCGGTGGCGATGGGGTGGTACTCGACATCGCTCGCGAGGATCTCCTCGAACCCCATCGGCGTGACGTTCTCGTACAGGTCGTAGACGATGACGTCGGTGTCGACGACGGGTTTGCGACGCAGCGCGTTCGACGGGCGGATCGTCGCATTCATGCTCTCCGGCGCCCACCAGCCGTGCAGATTGGCCCGGGCGCGGCCACAGATCAGCCAGGCGCCGTTGAGAGCTCCGGCCGACGCGCCGTAGACCGCATCGACGGTCGTGAGCAGGTCGCGAGCCTCGAGCTCGGCCACCATGCCGCCGCCGTAGGCCGCGCGGGAACTGCCGCCTTCGAGGACGACGGTGACGCGCGCGTGGTCGTGACGCCGCAGGGGCTGGCTCGAGTTGTCGCGCCGGTGGCGCATGACGTCGAGGACGGTCTTCACGGTTCCCCATCCTGACGCGCGTCGGCCCCACGGGCCAAACGCGAGGGTGAAACCCTCCCGCCCGCCCCAGGCCACCAACGTGGCCCGCTGACCAGAGGAACGGCGGCGGGGGACGACCTGCTTGGATGTGCGGATGGAGTTCACCGCCGCGATGCTCGCCGCCGTCGTCGCGGCGATCCTCGTCGGCGCGGTGCTCCAACGCCTGTCGGGTTCGGGCATGGGGCTCGTCCTGGCTCCGACACTGACGCTCATCATGGGCGCCGCCCATGGCGTCCTGCTCGCGAACGCGACGACGACCGTTTCCGGCCTGCTGCTCACCCTGACGTTGCGACGTGACGTCGACTGGCGGCGCGCCGGCATCATCTGCGCCTGTGTCGTGCCGGGCGCTCTCGTGGGTGCCGTGGTCGTACGCGAGGTCAATGCGGCCTGGCTGCAGGTCGTCGTCGGAGTGGCGGTGCTCGGCGCGATCGGCTTCACCGTCGGCGCCGATCGCCTCGGCCGTCTACCGCACGTCACGTCCGCGTGGGTGACGCCCGTCGCAGGCGTCATCGGCGGATTCTTCAATACGCTGTGCGGGGTCTCGGCGCCCGTCCTCGTCATCCACTCCCGGCTGACGCGGTGGGAGCACCGATCGTTCGCCGCGACCCTCCAACCCATCTTCATGACGATGGGGGCCATCTCGGTCATCGCGAAGACGACGCTCGGGTCGACGGGCTCGACCGAGTTGCCGCCCTGGTGGCTCATGCCGCTCGTCGTCGTGCTCGTGCTCATCGGTGTCCGCATCGGCGAGGGTCTCACGCCTCGCGTGACGACGGCGCAGGCGAAGCGACTCGCGATGGCGCTCGCCGCGCTCGGTGGCGCGTCGGCGCTCGTGCGGGGTCTTCTCACACTCTGACGCTCACCTGACGAGCATCTGCGACGCGCCGCCGCCTGCCCCCAGGCCGGCGTGGTCGAATGACGCATGAGCACTTTCACCGTCGCCGGTCATCACGTCGGACGCGTCGGGTACGGCGCCATGCAGCTTCCCGGGCCGGGCGTGTTCGGTCCGCCACGCGATCACGACGAGGCCGTCCGCGTGCTGCGTCGCGTCGTCGAGCTCGGCATCGACCACATCGACACGTCGCAGTTCTACGGCCCGAACGTCTCGAACGAACTGATCAAGGAGGCGCTGCATCCCTACGCCGACGATCTCGTCATCGTCTCCAAGGTCGGCGCCGTGCGGGGCCCGTCGGGTGAGTGGCTGCCGGCGCAGCGCCCCGACCAGCTCGTGGCCGCGGTCCGCGAGAACCTCGTGACGCTCGACGTGGAGCGGCTGCCGGTCGTCAACCTGCGCGTCATGCCCGTCGACGAGATCGGCGAGGAGAACGCCTGCCCCCTCGAGGAGCAGCTCGGTGCCATGCAGGGCCTGGTCGAGGCGGGGGAGCTCGAGGCGTTCGGCGTCAGCAACGTCTCGACCGAGCAGGCGCGCGTCGCGCTCGACGCGGGCGCCGTGTGCGTGCAGAACGCCTACAACCTCCTCATGCGTGACGACGACGCCACGCTCGAGCTGTGCCGTGAGCGTGGCGTCGCCTACGTGCCGTTCTTCCCGCTCGGCTCGGCGTTCGAGCACCTGCCGAAGGTCGGCGACGACCGGGCGGTGCAGCGCATGGCCGCCGAACGCGGCGTCACGCCGGCGCAGGTCGGCCTGGCTTGGTTGCTCGCGCGCGCCGAGAACGTCCTGCTCATCCCTGGCACATCGTCGATCGCGCACCTCGAGGAGAACACGGCGGCTCGCGACGTCACCCTCAGTGACGACGACCTCATGACGCTGAACGCCCTGCGCTGAGCGGCGCGTGCCGCGCACCGTCGCAGCGGCAGCAGCTGACGTCGATGGGAGCGTTCTTCCGTGCCCTCACAGACCAGATGCTGCCCTCCGACGTGCGTCAGATGTCGGCGCCGAGCGACTGGGCGAGGCGTCGCACCGGGGCGGCCTCGTCCTTCTTGCCCGCACGCTCGAGCGAGCGGGCCAGGAGCACGGCGGCGTCGACGTTCGTCGGGTCGACGTCGAGCAGTTCACGGGCCGCGACGGTGGCCTTCGTCAGCTGCGCCGAGTGGTAATAGCTGCGGGCGAGCAGTTCGCGAGCATCACGCGACGCGCCCTCCGGCGTGCCGGTCATGCCCTCGATGAGACGCGCCGCCTCGGTGTACTTGCGCACGTCGAACAGCTCCTTGGCCGTGCGCAGGGTCTCGTAGGGGTCGCCGCTCGGGTCGGTGATCGTGTGCAGGCCTGACGGACTGGTCGCCGCGCCGAGCATCTGCTCCATCGTCGGCGTGGCCGCCGGCTCGTGCGCCTTCATCGGCGTGGTGGGCTCGAAGGTCTCGTCGCTCATGGCTGCTCCTGTGCGTCGCGGTGTGTCCGCGTCAACCATCGCTGCGGCGCCGCTGTTCCCGATCACCTCGCCTCCGAACCGCGCGCCGACGAGTGGTGGCAGCACACCGCGGGGTTCGTCAGTCCGTCGTGCGTGCCGCTTCGGACGTCGACTCGTCCTCCGCGGCCTCCGCGGCGTCGAGGGGTACGGCATCGACGTCGGGGGAGTCGTGCGGGCCGTCGTATCCGGCGAGGGAGCGGCGGCTGCCGCGGGCGACGAGCGCATCGTCGCCGGTGACCATCCCGCGCAGCGTCGTCGCACCGCCACGCAGTCGCGAGAGGAAGCGCACGAGCGAGCGGCGCTCGTCGGGGTTCGTGCGCTGGTCGATCTGTCGATCGCGAGGGTCGTCGTGCGCGGCTTCGGGGTGCTGCATGTGCTCGACGGTCAAGGCGGCCACGGCGCCGGCGTGCGCGTACATGACGGAGTGCGCTGCGCTCGGGATCTCCCAGGCGCGTGCGTGCGGCGTGATGTCGCACAGGTGCCGTGCCCAGGAGCGCGGGCTGGTCACGTCGTGCTGCCCACGCAGGATAAGGGTGTGCGCGCGCACGTGCGGGAGCCGCTCTTCGATCGGGTAGTTCATCATCTTCGGCAGCACCTTGAAAAACCACCACGGCCCGCAGAGCACGTAGGAGATGAGGACGTGCACGGTGATCGCGAAGGGTTCGCGCCCGGCGCACTGGGCGAGGCGCCACGCCTGGCGCGCGATGCTGCTCTCGGCAGAGTTCACGACGGGGCCGATGAGGACGATGGTGCTGAGATCCGAGCGCCGCGCCGCGACCTCGGTGACGACCTGTGAGCCCATGGAATGCCCGACGAGGACCGGGTCGTCCAGCTCGAGCTGGGTGATCGCGGCCTCGACGAGATCCGCGAATCCTTCGATCCCGGGCGTTTGCTTGCCGTGCGGAACGCCGCCGAAGCCGGGAAGGTCGATGGCGTGGACGGTGCCGACCTGATTGAGATCGAGGGCGAGGCGAACGTAATAGTCGGAGGCCACTCCGATGCCGGCGACGAGGACGAAGTCGCGACCGCGGGGGCCGCTGATCGAGGTGACGCGCGCTTGGGAGGGGCCGTGCTGCACGCGCGAGACCGTCACGTTTCCGCTCGTCGCGTGTTGCTCGGGCTCTGTCCGCATCGTCGCTCTCCATCGTCCCGCAGCGCCGGCGAACCCACACGCGCTCGCCCTGTCTATCCCGCGATCCTACCCAGGGGTAGTGGCGGCGTCCGCGCGACGGGCGAGGCTCGTCCAAGGCTGACGAGACGGGGCCCGGAGAAAACTTCTGCGACGGGGAATGAAGTGCGGATCAAACAAGTTGAGTGAAGTAACAGCAACTTTGATGAGCCGAGGGTTGACACTCACGGCGAAACAGAGTTGAGTCAATATCAGTCAATCTGACGGTGTGGGCCACGCCTGCAGGGCGCGCGCACAGATCGTCGTTTCCTCGAACGAAGGAGATCCCACCATGGGTCGCGCAGTCGGTATTGACCTCGGTACCACCAACTCGGCCGTCGCCGTTCTCGAAGGCAACGAGCCCAAGATCATCGCGAACGCCGAGGGCGGTCGCACCACCCCATCCGTCGTCGCGTTCACGAAGAACGGCGAGATCCTCGTCGGCGAGATCGCGAAGCGTCAGGCGGTCACGAACGTCGATCGCACCATCCGTTCCGTCAAGCGCCACATGGGCACGGACTGGACGACGGAGATCGACGGCAAGAAGTACACGCCGCAGGAGATCTCGGCCCGTATTCTCATGAAGCTCAAGCGTGACTCCGAGGCCTACCTCGGCGAAGAGGTCACGGACGCCGTCATCACGGTTCCCGCCTACTTCGACGACGCCGAGCGTCAGGCCACGAAGGAGGCCGGCGAGATCGCGGGCCTCAACGTCCTGCGCATCGTCAACGAGCCCACCGCCGCGGCCCTCGCCTACGGCCTCGACAAGGGCAAGGAGGACGAGCTCATCCTCGTCTTCGACCTCGGTGGCGGTACGTTCGATGTCTCCCTGCTCGAGGTGGGCAAGGACGCGGAGGACGGCTTCTCCACCATCCAGGTGCGCGCCACCTCCGGTGACAACAAGCTCGGTGGCGACGACTGGGACAACCGCATCGTCGAGCACCTCATCAACAAGGTGAAGAGCGAGTCCGGCGTCGACCTGAGCAAGGACAAGATCGCCATGCAGCGTCTGCGTGACGCCGCGGAGCAGGCGAAGAAGGAGCTGTCGAGCTCGACCTCGACGAACATCTCCCTCCAGTACCTGTCGATGGGCGAGAACGGCCCGATCCACGTCGACGAGACGATCACGCGTGCTCAGTTCGAGCAGATGACGAAGGACCTGCTCGAGCGCTTGAAGAAGCCGTTCGAGAACGTCATCAAGGACGCGGGCGTCAAGATCGCCGACATCGACCACGTCGTCCTCGTCGGTGGCTCGACCCGCATGCCGGCCGTCGTCGAGCTCGTCAAGCAGATGTGCGGTGGCAAGGAGCCGAACAAGGGCGTCAACCCGGACGAGGTCGTCGCCGTCGGCGCCGCGCTGCAGGCCGGTGTGCTCAAGGGTGAGCGCAAGGACGTGCTGCTCATCGACGTCACGCCGCTGAGCCTCGGCATCGAGACGAAGGGTGGGCTGTTCACCAAGCTCATCGAGCGCAACACGGCCATCCCGACGAAGCGCACCGAGGTGTTCTCGACGGCTGAGGACAACCAGCCGTCCGTCGACATCCAGGTGTTCCAGGGTGAGCGCGAGATCGCCAAGGCCAACAAGGCTCTCGGCAACTTCGAGCTCACGGGCATCGCACCCGCGCCGCGTGGCGTGCCGCAGATCGAGGTCACGTTCGACATCGACGCCAACGGCATCGTGCACGTCTCCGCGAAGGACCGTGGCACGAACAAGGAGCAGTCGATGACGATCTCCGGTGGCTCCGCGCTGCCGAAGGAGGACATCGAGCGCATGGTCCGCGAGGCCGAGGAGCACGCCGCCGAGGACGCGAAGCGTCGCGAGGAGGCCGAGGCCCGCAACACGGGCGAGGCTCTCGTCTACTCGACGGAGAAGTTCCTCGAGGAGAATGGCGACAAGGTGCCCGCTGACGAGAAGTCGGCCACCGAGAGCGCCCTCGCCGAGCTCAAGGAGGCCCTGAAGCCGGAGTCGTCCGCGACGCCGGAGGACATCAACGCGAAGGCCACGGCGCTGTCCGAGGCCAGCCAGAAGATGGGCGCCGCGATGTACGCCGCGCAGGCCGAGAACGGTGACGCCGCGGGTGCGGCCGGTGCCGAGGGCGCTGCAGGCGAGCAGAAGCAGGGTGGCGACGACGTCGTCGACGCCGAGGTCGTCGAGGACGACGACGACACCTCCAAGTGAGTGCCTGACCGGGGTGCCACGCGCACCCCGGTCGGCCCCTGACACGAGTACGGCCGGTGGGCTGCCCACGGGGAGCCCACCGGCCGCTTCGCCACCAGGAGGTGGCAGGAAGGAGTCCGTCATGACGGACCAGAACACGAGCGGCGCGACGCCCGACAACGCTGACGGTGTGACGCAGGGCGAGACCGACAACTCGTTCGCCGGCGGTGTGGGTTCCGACCTGCCCGGCGGTGAGCAGCCCGAGAACCTGCAGACGCGTTCCGACGAGGCCGCCACGCAGGCCGGCCCCGACGCTACGAGCGCTGACGACGCGGGCACCGAGCACCCGGACACGAAGCTCGCTGCGGAGCGCCTGTCCGACCTGCAGCGCATCCAGGCCGAGTACGTCAACTACCGCAACCGCGTCGAGCGCGACCGGGCTCGTGAGAAGGAGGCGACGATCGGTTCGGTCGTCGAATCCCTCATCCCGGTGCTCGACGACATCGAGCTCGCGCGCCAGCACGGCGACCTCACCGAGGGCCCGATGAGCAAGATCGCCGACAAGATCGAATCGACGCTCAACCGCTTCGGTGTGGCACGCTTCGGCGAGGTCGACGAGGCGTTCGACCCCAGCGTCCACGAGGCGCTCATGCACGTCGAGGCCGAGGCGCCCGAGGGCGTCGACGGAACCTTTGTCGTGCAGGTGCTGCAGCCGGGCTACAAGGTGGGCGAGCGCGTCGTGCGTCCCGCCCGCGTCTCGGTCGCAGGCTGATCGAGCGCGCCGCGGCCGAGCCGAGTCGTTTCGTGCCGCGGGGCAACCTGCTTCGCTGACGTCGCGGCTGCGCCCCCACCGGGGGCCGCCGACACACAACTGAAAACCCCATTCGCACGCGCACGCGATGCACGCCCGGTCCGAGACCGGCCGGCGTGAAACCACGAAGGAGGTGCGCATGGCCAGTCAGGACTGGTTCGAAAAAGACTTTTACGCCACCCTCGGTGTCGCGCAGGACGCGAGCGAGGAGGACATCAAGAAGGCCTACCGCAAGCTGGCCCGCAAGTACCACCCGGACAAGAACCCCGGTGACACCTCCGCCGAGCAGAAGTTCAAGGAGATTGGCGAGGCCAACCAGGTGCTCTCCGACCCGCAGCAGCGTCAGGAGTACGACGCCGTGCGTCAGATGGCGCGAGGCGGCGCCCGCTTCAGCGGCGGTGCCGGCGGCGCCGAGGACGTTTTCTCGTCGATGTTCGGCGGGGGCGGCGGTAGCGCTTACCGCACCTATTCGAGTGGGGCGGGTGGCCAGCAGGGCATCAACCTCGAAGATCTGCTCGCCCAGTTCGGTGGCGCCGGCGGAGGCTTCGGGGGCGGCGGGTTCAGCTCCGGCTTCGGCGGCCCCCGTCAGCGTGCCGCCCAGAGAGGCGAGGACGTCGAGGCGCGCGCGTCGATCACGTTCCGTCAGGCCGTCGAGGGCAGCGAGGTGCGCATCAGCGACGGCGATGGTCAGAGCTTCACCGCGCGCATTCCGGCCGGGGTGAAGGACGGGCAGAAGATCCGGTTGCGCGGCAAGGGCCGTGCCGGCTTCGGCGGTGGCCCGAACGGCGACATGATCCTGCACGTCAGCGTCGGCACCGACCCGGTCTTCGGCCGCGACGGTGACAACCTCACCGTCGAGCTGCCCGTGACGTTCGCCGAGGCGACCCTCGGCGCCACGGTGCAGGTGCCCACCTTCGACGGCAAGAGCGTCAAGGTCCGCGTCGCGCCCGGCACGCCCTCGGGCCGCAGCCTGCGCGTCAAGGGCCGTGGCGTGAAGACGAAGAAGGCGACCGGCGACCTCATCGCGAAGGTTCACGTCGTCGTGCCGAAGGAGCTCACCGACGAGCAGCGTCAGGCCGTCGAGACCCTCGCGGCGGGCGAAGCCGACCCGCGCGAAGAGCTGCTCGCGAAGGCGCGTCAGGCCGCGTCGTGACGCCGTCGCGGGTCGAACGGCGGCTCGGCGAGATCGTCGACGACCACAACGGACGCGTCGGTGACGAGCGGCTGCACGGCCTCGACGATCCGGCGAAGCCGGTGTACGTCATCTCCGTCGCCGCCGAACTCGCCGGGATGCACGCCCAGACGCTGCGCCAGTACGACCGTCTGGGGCTCGTCACCCCCGAACGCACGGGTGGCGGCGGTCGCCGCTACTCGATGCGCGACATCGCGCAGCTGCGTCAGGTGCAGGAGTTGTCGTCGGAGGGCGTCTCGCTCGCCGGCATCCAACGCATCATGGAGCTCGAGCACCAGGTCGCGGCGTTACGGGCGCGGATCGAGGAGCTGAGCGAACAGAACGCGCAGTACCGCGACGCGCTCGAATCGCGCTCTCACACGCGCGTCTTCGCGGCCGGGCGCGACGGCATCGTCGCGCTGCGGCCCGGCGAACGACCGCGCCCGCGCTCGTCCGGGCGTTCCCTCGTGCCGTACGGCACCCGCTGAGCCCGAGCTCGTCACGACGCACGCTCCGGCGGCGCGAGGCAGCGCCACACCGTCGTCGTACAACACCTGCGCGGCCGAGGCCCTCATCCCCGAATCGGGATGAGGGCCTCGGCGCGCGATGCGGGCATCAGGTCGCCGTCACAGGATGCCGTGCTCGCGCAGCAGCACGCCGATCTCGGTGGAGTCGAGCCCCTTCGCGATCTTGCGGCGCAGTACGGCGGGGCCGGGCAGCTCGGTCTTCTCGCCGTCCTTGAGGCGCGCCGAGGCATCGAGCAGCGTCCGCACGTCGTAGGTCGAGTTGAACACCTCGGGCACACCGCGCTCGACGCCGAACAACTGGTAGGTGGCTTCCATGCCGGTGCGCACCGAGTACTCGGTCGTGAAGATGCAGTCGCGGCTCGTCTCGGCGAACTGGCCGATGAAGGCGAAGTTCCCCGCGCCCTCCGGCACGACGTCAGGGCGGTCACCGGCCTTGCGGGGCATGAAGAACGACGTCACGTACGGCATCATGACCGGTACGCACTTCGCGCCCGTCGCCGCGAGTTCGGGAATGTCAGCCTCGGGCACGCCGAGGTGGTAGAGCCACTCGGCGGTGATCTCCTCGCCGGTGCACTCGCTCATCGGCTTCTTGACGTAGTCGCCGGGCGCGTCGACGAACAGGCTGTAGACCCACACGACGATCTGGTCCTTCGGCTGCTTCTTGAAGTGCGGCTGGCGGTTCACCGTCCAGCTCATGAGCCAGCTCGAATCCTTGACGGTGACGATGCCGCCCGTCACGACCCGTCCGCTGAAAGGGTCGCGCTTGGCGATGCGCCGGATGTACTCGGGGATGCGCTCATCGAGCGTCGTGACGGTCGCCGACTCCCACTTCGTCTCGTCGATGGAGCTGCAGAACACCTCGGGGCGCCCGAACGACGGATCCTTGCGCGCGATCTTCTTCCACAGGTCCCACGCCGACGCAGGGCCGCGGTTCAGCGTCGCGGCGGTGTGGTGGTCGCCCTCGTCGGAGTTGTCGACGAGCGAGCCGATCGTCATCAGGACGTAATCGTCGTCCCCGAGGTCGACGCCCGTGTCACCGGCGCGCTCGCCGGAGCGGGTCCACTCGATGCGGGTCGCGCGCTTGGCCGACGCCGTCAGGTCGAACTCGACGTCCGTCACCTCCGTGTCGTACTGGAAACGCACGCCCTGCTCGCTCAGCCACTTCGTCATCGGCAGCACGAGCGACTCGTACTGGTTGTACTTGGTGAACTTGAGCGCCGAGAAGTCCGGAAGTCCGCCGATGTGGTGGATGAAGCGGTGCAGGTACAGCTTCATCTCGAGTGCGCTGTGCCATTCCTCGAACGCGAACATCGTGCGCCAGTAGAGCCAGAAGTTGCTGTCGAGGAAGTCGCGGCCGAACACCTCGTCGATGCGCTTGTTCTCCATCTCCTCGCGCGTCGCGAGGAAGACCTTGACGAGATCCTTCTGCGCCTTCTTGTTCAGCGTGAACAACCCGTCGGTGTGCGCGTCCTGGCCGCGTTCGACGGTGGCGCGCTGCAGCGAGTAGTTCGGGTCGTCCTTGTTGAGCCAGTAGAACTCGTCGAGCACGGACGCGCCCTCGACCTCGAGGCTGGGGATCGTGCGGAAGCAATCCCACAGGCACTCGAAGTGGTTCTCCATCTCGCGTCCACCGCGGATGACGAACCCCTTCTCGGGCTCCTCGATCCCGTCGAGGGCGCCACCGGCGAGGGAGCCCTTCTCGAGGATCGTGATGTTCTCGCCGGGGACGGCGGCGTCACGGATCATGAAGACGGCCGCCGCGAGGCCCGCGAGGCCGCTGCCGACGATCCAGGCGTGCTTGCTCGCGGCGTCCTTCGGCGGGCGGGGACGGGCGAAGGCTTCGTAGTTTCCACTGCTGTAGTACATGGGACCTCCTCGAGGTCGGGTGCGCGAGATCATCGCGCGGGACGATGGGTGAGGGGACGGCTGCGTGCGCCGTCAGGGATGCAGGATGAAACGGATCGGGTTGCCGTCCTTGCGCGCGAGCCGCTCGAGCACTTCGGGCGCTTCCTCGAGCGGGAAGACCCCACTGATCGACGCCGACAGGTCGAGCCGCTTCGTGCGGGTCAACGCGACGAGCTGGTGGACGTCCGTTCCCTCGCTGCCGTAGTGGCCGCGCAGCGTCAGCTGCTTGTAGGCGAATGCGGTGTCGGACGGAATCTCGATGGGCCGCCCGGCGAGGCCGACGATGACGAGACGTCCCTGCGGCGCGAGGGAGGCCATCGCCTGGGCCCGCACGGGGGCCACGCCCGCGAAGTCGAACGCGACGTCGAGACCGCGGGGCGAGAGCTGACGGATGGCGTCCTCCGCGTCTTCAGGGGCGCACGCCACGTCGGCGCCGACGGCGAGCGCCCGTTCGCGCGCGGCCTCGAGCGGGTCGATCGCGACGATGGGGGAGGCGCCGATGAGACGCAGCAACTGCACGGCGTGAATGCCCAGCCCGCCGAGGCCCCAGACGCCGACGGCCTCGCCGGCGCGCACGCGCCCGCTCGTCTGGATGGCTGCCCACGGCGTCGAGACGGCGTCGGGGATGATGGCGGCCTGCTCGAACGGGAGATCGTCGGGGATCGGGACGAGCGTCTCGGCCTGCGCGAGGGCGTATTCGGCGTACCCGCCGTCGTAGTCGACGCCGCGCGTCAGGATGCGGCCGTTCGGGAGGCGGTGGCCGGCCTGCAGCAGGACGCGGCTGCCCACCTCGATGCCGGGCAGTGTCGGCACGCCGTCACCGAGGGCGGTGACGACGCCCGCGACCTCATGACCGAGCGTCACCTTCTCGCTGTCGAGGAACTGCGGCGCGATGAGCCCTTCGAGCAGGTGCACGTCCGACAGGCAGACGCCCGCCGCCTTCACCTCGATGACGGCTTGGCCCGGCCCTGGCGTCGGGACGGGTACCTCCTCGACGTTCAGGGTGTGGTGCGTGACGTCGAGGCGTGCGGCCTTCATGGTGTCCATGGTGTCTCCTTCGTTTCCGGATATTTTTGACTGTACTCATTTTTTGCGGTGCCACCAGGGCCTTTCGGCCCGGGTAAGGTTTCGATCCATGACGCTTCCCCTCAGCGCCACGGCCGCGTCCGCGACACCGTCGACCGATTCGATGGCCTCGACGGCCCCGACGAGGCCGGCCCCCCGCCGGGTACGCCTGACGCCACGGTCGTGACCTGCCGACGTCCCGTCGTGAGCGGCTCGGACCAGCAGGGTCGTCGCGCGCGCAACAAGGCTGACAAGCAGGCCCGCATCCTCGCGGCTGCCGAGAGCCTGCTCGGTGAGGTGGGGTACGAGCGCATGACGACGGCCGAGGTGGCCAAGCGCGCCAACGTCGCCGCCGGCACCGTGTTCCAGTACGCCCCGACGAAGGCGGAACTGCTCATGATGGTCGTCGAACACGAGTGGCGTGATCTCGTCGACGATCACCTGCCCGACGACGCCGGTGACGGTGGGGTGCGCGAGCACGTCCTGCGTCTGCTCGAACCGTTCGCGCAGCAGGCCCGTGACTACCCCGAGAACGCGATGGTCGTCGGACGGGAGGTGCTGTTCGGTGCGCCCGGACCGTATCGCGAGAAGGTCGTCGCGCTGGTCGCCGGTCTCGAGGACGCCATCGCGGCGCTGCTCGTCGCAGCGGGGGGTGACGCGGAGCGCAGCGTCGTCGCCGCGGGCCTCATCGTCTCCGGTGGGGTGCTCGAGCTGAACCGCACGCGTACCGGACGCGCCGAGGTCGAATCCGTGGCGCGCCGCCTCGAGGATCTCGTCGACGTCGCGGTGCGCGGCGCGGGCGTCTGATCGCCCGTGTCGCGGGCGCTCAGCCGGCGTGGCGTTCACCTGCGCGTGCCCTGACCTCGACGGCGTCGCCCGCGCGCGCACGGGCCAGTCGCTTCATGCCGTCCGCGGGGCGGATCGGTTCGGGCCACTTCGGGGGGAGCGTATCGCCTTCACGGACGCCGTTGATGCGGCGCCGGAAGAGGGGGATCACCTCGGTGGCGAGCCATCGGCTCTCGGTGCGGATGCTCTCGCGCCAGTGCGGCGCCTCGAACGGAGGCAGCTCCGGCAGTTTGAGCGTGTGGGGGATGCCGAGTTCGGCGAGCACGTAGGCGGCGAGGTGCTTGTGCCCGAGCCGGCTCATGTGGATGCGGTCGAACGCCCACATGCGCGGGTCGTCGAACTCGCGAAACTGGGTGTGATCGACGAGCAGGCAGCCGTACTGGCGGGCCAGTTCGCGCACGGCATCGTTGTAGAAGACGATGCGCCGCCGCAGCGGCTCGAGCGCCGTCGAGATCTTCACGTCGAACGTCGTGAACAGCAGCACCTGCGCGCCCGATCCGACGAGGCGCTGCAGCGCGGCCTCGTAACGCTCCATGATGGCGGGCATGTCGGAGCGGACGGCGAGGATGTCGTTGCCGCCGGCGTAGAACGAGATGAGCGTCGGTTCGAGCGCGAGGGCGGCGTCGAACTGCTCGTCGACGATCTCGTCGAGACGCTTGCTGCGGATGGCGAAGTTCGCGTACTCCCACGTCGCGTCCGCGCGCCCCATCTGGCGGGCCATACGATCGGCCCACCCGCGCACGCCGTTGGGGTACATGAGGTTCGCGTCACCGACGCCCTCGGTGAACGAGTCTCCGACCGCTACGTAACGTCCCTTCATCGGGCTGACAGTAGGTCGTCCGCGTGGCCCGATGTCGGCGTCCGGCTGGCCGTGGGTGATCCGGGGCATGAAGCCTGGGTGAACTCAGGTGGACGAGCAGCTATCGACGAGACGCCGTGACCATCTGCGATTCCTGTCCCCATCTGCGATTTCCGTCCACATTCGTCGATATGACCAAGAATCGCGACTGTGGACGTAGATCGCAGGTGAGGAGCGGGCCACGAGAAGAATGACCGGACGCGGCTTGACGCGCTCTGACGCCGGCGGCAGGGGCGCCAACGGCACGTCAGAGCTGGGGGTTGTTCTTGGCGATGACCTCGACGGCGTTCTTGCTCTCGAGCAGGCCGAGGCCCGTCGCGCTGCGATATATCGCGATGGCCTCGATCGCGCGGCCCTTGTGCACGAGGTAGCTGACGCGCTCGGACAGATCCTGGCCCGCACGCAGATCGGTGATCTCCTCCTGCAGGTGACGCACCTGCTTCTGCAGCGTCAGGTTGCTCCACCCGATGAGCAGGAGCAGGACGACGGCGACGACGAGGGCCCACACCATGACGATTCCTCACATTCGGCGATCCACGCGCTTGACTCGAGCCGCTCGACTGGAGTCATCTGACTCGAGCCGCCCCACTCGAGTCGCCAATCTACCGCCTCGCGTGGGCGCGGCGACGATGACAATCCCCAGGTTTCCTTGGCACAGTAGTGCCCATGACCGAGTACCTCATGTTGTTTCCCGAGCGTGACGTCGCCGAGGAGATCGCGGACGACCTGCTCGAATCGGGTGACTTCACCGACGTGCGCGTCGTGCGTGAGGCGCTGGCAGGTGAGGAGGACGACGAGGATCACGAGTGGGGCGTCTACGTCAAGCAGGACACTGTCGACGATCCTGCCTCGGCCGTCGCGCAGGCCCTCACCGAGCGTTTCGACGCGCTCGCCAAGGAGCATGACGGCTGGCTCGACCCCAACCCCGCGCAGCTGCCGACGCACTGAGCGGCGAGGCGTCGGAAGAGCTGACGCGACGCACGCCGCGCCGCCGGTCGTGCTGACGCGCTGAGCTAGACGCCGTCGGGCGTGCTGACGGGCCAAGAGACGCGCCGGGTGGCGACTGCGCGACCTCACCGACGCGTTGCCGCCGTCGACGGCACATCGGACTAGTTGCTCCCAGCATCGGTGAGGCCCCATTCCCGCGCGGGAATGGGGCCTCACCGATGAACGGGCGTCAGTTCGACGTGGCGCGCTCTTCGAGCTTCGCGAGCGACTCCTCGAGGGCGTGCTTCTCGACGAGGGGGAAGTGCACCTTCTTGAGCAGTTCCTTGTCGGTGACCTTGCTCCAGTCGTACGTCAGGGTGACGGCGGTCTCCTTCGGGCCGTGGGCCTCGAGCTCGTACATCCACTCCCAGCCCTTGGGCTCGGTGCCGGCGGGCGCCGTCTGCCACGCGACGAGCTTGTCATCGGCGTAGCCGGTGACGTGGTTGTCGGTCTGGTATTCGCCGCCCATGTGCTCGCCGACCATGTTCATGGTGAACACCTGGCCGACCTTCTGGATGCGGTCGCCGTGGTCGACGCTGCGGATGAAGCCCGAGCCGTCGAGCTTGACGTGCTCGGCCGGGTTGGTGAGGACGTTGAAGACGTCCTGCGCCGGGGCCTCGATGGTGCGGGTCACGATGATCTTCTTCTCGTCAGTCATGTCTTCACCTTGGCTCACGGCGCGCGTCTTCGCAAGGCGTTCAGGGCGTTTCGGCGTCGATGCGGGCGACGCGTGTGGGCGGGCGCGCTCGCGGCGAAGGGGCGGCGGCAGGCTGACGGCCATCGGGCGCCGTCGTCGAATCACGCACGTGGCGCGTGCACCTGGACGGCAGCCGCGCCCTCCCGGTGAGCGCCTGGCTCACCCCGAGAGAGCATCGCGCCGTGACGGGCGCTCGGGTAGCGTGATCGTCGAACGGGGCCGCCATGGCCCCCAACCGATCACGGGCGCAGCGGGGTGCCGCGCTCACCCCACGAAGGAGTCTGCAGATGACGAAGAACCGCCCTGACGAGCGTCCCTTCGACGCCGAGGCCTACGAGCAGGACACACATCAGCAGGCTGCCGGAACGCGTCGCGATGGCGTGGGCGCCGACGAAGCGGGCGTCGTCCTGCACGAGGAGCGTCTCGTCGCGGGTGTCGAGCGCGCCGAGGCCGGGCGCGTCGAGGTGCGCAAGCGTGTCGTCGTCGAGGAGGTGACGATCACCGTCCCCGTGCGCCGCGAGGTCGTCGATGTCGTGCGCGTGTACGACGACGGCAGCGAGGAAGCCGTCGACGTCCCCGCCTCGACGTGGCAGCCGCGCATCGAGAACCTCGACGGCGGTTCGGCGCTGGGCGAGCACACGCATGCCGAGGGCGAGGTGTACGACGTCGAAGCCGGCGAGGGCACGCACACGCGTGACGCCGACCGGCGCGACGAGGACGGCGTCATCGTGCTGCACGAGGAGCGCCCCGTGCTCTCGACGCGGGTCTACGCCGTCGAACGGCTGCACCTCGGCATCAGTGCGACGAAGGAGAACGTCACCGTCACCGAGCCGGTGCAGCGCGAGGTCGTCGAAGTCGACGAGGTCGACGACGTGCGCGACCCGCGTGGTGAGGGCGGTTCGGCGCGCGCGTGACGACCTTCCCCCGCACGCAATGACGTGACGGACAAGCTGCTGAGCAGCGCCTCCGTGGGCGCCCAGTGCAACGTCAGAGGGCGGTACCCGATCGGGTACCGCCCTCTGACTTTCCGGCCGAGCGGAGCCGTCAGTAGATACCGTCGACGGCACCCGCGGGGCGGATGTCGCCGATGACGCTGGAGGCGACCGTCTGCCCGAGCGCGACGCTCTGGTCGCCATGACGATCGGAGCTGCCGCTGTTCTTGGAACCGTCCGCGTATGGGGCAATGGTGCGGGCCACTCGGTTGTACTCCGCGACCTTGGCGTCGTAGTAGCTCTGGCACGCAGCGCCCTGCCCGGACGTGAGGGCGATGGGCTCGAGGGTGGGCGGCAGGGGCGTGTTGGTCATCAACGGGGTGACGCGGATCTCGTTCGTGATGCAGCCCCTGAGCGTGAAGCCGTCCTGCCAGTTGAACCAGAAGTCCGCCTCGTTGTCGCCCTTGCCACAAGCGGGGACAGTGCCGACGAACGTCCAGGTGTAGGTGCGGGTTCCCGTCGTCTCGTCGAAGCCACCGCGCGTGATGGTGCCCCACGAGGTGGACGGCCAGGTCCCCGCCCGCTCGGTGTCCTTGGGTCCGGTGAGCCCGACGACGTCGACGCGCAGCGTCAGGGGGTGGTCGGCCGTGAAGCGCAGGGGGACGTCGCTGTCGTTGCGCAGGTTGAGCCAGGACTCGCCCACGAACCCAATGGCACTCAGGACCGACTGGTAGAAGTTGACCGTCAGCGGGCCCTGCTTCGTCAGCGGGTCGGCGAAGGCGAGATCGATGGTCGCCCTGCTCTCAGGGCTGCATGCGGTGTTCGAGGCTGCGACGGACGGGCTCGCCGCGGCGATCGTGACGGCGGGGATGCTCCACGCGGTGCCTTGGACGACGGTGCGGCGGGAAACGGTCATCAGAGGATATTGACCGGCCGTCCAGAGTGTTCTCTGAGGCCGCTCAGGGGCGAGGCGGCGCTGGTGAGTACCCTACACACGCGCATCCGATCCCGTCGCGCAGGCTCTCCGCCCCGCGCTAACCTCGACGCACCGGCCGGCCATCAGGTGGCTGCCGACCCGCGCGACAGGCGCGCCGGACACAGGAGGATGGCTCCATGGGGATGACGTCACGACGCGCGACCAAACGCGCCGATCTGCCGGGCGCCGACGCGGCGTCACGGCGAAGCGCAGCCGCGCGTGGCCGCATCATGCGGGGCGCGGTCGTCACCGTCGCGGCCGCGCTTGCCGTGACGGGGTGCACGAGCGCCACGACCGGTGGCTCTTCGGCGCCCACCTCGGGACACACCGGCGCCGCGTCGTCGCCCTCCGCGAGCACCCCCGGATCGCAGGCGTCCACCTCGAGCCAGCCCATCGACGTGTCGAAGGTCGTCGTGCGAGGCGACCGGCGCAGCGACGCCGCGAAGCTCGCGACGGCCGCCGTCGCGGACCTCGAACGCTACTGGGGTCGGCAGCTGCCAGCGGTCTACGGCTCGGCGTTCACACCCATCAAGGCCTACTACTCCGTCGACACCAAGGCGGGACGCCGTTCACCGTCGGTCTGCGGTGACGTCACCGGAAACGCCTACTACTGCTACGAGGACGGGGCGATCGCCTGGGATTCGACGGGCCTGCTCACCGACATGCGCAGCGCCTACGGCGACATCGCGCCACAGGTCATCATGGCGCACGAGTTCGGGCACGCGGTGCAGCACCGTTTCGGCTACCGCGGCAAACCCGTCGTGCAGGAGCTGCAGGCCGACTGCTTCGCCGGCGCCTGGCTCCATCATGCGATCGACGACAAGGTCGTCGCCGCCTCGTCGGAGACGCCGACGCAGGCCGCCGCCGCGATCCTCGCGGTGAAGGACCCGGTGGGTGAGGACCCGCGCTCCCAAGAAGCGCACGGCAACGGCTTCGACCGCGTCAACTCCTTCCAGACGGGCTACGACGACGGCCTGAAGGCGTGCAAGGCCTACACGAGCGAGGAGCCCGTCGTCACCGAGCTGCCGTTCACGAGCTACACGGACGCTGCGAGCGGCGGGAACCTCCCGTACGAGTCGGCGATGCAGAGCGGCGCCTACGACCTCGACGACTACTGGGAGCACACCTACCCCCAGGTGACGAACGGCCAGCAGTGGAAGCCGATGGGCAAGCTGACGCCGTTCGTGACGAGGAAGCCGGCCACGTGCGGCGACGAGACGGTGACGGACGCCGTCGCGTACTACTGCCCGAGCGATGACTCGATCGGGTGGAACGACGACGTCACGCGTGAGATCTACCGGGAGACAGGCGACTTCGGCCCAATCGTGCTCCTGGCCGCGCAGTACGGCAAGGCGGCCCTGAGCCGCTCGGGCAAGCCGCTCGGCGACGACGCCGCCGATCGCGGCGTCTGCTACGCGGGTGCCTACTCCGCCGACGTCATCCTGCACAACCGGCCGCAGACCAGCTCGTTCACGATGTCGCCCGGCGACCTCGACGAAGCCATCCAGGCACTGCTCATGGTCGGTGGCTCCGACGGTTTCGACCTCATCCGTGCCTACCGCAAGGGTGCGCTCGACGGGCCGAAGGACTGCGCCGGCGCCAAGGTGTCCTGACGGCAGCGCTCACCCGGCGATGTCGTAGGCCTTGAGGCGCTTCTTGTCGCGCTTCGACCCCGACGCCTGCAGGGCGAGCAACTCGGCGTAGATGCCGCCGGACGTGGCGAGCTCAGCGGGCGGACCGACCTCGTCGATGCGTCCGTCGCGCAGGGTGACGATGCGGTCGACGGCGCCGATCGTTGACAGGCGGTGGGCGATGATGAGGGACGTGCGGCCCTCCATGAGCTCGTCGAGGCCGGCCTGCACGAGCCGCTCCGACTTGGTGTCGAGCGCGCTCGTCGCCTCGTCGAGGATGAGGATCGGCGCGTCCTTGAGCATCGCCCGCGCCACGGCGATGCGCTGCTTCTGGCCGCCGGACAGCTTGAGGCCGCGTTCGCCGATCGTCGTGTCGTAGCCGTCGGGGAACTGACGGATGAACACGTCGGCGTTGGCGCGTTCGGCCGCGGCCCGGATCTCCTCGTGGGTGGCCTCGGGGTGGGCGTAGGCGATGTTCTCGCGAATCGTGCCGCTGAACAGCGACGCGTCCTGGAACACGACGCCGAAGTCGCTGCGCAGCTCGTCGAGCGGCGTCTCGGCGGTGTCGCGGCCGAAGACTCGCAGGTGCCCGTCATGCACCGTGTACAGCCCGAGCAGGAGGCTGATGAGCGTCGTCTTGCCGCCGCCGGACTCGCCGACGAACGCGACACGTTCACCCCGTTCGACGGCCAGCGTGATGTCCTTCAGCACGTCCCGGTCGGCGTCATAGCCGAACGAGGCGTGATCGAACTCGATGACGGACCCGGTGCATGCGGCGGCGCGCGCCCGCGCGGCGTCGATCGTCGCACCCGGCGCGGTGTCGGCGGCGCCGAGCAGGTCGAGGCCCTCCCGCTCTGGTCGTTCGTCGAGGACACGGAAGTAGTCGCGGCTGCCGGCGACGGCCCGCTGGCCCGAGTCAATGAGGTAGCTCATCATCATGACGGGCTGACGCGCCATGTTGACGAGTTGGATGAGCAGCACCATGTCACCGATGGAGAAGTGTCCCTCGACGGTCTGCACGAAGATGATCGAGTAGACGCCGAAGAAGATGACGTTGAGGGCGCCGCGTCGCGCGCCGTCCATGAGGTGCCAGTAGCGCGACTGTTCGCGAGTCGTCGCGACGGTGCTCGCGTACCGCTCGTCGAACGACGTGAGCTCGCGGCGCTCCTGACCGAAGCTCTTGACGACGCGGATCTGCCCGACGACCTCGGCAAAACGTCCGCCGGCGATGTCGAACTGGCTGTTCTTCTCGCCCTCGAGCACCTGCCACTTCTTGCTCGTCAGCGTCGTCAAGTACATGAAGACGGGGAAGACGATGAGCAGCAGCAACGCGAGCGGCCACGAGTAGATCGCGGAGATGACGAGCACCGCGAACGTCGTCAGCAGCATCGGCAGGAAGTTGTTCGCGAACGAGTTGAGGAACTGTGTCGTCTCCGAGATGTTCCGCGAGAGGCGGTTGATGATTCTGCCCGTCAGCTCACGGTCGAAGTAGCTCTGCGGCAGCGTCAGCAGCTTCTCGAAGTAGCGCGTCGACAGGATGCGGCGCAGCCGCACCGCCGTCACGTCGCCGATGTACCCGCCGATGTTGCTGATCGCCGTGTTCGCGAGGTCGGCCACGAGCAGGGCCACCGCGAACCACATGATGGTCGCGACGTGCCCCGACGGGTTCGCGCCCGTCTTGACGACGGAGACCACCTCGTCCGTCGCACCCGAGATGATGAACGGCATGACGAGCGACGTCGCCGTGATGAGAACCGAGCTGACGACGATCGCCAGATACGACGGCCACAGAGCGCGGGTGGAGGACAGGATCTTGCCGATGCTTCGCACGGATGAAGCGTGCCACCCGGCGCCGACAACCCCGAAATCTCGCGGCGACGCGGTGTCCGGTGGCCGACACGACGACGCGGGCCGCCCGGAGAAAGAAGGTGCAGCCCGCGGTGTCGGAGCGGCCGGTGCGTTCGGCGTCGCAGCGGTGTCGTCAACACGTGTTCGATGCGTCGGGCGACTTGACCTGGTACGGCAGCGTCGTGCCGTGAGATGGGTGTGGTCATGTGGATCCCCCGGGCGATGAAACGTTTTTTGAGCACACTCAGTTGTGCACTCGAGGTCGCCGTCATCGAACGAGGGGCCGTCCGTGTGGACAAACTCATGCGCTTCGTGTGTGCACCGCGAAGTTGAGTGGAATACGCGCAACTTTGTTGCGGTTGTACCTGACAGGAAGATGCGCGACCAGCCATACTGAAGGTGAGGTCGCTGTCGAGCCACCGGGCCGTCAGCGAACGTCGTGCATTGCAGCAAGTAGACGTTCAACGACAAGGAGTCATCAGTGGATCTTCAACTGACAACGAAGGCGCAGGAGGCCCTCTCGGCCGCCGTGACGGCCGCGCAGTCGGCCGGCAACCCCTCGATCGAGCCCGCGCACCTGCTCAAGGCGCTCGCGGAACAGACCGACACGACCACGGGGCCGCTGCTCGAGGCGACGGGCACCACTCCGCAGGCCGTCATCGCGCAGGCCGAGGCCGACCTGCGCACATTCCCTAGCAGCTCGGGTGCAAGCGTGGGCCAGCCCGGCATGAGCCGTGAGCTGCTCAACGTGCTAGAGAAGGCGCGCAGCGACATGAGCGCCATGGGGGATGCGTTCACCTCGACCGACCACCTGCTGCTCGCGCTCGCTCGCACGGGCAAGTTCTCCACGCTGAACGCGGAGGCGATCGAGCAGGCGATCCCCGCGACGCGCGGTGGCCGCAAGGTCACCTCCGCCGAGCCCGAGGGCACGTTCGAGGCGCTGGAGAAGTTCGGCACCGACCTGACGGCCCTCGCCCGTGAGGGCAAGCTCGACCCCGTCATCGGCCGCGACAGCGAGATCCGTCGCGTCGTGCAGGTGCTGAGCCGCCGCACGAAGAACAACCCCGTTCTCATCGGTGAGCCCGGCGTCGGCAAGACGGCCGTCGTCGAGGGTCTCGCGCAGCGCATCGTCGCCGGGGACGTGCCGGAGAGCCTGCGCGACAAGCGCCTCATCTCCCTCGACCTCGGTGCGATGGTCGCCGGTGCGAAGTACCGCGGCGAGTTCGAGGAGCGCCTCAAGGCCGTCCTCGAGGAGATCAAGAACTCCGACGGGGAGATCGTCACGTTCATCGACGAGATCCACACCGTCGTCGGCGCGGGTGCCGGCGGCGACTCGTCGATGGACGCCGGCAACATGCTCAAGCCGATGCTCGCGCGCGGCGAGCTGCGTCTCGTCGGTGCGACGACGCTCGATGAGTACCGCGAGAACATCGAGAAGGACCCGGCGCTCGAGCGTCGTTTCCAGCAGGTGTTCGTCGGTGAGCCGAGCGTCGAGGACACGATCGCGATCTTGCGCGGCCTCAAGGAGCGCTACGAGGCGCACCACAAGGTCGCCATCGCCGACCAGGCGCTCGTCGCCGCTGCGACGTTGAGTGACCGCTACATCACGAGCCGACAGCTGCCCGACAAGGCGATCGATCTCATCGACGAGGCCGCGTCGCGTCTGCGCATGGAGATCGACTCGAGCCCCGTCGAGATCGACCAGCTGCGCCGCAGCGTCGACCGCATGAACATGGAAGAACTGCACCTCGAGAGCGAGACCGACCCGGCCTCGCGCGACCGACTCGCGAAGCTGCGGGCCGACCGCGCCGACACCGAGGAGCAGCTCGCCGCGCTGACGGCGCGTTGGGAGGCCGAGAAGGCCAGCCTCAACAAGGTCGGTGATCTCAAGGCCCAGATCGACGACCTGCGCACGCAGGCCGAGAAGCTGCAGCGCGAAGGTGACTACGGCAACGCCTCGAAGTTGCTCTACGGCGACATCCCGGCTCTTGAGAAGCAGCTCGACGAGGCGCAGGCAGCCGAGGCGACGTCCTCGAAGGCCGGCGGCGAGGCGCCGATGGTCTCCGACGAGGTGACGGCCGACGACATCGCCGAGGTCATCGCCAGCTGGACCGGCATCCCCGCCGGGCGTCTGCTCGAGGGCGAGACCGAGAAGCTGCTGCGCATGGAGGACTTCCTCGGCGAGCGCCTCATCGGTCAGAAGGCCGCGGTCCAGGCTGTCAGTGACGCCGTGCGCCGTTCGCGCTCCGGCATCGCCGACCCCAATCGTCCGACCGGTTCGTTCCTGTTCCTCGGCCCGACGGGTGTGGGCAAGACGGAGCTCGCGAAGTCGCTCGCCGACTTCCTCTTCGACGACGAGCGCGCCATGGTGCGCATCGACATGTCGGAGTACTCCGAGCGTCACGCCGTCGCGCGCCTCATCGGTTCGCCTCCCGGCTACGTCGGGTACGAAGAGGGCGGTCAGCTGACCGAAGCCGTGCGCCGTCGCCCGTACTCGGTCGTGCTGCTCGACGAGGTCGAGAAGGCGCACCCGGAGACGTTCGACATCCTCCTGCAGGTGCTCGACGACGGGCGTCTGACGGACGGGCAGGGCCGCACGGTCGACTTCCGCAACGTCATCCTCGTCATGACGTCGAACCTGGGCAGCCAGTTCCTCGTCGACCCGACGATGGCGCCGGACGCCAAGCGTGACGCCGTCATGGGTGCGGTGCGCGCGCAGTTCAAGCCCGAGTTCCTCAACCGTCTCGACGAGATCGTCATCTTCGACCCGCTGACGCAGGACGAGCTGTCGCACATCGTCGAGCTGCAGGTCGCGTCGCTGAGCAAGCGGCTCGCGGACCGCCGCATCACCCTCGAGGTGACGCCGGCCGCCCGCGAGTGGCTCGCCGAGACGGGGTACGACCCCGCGTACGGTGCGCGTCCGCTGCGTCGCCTCGTGCAGAAGGAGATCGGCGACCGTCTGGCTCGTGCGCTCCTCGCGGGCGAGGTGCTCGACGGCGAGAAGGTGACGATCGACGTCGAACGTGGCGCGGCGCTGAAGCTGCCGGAGGGCGTCACGGCACCGGAGGGCGTCGAGCCTCCGGTGACGGGTCTGCGCATCGTGTCGGAGAGGATCGAGCCCGACGCGGGCGTCGAGAGCTGATCGTCGCGACAGCTGCCCGAGCAGCGTGCCGCACACTGAAACGGGCCGGACACCGATCACGGTGCCGGCCCGTTTCGCGCGTCCCCTCTGCGATTCCCGTCCCCTTCTGCGATTTTCGTCCACCCTTGCGATTCTCGGTCACATTCGTATCGCGGCGCTGATGGCACGGCGTCGGGGCAGGTAGATTTGACGTATGACAGAGAACACACCTGCAGTGACGACTCCTGGCACGCGCTACCTCGTGGCCTGGGGTGGGGACAAGCGTTCGGAGGACGCCCTCAAGCTCGGCGCCGTGCTCGCGCGCACCTTCGAGGCGAAGCTCGACATCGTGTACGTCGTCTTCCAGCAGACGAACGGTTTCACCGTCACCGCAGGCGACCGCACCTTCGAGCAGGAGGTCGGACGCGAGGCGGCCGGCTGGCTGAAGACGGCCGCGAAGTCGGTCGGCGAGGGCATCGAGGTCGAGACGCACGTCGTCTACGGCGAGTCGATCACGCAGGGCATCCTCGCCGCAGCCGAGCAGCTTGGTTCGCAGGCCATCGTCATCGGTGCCGGTTCGGGCGCGGGTCAGCCCGTCGCAGCGAACGCCATCGTCGGCGGCCTGCTGCACTCGAGCCCGGTCCCGATCGCCATGGCGCCGCGCAACTACCGCAAGGTGAAGTTCGACTCGCTCTCGTCGCTGTCCGCCGCCATCGGCCCGCGCCCCGGCGCGCACCAGGTCGCCATCGAGGCCGCAGACGCGATCAAGCGCGTCGGCCTGCCGCTGCAGCTCATCTCGCTCGTCTCGCTCAAGCAGGACAGGCAGTTCCACGTCGACGGCTTCGACGAGGCCGAGCGCGTGCTCGCCGACGCAGCCAAGCGCGTCGGTGACCGCGCGGAGGTCACGACCGTCGTCGGTCAGGGCCGCTCGCTCAAGCAGGCCGTCAAGAAGATCGACTGGGACGAGCGCACGGCGCTGTGCGTCGGCTCGTCCCGGCTCGCGCAGAACCGACGCACCTTCCTCGGCTCCGCCGCGACGCGCATGCTCTCGTCGCTGCCTGTGCCGATGATCGTCGTCCCGCGACGCGACGCCTGAGCCGCCACCTCGCGCACATGACTGAGCGCGGCGTCCCCTTCGCGGGGGCGCCGGGGGGGGGGGGGGGGGGGGGGGGGGGGGGGGGGGGGGGGCGGGGGGGGCGCGGCGGGCGGGCGCCCCGCCCCCGGGGGGGGGGGGGGGGGGGGGGGCGGGCGCGCCCGGCCCCCCCCCGGGGGGGGCCCCCGCGGGCGCCCCCGCGGCGGGCGCCGCGCCCCCCCACCACCCCCCCCCGGGCGCCCCCCCCGGGGGCCCCCCCCCCCCCCCGCTCGGCCCCTGACACGAG
>NZ_JANJER010000018.1:0-40302 GCF_044878485.1 Dermacoccus sp. BD5 | reverse complement strand
CTGCACTCGGTAGGGTGTGGGAGAGTAGGACACCGCCGGACTTCTTCTAAGACGTGATGGTCTTGAACAGCTCCCCCGAAAGACTGGGGTTGAGTAGTTCAAGACCATCACGCATTTCTACGTCCACCACACGGCCGCGGCCACAAACCATGGCGTCCACCGTGCATCGTCGCCAGGGCACACTCCACGGGAACCTCAGGGGATCTCCAGTGTTTCCTCACGTCCCGGGGCTAGTGTCGTGCCGTGGTGGAGACGGGGAACAAGAACGAGCGCCTCACGTCGTCGGTCGAGGCGTGCAATCGTTGGCGGGATCATGGGTGGCGGGACAAGGTCGCGATCTGGGCCGGCCGGCTGCTCGTGCTGGCGGCGTTCGTCTCTCTCGCCGGAGTGTTCTTCCACCGCAGCGTGATCCTGCGCGTCGTCATGGACGTCCTTGGCTGGGTCAACATCCCGAGTGAGCCCTCCCTGTTCGCCGCCTGCATGGCTCTCGTCCTCGCAGGCGGTATCCGCCGTCGTTTCCGTCCGGCGCACACCGTCCTCGCCGTCGTCATGGGGCTTTCGGTGCTGGACTCGCTCGCGCGTCTCGTGTTCGCGCACCAGGTCACCCAGATGATCAACCGTCTCCACGTGCGTGGCGTCTATCGCGACTGGGCGCAGTTCCAGACGTCGCCGGGTGTGTCCGCGGCCATCCTGGCTCTGAGTGTCACGTCGTTCGTCGTCGTGCTCCTCGCGCGCCCCGCGTTCCGAGCGCGGTTCAGTTCCGGCTCGAAGGCGGCGGCACTCATCAGCCTCATCGCAGGTCTGTTCCTGTCGTTCGTCGTCGCGTTCTTGCTCACCCTGTCGTTCCCGCGTGATCTCGACACCCTCGGGCAGAAGTTCGTCTGGTCGGTCCGCAGCACGTTCGGCGTCAGGACGCCGCCGGCCAGCCCGGGTTTCGGAGGGCACCAGGGGTACGAATGGATCTTCGACGTCGCGAGCACGGTGTCGACCCTCGTCCTCATCTTCTCGCTGCTCGTCCTCTGGCGTTCGGGCCGCGGCGCCGGGCTCATCGACGCCGACGAGGAACTGCGCATCCGCCGTCTCCTGCTCGAGCACGGCGAGGACGACTCCCTGGGGTATTTCGCCACGCGTCGGGACAAGGCCGTCGTCTTCGCCCCCGACGGCCGCGCCGCCGTCACGTTCCGCAACGAGGGGGGCGTCAGCGTCGCATCCGCCGACCCCATCGGGCGAGCTGAGTCCTGGGACGACGCCATCGCCGTGTGGCTCGGCCAGTGCCGCGAGCACGGGCTGTACCCCGCCGTCCTCTCCGCCAGCACGAGGGGAGCGCGCGCCTACGTCGAGGCGGGGCTCAAGGCGTGGTCGCTAGGTGACGAGGCCATCATCGACACCGACACCTTCTCCTTGCGCGGGCGCTCGATGCGTCCCGTCCGCCAGGCCGTCACCCGCGTCGAACGCTGCGGTTACACGACCCAGGTGCGCCGCCACGACGAACTGGGCGACGACGAACTGGCCGAACTTTCGCGGCTCGCCGACGACTGGCGCGGCAACGAGACCGAGCGCGGATTCTCGATGGCCCTCAACAGGCTTGGTGACCGCGCGGACGGGCGCTGCGTCGTCATCACCGCCCACGACGCCCGCGGCGCCGTGCGGGGGTTCCTGTCCTTCGTCCCGTGGGGCTCGCGCGGGCTGTCGCTCGACCTGATGCGCCGCGACCGTCAGGCCGAGAACGGCCTCAACGAGTTCATGGTCGCGCACCTCGCCGAAGCGGCACCCGCCCTGGGCATCCGGCGCATCTCGTTGAACTTCGCAGTCTTCCGCAACGTCTTCGCCGATGCGGACGAGGTAGGCGCTGGCCCCATCACCCGCGTCACGGACAATGCGCTCTCGATCGCGTCGAAGTTCTGGCAACTGGAGACGCTCTACCGCTCGAACGACAAGTACCACCCCGAATGGGTGCCGCGCTTCCTCTGCTACGACGCCGAGCTCACCGTCCCGCGTGCCGGTTTCGCGATGGGTGTGGCCGAGGGTTTCGTCCCCCTCATCGGGCCGCGGTTGCTCGTCGGGCCCAAGCCGGCCGACCATCAGCCGCCGCGCCCCGAAGCCGTCTTCGTCGAGCGAGTCCAGGCCCTCGAGGCGGACGCACTCACCCCGCGGATGCCCGAGCCGCGCCGCAGCGAACAGCAGCGCGTGCGCCGCGAGAAGCTCGCCCACATGGAGGCCGGCGGCGTCGAAGGCTACCCCGTCGCAGTGCCGCGCACCGCGCGCATCGAGGACGTCGTCACGGCGCACGGCCGGCTTCCCGCCGATCACCGCACGGGCGAGCGCGTCTCCGTCACGGGGCGGGTGCGGGCCCTGCGCGACTTCGGTGGCGTCAGCTTCGTCGTGCTCGACGAGGACGGCGCCCGCCTCCAGGCGATGGCGACGCGCGACGTCACCCCGGCCGAGAAGTACGATCACTGGCGACACTGGATCGACCTCGGGGACATCGTCTCGGTGACGGGCGAGATCGTCACGTCGAAGCACGCAGAGCTGTCCGTGCACGTCAGCGACTGGCAGATGGCGGCGAAGTGCCTGAGCCCGATCCCCGACCTGCACTCACCGTTCCGCGACCCCGACGCGCGCGTCCGCAACCGCTCGCTCGACCTCATCGTCAACCGTGATTCGATGGACATGCTGCTGCGCCGATCACGCGGTGTGCGGGCGTTCCGTGACGCGTTCGACGCACTCGGGTACACCGAGGTGGAGACGCCGATGCTGCAGGCGGTGCACGGTGGGGCGTCCGCGCGCCCGTTCAAGACTCACATCAATGCATACGGCATGGATCTGTTCATGCGTATCGCTCCCGAGCTGTACCTGAAGCGGCTCGCCGTCGGCGGCATGCAGAAGGTGTTCGAGCTGAACCGCAACTTCCGCAACGAGGGCGCAGACGCGACCCACAACCCCGAGTTCACCTCGCTCGAGGCCTACGACGCCTACGGCGACTACCTGACGATGCGCGACCTGACGCGCGAGGTGCTCCTCGCCGTCGCGCGGGCCGTCAACGGTGGGGAGTTCGCCGAACGCCCCCAACCCGACGGCACCATCGAGCGTGTCGACCTGTCGGGACAGTGGCCGACGATCCCCGTTCACCAAGCCGTCTCCAGGGCCTGCGGGGTGTTGCTGACGTCGGCGTCGTCGCGGGACGAGGTTGCCGCGGTCTGCGCGGCGCACGGCGTCGACGCGCCGCGCGAGAAGAGTGCGGGTGAACTCGTCGTCGAGCTGTACGACGAACTCGTCGAGGGCCAGACCATGTTCCCGACGTTCTACATCGACTTTCCCGTCGAGACGTCACCGCTCACCCGCGCGCATCGCGGCGACCCCAGGCTGTCGGAGCGCTGGGACCTCGTCGCGTTCGGCGCCGAGATCGGCACCGCCTACTCGGAGCTCGTCGACCCGATCGAACAGCGAAGGCGCCTGACGGAGCAGTCCCTCAAGGCCGCGGCCGGTGACGTCGAGGCGATGTCGCTCGACGAGGCGTTCCTCAGCGCTCTCGAGTACGCGATGCCGCCGACGGGTGGGCTCGGCATCGGCGTCGACCGCTCCATCATGATGATTCTCGGTGCGCCGATCCGTGCGACGCTCGCGTTTCCGTTCGTGCGCCCTCAGGGTTGATCACCCTTGTCGAGCGACATGCCCAGTGTGACGAACTTTACACAAAGGTTACACAGGGGAGACACACAGCGCATTCCAAGGGGCATGATCGAACACGGCGCCACACGCTCGTGGACGCGCGGTTCACCAGGCCATCCAGGGAGTACGCATGAAGAAGACCATCGGCGCCGTGGGCGCTGCGTTCAGCCTGCTGGGCGTCGGGCTGTCGGCCCCCGTCACGGCGGCGAGTTCCGTTCCCGCTCAGGGCGCGACGCCCACTGCGGACGCGTCCTCGTCCTACACCCCGCCGCCGGTCACCTGGGGTACCTGCGCGAACGCGCGCCTGAGCAAGGCCGGCGCCCAGTGCGGATTCGTCGAGGTGCCCCTCGACTACGCCAAGCCCAAGGGCGAGAAGATCAAGATCGCCGTCTCCCGCATCAAGCACAAGACGAGCGACGCCAAGAAGCAGGGCATCATGCTCGTCAACCCAGGTGGCCCGGGCGGCTCCGGTCTGACGTTGTCGCGCCTCGGCGGCGCTGTGCCCAACAAGGGCGGCGACCCGTACGACTGGATCGGCTTCGACCCGCGCGGCGTGGGCTCCAGCGTCCCGACCCTGGCCTGCGACGGCAACTACTTCGGCTACAACCGCCCTGACTACCGGGTGACGAAGGCCGGCACGTCGCAGGCCTGGCTGAAGAAGTCGGCCGCCTACTCCGCGTCGTGCTCCAAGGCTGCCGGTGCGAAGCTCATGCCGCACATGAAGACGATCGACAACGTGCGCGACATGGACTCGATCCGCAAGGCGCTCGGTGAGAAGCAGATCAACTTCTACGGCTTCAGCTACGGCACGTACCTCGGCCAGGTCTACGCCACGATGTTCCCGAAGCAGACGCGTCGCATGGTCATGGACGGTGTCGTCGACCCGCGCGACGTCTGGTACGACGCGAACCTCAACCAGGACATCGCGTTCGACAAGAACATGGACGTCTTCTTCGACTGGGTCGCGGGCAACGACGCGACGTACCACCTCGGCACGAGCGGCAAGGCCATCAAGAAGCAGTGGTATTCGATGCGCGACAAGCTCGCGAAGAAGCCCGCAAACGGCAAGATCGGGCCTGACGAGTGGACCGACGCCTACCTCAACGCCGGTTACTACGTCTTCGGCTGGGAGGACGACGGCGCCGCCCTGGCCGCTGCGCTGCAGAAGGGTGACTTCGGCCCGACGACCGCGCTGTACGACGACGCCAACGGCTCCGGGCCGGGCTCGGACAACAGCTACGCGGTCTACCTCGGCACGCAGTGCACCGACGTCAAGTGGTCGAACGTGTGGAGCAAGTGGCTTTCGGACAACTCGAAGGTCGACAAGAAGGCGCCCTTCGAGACGTGGGCGAACGCCATGTTCAACCTCCCGTGCACGAGCTGGCCGGTCAAGGCGACGAACGCGCAGGCCATGAAGATCGACGGTTCGAAGGTCGGGCCGGTGCTGCTCATCGCCGAGACCCACGACGGTGCGACGCCGTTCCCGGGCGCGCTCGAGGTGCGCAAGCGCTTCCCGAAGAGCGCTCTCATCGAGGGCGTCGGTGGAACGACGCACTCCGGTTCGCTCAATGGCATCGCCTGCACGGACGACAAGATCGCCGCCTACCTCCTCACCGGCGCCATGCCCGCGCGGACGGGTGGACCGGGCCACGCCGACGTCGAGTGCGACCCCGTGCCCCAGCCGGAGCCCGGCCCCGCCAACGAGGTGACGGACAGCGCGTCCAGCACGAAGAAGAAGCACCACCACGTCCAGCAGCGTGAGGGCATGCAGGCCGACCTGCGCTCGAGCCTGCAGAAGGTCGCCACCGTCGGCGCTCGCTGACGCACGGCTGGTCTGACGCGTCCTGACGGCGAAGGGCCGCGATCCATCCTCTTCGGATGGTCGCGGCCCTTCGTCATGCTCGCGCCGAGCGGCGCGGAGGGTGTCTCAGTGACGCAGCGCCTTGCGGGCCAGAGCGTTGCCGATGAACTGGGCGATCTGAACGAAGACGATGATGACGACGACGGCGGCCCACGTCACGGCCCAGTCGTAGCGGCGGTAACCGTAGGACAGGGCGAAGTCACCGATGCCGCCGCCGCCCATGGCGCCGACGACGGCCGTCATGTCGATGACCGCGACGAGCGCGAACGTGTAGCCGAGGATCAGCGGCGCCAGCGCCTCGGGGATGAGCACGGTGCGAATGATGCGCCACGGACTCGCCCCCATCGCCTGCGCCGCCTCGATGACGCCGGGGTCGACGCTCACGAGGTTCTGCTCGACGATGCGGCTGATGCCGAAGGTCGAGGCGATCGTCAGCGGGAAGATCATCGACTTCGCACCGATCGTCGAGCCTGTGACTGCGAGCGTCAACGGCCCGAGAGCGGCGGCGAAGATGATGAACGGGATCGGTCGGATGATGTTGACGAGGACGTTGAGCACCGTGTGCAGAACTCGGTTCTCGAGGATGCCGCCGCGTCGTGTGGTGTTGAGCAGCACGCCGAGGGCGAGGCCGAGGATGCCGCCCATGATGATCGTCGCGCCGACCATGAGCAGCGTCTCGCCCACCGCGGTGACGATCGTGGGGCGCAGCGCCTCCCAATCGGTTGCGGGCATCATGCGGCGACCTCCTCGACGTCGGCGGCGAGACGCAGTTCGTCGAGCACGGTGGTGACGGCGCCGTCGTCGCCGCGCAGGGCGAGCGTCAACGTCGTCAGGGTGTCGTCCTTGAGCGGTGTGAGGCCGCCGTGCACGATCTCCGGTTCGACGCCGTGTGCGGACATGCGGGCCAGGACACGGCCGAACTCGCGCGGGTCGTGAACCGTCAGCGTCGCGAGGCGCCCGTCGTGGGCAGCGCGCAGCCGGGCGCTCTCGCGTGCGTCGGGCACGTTCCGCAGGGTGGCGTCGACGAGGCGGCGCGTCGCGTCCGCCTTCGGCGCGCCGAGGACGTCGACGGTGCGCCCGGACTCGACGATGCGGCCGGCCTCGAGGACGACGACGTCGTCGGCGAGTTCGCGCACGACGTCCATCTCGTGGGTGATGACGACGATCGTCACGCCGAGCTCGTCGTTGACGCGGCGCAGCAGCGCGAGCACGTCCTTCGTCGTGTCGGGGTCGAGCGCGGACGTGGACTCGTCGGCGAGCAGGATCTCCGGGTTCGTCGCGAGCGCACGGGCGATGCCGACGCGCTGCTTCTGCCCGCCGGAGAGCTCGTCGGGGTAGGCCCACGCCTTCTCGGTGAGCCCGACGAAGCTGAGCAGCTCGGTGATGCGCGCCTCCTGGCGCGCCTTGTCCCAGTCGGCGACCTCGAGGGGGTAGGCGACGTTGGCATACACCGTGCGCGAGCGGATGAGGTTGAACTGCTGGAACACCATGCCGATGCGGCCGCGCAGCTCGCGCACCTGCTTCGCGGACAGCGACGCGAGGTCGACGCCGTCGATCTCGACGTGGCCGCGCGTCGGCGTCTCCAGGCCGTTGATGAGACGCACGAGCGTGCTCTTGCCGGCGCCGGAGAAACCGATGACGGCGACAATGCGTCCGCGCTCCACCTGCGTCGTGATGCCGTCGAGAGCCGTCACTCGGCTCTTGCCGCGGGTGAACGTCTTGCCGACGTCGTGGAAGGCGACGGCGGGCGGGGTGGCACTCGCCGGCCCGGCGGCCTTCGTCAGTGTGGGGGAGGGGCCCGTCACTTCGATCCCTTCGCCTTGATCTGGGCCTCGAGCTTCGCGAGGATGCCCTGCACCTCGGAGGCGGAGTTGTTCACGAGGACGCTCGTGCCCTTCGTGCGCTCCTCGATGAGCTTCTCGACGCTCGGGTCGTGGTAAGCCTTGACGAACTTGGCGTAGTCGGCGTTGTCCTTGTCCGCGGCGCGCGCGACGACGACGTTGATGTACGGCTTCGACGAGGCCGCATGCGGGTCGTCCTTGAACAGGGCCTTGCTCGGGTCGAGCTTCGCGTCCGCGGCGAAGTTGTTGTTGACGATCGCGCCGTCGACGGACGGCAGCGCGGCCGCGGTCTGCTCGGCGTTGACCGCTGTGACGGTGACCTTCGAGGCGCCGGCGTCGATGTCGGCCGGGGTCGACAGCGAGGTGCCACCACCCTTGAGCTTCAGCAGTCCGGCGCTCTGCAGCAGCAGCAAGGCGCGTGCCTGGTTCGTCGGATCGTTGGGGATGGCGATCTTGCCGCCCTGGGGGAACTGGCCGATGCTCGTGTGCTTCTTCGAGTACAGCGCCAGCGGGACGATGTACGTCGCCCCGATGGGCGTGAGGTTCTGCTTCGCCTTGGTGTTGTAGTCGGCGAGGAATTGCAGGTGCTGGAACTGGTTGAGGTCGACCTGGCCCTCGGAGAGCGCGGGGTTGGCCTGGGTGTAATCAGAGAAGTTGACCGGTTCGATGTCGAGGCCGTACTTGTCCTTGCCCACCTTGACGAGCTGGTTCCAGTACGGGTCCGACGCCTCCGTCGTGCCCACCTTGAGGTGGGTCAGCTTGTCGTCACTGCTCCCGCCGAGCACCTTGGCCCCGATGCCGGCGGCCAACGCGACGACGAGGACGCCTGCGCCGATCGCGACGTACTTGCCCGTGTTGTTCTTCGGTTTCGGGGGCAGGGCGGTCGCGCCGTTCTCGGCGCTCGTGGCGTCATGCGTGGACGAGGCGGGCGTCGAGGTCTCGTCGGCGGGGGTGTGCTTGTCGGTCATGATCTCTCCTGGTGAGGCGGCAAGGATGCGAATGCGCGGAGCTGGCGCGGATGCGCGGAGTCAGCGCGAAGGCGGGGGCGCCGGGGTGGGGCGCGGTGCGCGGTGTCGTGCGGGGCATGCCTTTCGGGGCCTGGGCAGCGCAACGGAAGGTTCACGAGGATGCCGTCACGTTGGGTGCCGAGCGTGCTTGCCGCGTGGTCGACGCGGCCGGGTCATCACCTGGAGCACCCCGCCACGCGTGTGAGGGTTGCCGTCCGACCAGCCAGGGCTTTGCATCGGATCTCGTGACCGGCAGCGACATTAGAGCCGCGCACGACAAAGCGTCAAGTCGTGGCACTGGAGATGAGACGTGGCGCGAGAATTGTGGCGTGGGACACGCGGGATGGGCTGGTGCGGCGTCTTTCGCCTTCGAGGCGGGTGAGTCATTTCCTCGCACCGCTTTGGACGATCGTCTAGGTGGGCGACGAGTGTGACGTCGGTCACGCGCCGAGGGGGAAGACATGGCAACCATCACCCGCCGAACGTTCGGAACGGGGGTCACGGCCGCTGCCGCGAGCCTGAGCATGCCGCTGGCTGCCCCTGCTGACGCCGCGAGCGGGGATGCCTACCTCGTCGGCGCCGGGCTGTACGACATCACCGGTGCCGTCGCCGAGACCGGCGCTTTCGGCTACGCCGCCAACCAGACGATGACGGGCCTGCACGCGCGGTTGTACGCACGCCTTCATCATCGGCGCCTCGGGCGGCGGCTCGCGTCTCGTCTTCGTCAGCGTCGACCTCGGGGCCGTGTTCCAGTCGATCAAGCTGACCGTCGTCGAGCGGCTTCGCCGCCGGCTCGGCAGCGTCTACACCGACGAGAACGTCATGCTCTCCGCGACGCACACGCACGTCGGCAACTCCGGGCACAGCGATGATCGGCTCTACCAGATCGCCGGAAACGACGGCGCGGGCTACGGGTACGACGAACACAACTACGACGCGGTGGTCACGGGCATCGTCGAGGCCATCGCACGGTCTCACGCGAATCTCGAGCCGGGCCGCGTCAGCCTCAAGACGGGCACGCTGACGGGCGCGACGCGCAACAGGTCCCTGCCCGCCTACGAGGCGAACAAGGACGCCGCGGCGTTCGGCTCGTCCGTCAACGAGGAGGTCTGCAGCTCGAGCTGACGGCGGCGGACGGCACGCCCCGAGGATTGATCAACTGGTTCGCGATCCACCCGACGAGTTTCAGTCTCGACTCGACGCTCATCTCGAGCGACAACAAGGGGTATGCGCAGTATTTCTTCGAGCAACGGATGAAGGCGCATCCGCGCGATTCCAAGGGCTTTGTCGCCGCCTTTGCGCAGTGCGACGAGGGTGATGTCGTGAGCAATCACGGAAATGCCTTCTCGTCGCCCGGGTTCGGCGGCAGCCCGGTGCAGATCTTTCGCATCGGCCAGCTCGCCCTCATCGCGGTGCTGGGTGAAGCGACCGCGATGGCGGGGCGGCGCATCCGCGCCCGCGTGCTCGCCGCGCTGCGCGGAGCGGGCGTGACGCACGCCGTCATCGCCGGGCTGTCGAACCAGTACACGGGGTACATCACGACGCCGGAGGAGTACGGCGAGCAGCACTACGAGGGCGCCGCGACGGAGTTCGGCCCGAACGAGCTGGGCGCCTTCTGCCAGGAATACGACGCACTCGCCAAGGGGCTCGCCAGCGGGGCTGCCGTCTCGGGCATCACGCCGAAGGACACGGGGCTGACGGCTGGGACGCGCCCCGGCGTCGTGTTCGACGACGTCCCACCCGGGCAGCACTTCGGTGACGTCCTGACCCAGCCGGACGCCACGTGCTCGGCTGGTTCGAGCGTGCGGGCGGTCTTCCGCGGCGGCCACCCGAAGAATGACTTCCGCACGATGGGCACGTTCGTCAAGGTGCAGCGTCAGGTCGGCTCGTCGTGGGTCGACGTCCTCGACGATCACGACTGGGACACCTCGTACGTCTGGTCGCGCGAGGGCGTCTCGTACTCAAGATGCACCGTGGAGTGGCGCATACGTCGCGGCACGCCCGCAGGCACGTATCGCCTCGTGCAGCAGGGCAACTGGAAGAACGGCTGGAACGGCAAGGTCAGTGCCTACACCGGAACGAGCCGGGCCTTCCAGGTGCGCTGAGACGGCCGGTGCGCCGCGGTGGCCGGTTGATCGGCCACCGGCTCAGCGGCCGCCGTGCATGTCGTCGTCAGCGTGGCGGGAGGACGTCCGTCTGCGCGGGCAGGTCGGCGACGCCGACGGGGCACGTGACGCCCTTGAAGCCGTGGTTGCAGTAGCCGCCAGGGTGCTTGGACAGGTACTGCTGGTGGTACAGCTCCGCCGGCCAGAAGGGGCCCGCCTCGTCCGCCGGGCGCATCTCGGTCGTGATGGCGCCGCGACCCGCGTCGTCGAGTGCCTCCTGGAAGAGCGCGGACGTCTCGCGGGCAGCGCGCTCCTGCTGCGGCGTCGTCCAGTAGATCGCCGAGCGGTACTGCGTGCCGACGTCGTTGCCCTGCCGGTTCGCGGTCGTCGGGTCGTGGTTCTCCCAGAACGCCTTGAGCAGCTCGCGTTCGGACACGCGCGACGGGTCGTAGGCCACCATGACCGTCTCGGTGTGGCCCGTGCCGCCGCCACAGACATCTTCGTATGTCGGCTCGGTGGCGTGGCCGCCCATGTACCCGACGGCCGTGGTGACGACGCCCGGAATCTTCCAGAAGATGCGTTCGGCGCCCCAGAAGCAGCCCATCGCGACGTACAGGGTCGCCGAGCCGTCGGGCAGTTCGGAGAACATCGGCACGTCGAGGACGTCGTGCAGGTCGCTCGCCTCGGGCGTTCGGGTGTGCTTTCGAGTGAACATGAGGTGCCTTTCCTCGGGTTCCGAGACAACACCGCGGGCGGTCGAGGCATTCCGGCCCGAGCCTCCGCCGGCATGAACGGGTTGTCGCACGATCCAGGCGGACGCGCCGAAAAACCGGTTGCGTACGCAGCTGGTGCTGAGTGCAATGTCGCCATGCGCATTCGTCAGATCGGCCCGTCCGACCCGCTGTTCGACGCCTGGGCGCAGGTGTTCATGACGGTGGGCCACGAGCAGTGGGGCAAGCACACGACCGCCTACCCCGCCGACGAGCTGCGCGCCATGTGGGGCAAGGAATCCGAGACGCGTCATGCGTTCGTCGCCGTCGAGGGGGAAGCCTCGTGCGACGACGACGCCGTTGGGGGAGCAGCCGACATCCAGGATGATGGCGTGGACACAGCAGCTGGCGTCGTCGGTGCCGCCGAGCTCGTCCTGCCGCGCCGCGACAACACCCGCCTCGCGTTTCTCCACCTCGACGTGCTGGCTCCCGCGCGACGACGGGGTGTCGGCTCGGCGTTGCTCTCAGCCGCGGAGGAGATCATGCAGGACGAGGGACGTACGACGGTCCTCGTCGAGACGCAGACGCCCGTCGGCCAGCCTGACGCCGCAGGCGCCTTCCTCGCTGCCCGAGGGTTCGCTCAGGCCCAGACGTGCGTGCGCAACGCTCAGCGTCTGCCGGTGAGCGACGCCGTCGCCGCACAGATGCGTGCCGCCCTCGCGTTCGACGACGAGTATGTCGTCGAGACGGCCGTCGACGACCTCCCGTCGCAGTGGCTCGAGGAGCGGGCCCGTCTCGGAGCGATGATGTCGACCGACACCCCGCTCGGTGACGTTGCGATCGAACCGGAGACGTGGGATGCCGCGCGGGTGCACGAGCTGTTCGACACCGCACGCGCTCAGGGCCGACGCGTCGTCGAGGCCGTGGCGTGGCACCGACCGAGCGGGCAGATGGCCGCGTTCACGCACGTCAGCGTTCCCGCGGAGACGCCTTGGATCGCCTACCAGGACGACACCCTCGTCGACGCCGCGCACCGTGGGCGCCGGCTCGGCTACCGGGTCAAGGCTGCGGTGTCGCTGCTGCTGGCGCAGGTCGCGCCGGGCGTCGAGGTGCAGCGCACCTGGAACGACGAGACGAACACCCACATGCTGCGGATCAACTCCGAGCTCGGCTACGAACGCGAGGGCACGATGATCGAATGGCAGAAGAGGCTTGCATGAGCCCGTCCGGTGCGCCCGTACGCGAGGTGCTCGGCATCGAGGTGACGCACGAGCAGCTGCTCCAGTGGCGCGCTTGGACGATGCCGGTCGATCAGCCGTTCGTCGTGCCCCGCAGCGTCGCGCACGACCTCGGCCTGCGCGACGAGCCCGAGCGGGTGACGTTCGAGCTCAAGGACACGTTCCTGCTGTACGGCGTGGACGACCAAGCCATCTGCTGGCTCGATCGCGCGGCGGCACGCGCCTTGCCTGCGTCTCTGAGGCGAGCGCAACCCACGCGTCACCTCTGGCGTAGCGGTGACGACGCGTCGGCCATCGCGCGCGACCTCGAGCGCGTCGTGGCATACGTCGTCGAGGGGCTGCGCGCGAGTCGTCATCGCGAGATCACCCAGCGGGCCTGGGCCAACATCGACGCCGTGCTGCCAGGCGCCCGTGAGATCGCGGGGACGTTCCCGCGCGCCAGCGGGCCCAACTGCTTCGGTGCCGTTCTCGCCGCGGCCGGCGTGGACGGCGCACGTGAGGAGTGGATGCAGCGCGAGCCGATCGAGGCGTGGCTGCGAGAGCGGACGCGGTTGCTGCCGCGTCATGACACCGACGACGGCCTTGGTGTCGTCCATGTCTGGCGCAACCCCGACGGCCTGATCGACCACGCGGCCGTCAGCCTGGGTGGTGGCTACGCGCTCCACAAGCCGTCGTGCGGATGGATGTCGCCGACCAAGGTGCTGACGACGCGGGAACTCATGACGAGCGCCCGCGTTCCCGGGCGGCGCGTGCGCCGTCATCGTCTGCTGTGACGCCGTGATCGGGACGAATGGGCGGGGCGCGTGCGCACTCGGTAACCTGGGGCGCGTGACCGACGTGCTGACGATGCAAGATGCCCTGTTGACGCTGCAGAAGTACTGGACCGACCGCGGATGCATGGTCGTGCAGCCCTACAACACCGAGGTCGGTGCGGGGACGATGAACCCCAACACCGTCATGCGCGTGCTCGGGCCCGAGCCGTGGCACGTCGCGTACGTCGAGCCCTCCGTGCGCCCGGATGACAGCCGCTACGGCGAGAACCCGAACCGGCTGCAGACGCACACGCAGTTCCAGGTCATCCTCAAGCCCGACCCGGGCAACCCGCAGGAGCTCTACCTCGGCTCGCTCGAGGCGCTCGGCATCGACCTCGACGCGCACGACGTGCGCTTCGTCGAGGACAACTGGCAGCAGCCCGCCATCGGCGCGTGGGGCCTGGGTTGGGAGGTCTGGCTCGACGGCATGGAGGTCACGCAGTTCACATACTTCCAGCAGGTCGTCGGGCAGAACCTCGAGCCTGTCGCCGTCGAGCTGACGTACGGCATGGAGCGCATCCTCATGGCGCTGCAGGGCGTCACGCACTTCAAGGACATGGCGTACGCCGAGGGCATCAGCTACGGCGAGGTGTTCGCGCAGAACGAGTACGAGATGTCGCGCTACTACCTCGACGACGCCGACGTCGACGCGGCCCGCGCGTTCTTCAAGGAGTACACCGACGAGGCTCAGCGCCTCATCGACGCACGCCTGCCGGTGCCGGCGTGGACGTACGTGCTCAAGAGCTCGCACGCGTTCAACATCCTCGACAGCCGCGGCGCCGTCTCCACGACGGAGCGTGCGCGCTCGTTCTCCCTCATGCGCCGCCTCGCTCGCGAGACCGGTGCACTGTGGACCGAGCGTCGCGCCGAACTCGGTCACCCGCTGCTCAAGGGCGACGCGGCGACGTCACGCGTGCGTGAGCTGGCGGAGGCGGCCGCGTCGGCGCCCAACGTCACCCAGCCCGTCGAGAAGCCCGAACCGGCGCCCACCGCAGCCGAACTCGGCGACGCGCCGCAGACGTTCACGTTCGAGATCGGCGTCGAGGAGATGCCGCCGCACGTGCTCGACGCGACGATTCCCGCCGTGCGTGACGCCGTCACGTCGGCGCTCGCCGGCACCCGCCTCGAGCACGGCGACGTCGCCGTCGTCGGCACGCCGCGCCGCATCGTCGTCACCGTGCCCGGGGTCAGCGCGCACGAGCCGGACTCCGAGACCCTCGCCAAGGGCCCGAAGGTCGCGGCCGCCTACAAGGACGGTGCGCCGACGAAGGCCCTCGAGGGCTTCGCGCGCGGCAAGGGCGTCTCCGTCGACGACGTCGTCACCGCCGAGTTCGACGGTGCCCAGCACGTCGCCGTCAAGCAGACGCAGACGGGGCGCGGTGTGCTCGAGGTGCTCGGCGAGATCGTCGCCGACGTCGTCTCCGGCCTACGCAGCGACAAGAACATGAAGTGGAACGACCCGCAGCTGACGTTCAGCCGCCCGATCCGCTGGGTCGTCGCGCTGTGGGGCAAGCACGTCGTCCCCGCGACGGTGGGCTCACTCACCACGGGCCGCACGACGTACGTCGCGCGCACCGCAGCGCAGCCGCACGTCGACGTCGCCGCTGCCGACGAGCTCGTCCCGACGCTCGAAACGGCCGGTTTCGTGCTTGACCCGACCGCGCGACGCCGGCAGGTCGTCGACGGTGCCCTGGCGCTCGCGAAGAGCGTCGGCGGCACGATCGACATCGACGGCGAGGCGGGCCTCGTCGACGAGATCACGAACCTCGTCGAGGAGCCGCACGGTGTGCTCGGCACCTTCGAGGAGCGCTACCTCGAGCTGCCCGAGCAGATCCTTACCACCGTCATGCGCAAGCACCAGCGCTACCTGCCGGTGCGCGACGCCTCCGGCACGCTCATGCCGTACTTCGTCACGATGGCCAACGGCTCGATCGACGACGACGTCGTGCGCGCCGGCAACGAGTCGGTGCTGCGGGCCCGCTATGAGGACGCGGCGTTCTTCTGGGAGGCCGACCTCAAGGTTCCGCTCGACGACTTCCGCGCGCAGATCGACAAGCTGACGTTCGAGAACCGTCTCGGTTCGTTCGCGCAGCGTGCGGACCGCATCAAGGACGTGTCGATGAAACTCGCTGCGTCCGTTGAACTCACGGGCGATGAGCAGGCAACGTTGTCGCGTGCCGGCGCGCTCGCGAAGTTCGACCTGTCGACGGCGATGGTCGTCGAACTGTCGAGCCTCGCCGGAACGATGGCGCGCGAATACGCGCTGAAGGCGGGGGAGGCCCCGGCTGTGGCCGATGCCCTGTTCGAGATGGAGAAGCCGCGCTCGGCGGGCGACTCGCTGCCTGCATCAACGCCGGGCGCGCTGCTCGCGCTGGCCGACCGGTTCGATCTGCTCACCGCGATGTTCGCCATCGGCGCGAAGCCGACCGGCTCGTCCGACCCGTTCGCGCTGCGCCGCGCGGCGCTCGGCGTCGTGTCGATCCTGCGCGGTGTGCCGGCCGTGGCCGCCATCAGCGTGAGCGACGGTCTCGACGCTGCCGCCGCGCGACTGCGTGAGCAGGGCGTCGAGGTCTCGGGCGAGGCGCTCGCATCGGCTCTCGAGTTCGTCGAGGGCCGCTTCGGCCATCAGCTGCGCGACGAAGGCGTCTCGGCGGCGCTCGTCACGGCCCTCAGCCCGAGCGCCGGAACGCCCGGTCGCGCGGCCGCGGTGCTCGCCGACGTCGAGGCTCTGCGCGATGACGAGGCGTTCCGCGCCCTCGTGCAGGTGACGCAGCGCATCACGCGCATCGTGCCTGCGGGCACCCAGCCGGGCTTCGATGTGTCCGTGCTCACCGACGAGGCCGAGAAGACGCTGGCTCCGCTCGTCGAGGCACTGCCCGACCACTCGGGTGACTCGCTGACGCAGTGGTTCGCGGACGCCTCGGGTCTCACCGAGCCGCTCAACAGGTTCTTCGACGACGTCCTCGTCATGGCTGACGACGAGGCGCTCAAGGCCGCTCGCCTCGGCCTGCTGCAGAGCGTCATCGCCAAGGCGCCGGCCGGCATCGACTACAAGGAACTCGACCGGGCGCTCGACGTCTGACCCGAGCGAACCCGATGGCCTCACCCCGTGTCGACGAGGTGGGGCCATCGTCGTGTCCCCATTCGCCGTGTGCAGTGCGGCCTCGGTGCCGGATTCACACGACTTTCGGGGTTGTCGGTGCGCAGCACTAGGCTTGTCGGCATGACGCACGACAACGAGAACGCAGACCTCTCCGACCTCTCGACCCTCGGTTTCACGACCCGCGCGATCCACGCGGGGCAGGAGCCCGACCCGCGCACGGGCGCGGTCGTTCCGGCCATCTACCAGACCTCGACCTACAAGCAGGACGGCGTCGGCGGTCTGCGTGAGGGCTACGAGTACAGCCGCTCGGCCAATCCGACGCGCACGGCGCTCGAGGAGTGCATCGCCGCTCTCGAGGGCGGCGCCAAGGGTTTCGCGTTCGCCTCCGGTCTCGCGGGCTCGGACACCGTCATCCGCTCGATCCTGCGCCCGGGTGAGCACATGGTCATCCCCACCGACGCCTACGGCGGCACCTACCGCCTCGTCGACAAGGTGACGAAGAGCTGGGGCGTCGAGTACTCGACGGCACCCATCGCCGACGTCGACGCCGTGCGCGCCGCCGTCACCGACAAGACCAAGCTGATCTGGGTGGAGACTCCGACCAACCCCAAGCTCGGCATCGCCGACATCACGGCGCTCGCGGCCGTCGCGCACGAGGCGGGCGCACTGCTCGTCGTCGACAACACGTTCGCCTCGAGCTACCTGCAGCAGCCGATCGCGCTCGGCGCCGACATCGTCGTGCACTCGACGACGAAGTACTCGGGCGGCCACTCCGACGTCGTCGGGGGAGCGGTCGTCGTCGCGAAGAACATCGGCGTGCCCGAGTTCGAAGACGCCGCGGAGCGCATCGGCTTCCACCAGAACGCGATCGGCGCCATCTCCGGTCCGTTCGACAGCTGGCTGACGTTGCGCGGTCTCAAGACGCTGTCGGTGCGCATGGAGCGTCACTGCGACAACGCCGAGAAGATCGTCGAGTTCCTGGCGAGCCGTGACGACGTCACGAAGATCTACTACCCAGGCCTCGCCTCGCACCCGGGCCACGACGTCGCCGTCAAGCAGATGAAACGCTTCGGCGGCATGGTGAGCTTCGAGGTGGCCGGCGGCATGGAGCGTGCGCTCGAGGTCTGCAATGCCACGAAGATCTTCACCCTCGGCGAGAGCCTCGGCGGCGTCGAGTCGCTCATCGAGCACCCGGCGAGGATGACGCACGCCTCCGTCGCCGGCACGGACCTCGAGGTACCGGCCGCCCTCATCCGTCTCTCCGTGGGCATCGAGGAGGCCGACGACCTCGTCGCCGACCTGCGAAACGCACTCGACTCCACGCGATGACGGGTGTCGTCGTGCGCCTCGTCCTCGCGGGCGTGGCGCTCGTCGCGGCGCTGTACCTGCTGCGTCGCGCCCGGGCGGCGCGCGCCGCGTGGGCGCGCGACGAGGCCGGCATCACGCGGGCGGAGCGGTGGTGGGCCGACACGCAGGGCGGCCCGTTCGACCAGGACCGCCCCGAGCCTCCGGCCGACGTCGTCGCCCACCTCGGGGCGCGGGGCCCGCGCACCGATCTGCGTCGGCCACGGCCGGCCCAGGCCGAATGGGTCTGGGGCTGGCTGCTGCTCGGCGTCAGCGCGCTGCTGGCCATCTCCGTCGCGGCGCAGGTGACGACTGGCACCGTCTGAGGCGGACCAGCCGGCCGCGCACACCGGAGCCGGCGCACGCGTCGCGTCGGATGCACGAAGAGGGCAACCCCACCACGGGGCTGCCCTCTTCGTGTCGTGCCGAACGATGCGTCAGCCGGCGTACGGCTTCGCGTCGACGATCTTGACCTCGATCGTCTTGCCGTTCGGGGCGTCGTAGGAGGTCTCCTCGCCGACCTTCTTGCCCATGATCGCCTCACCGAGCGGCGACTGCTCGGAGTAGACGTCGATGTCGGCGTCCCCGGCGATCTCACGGCTGCCGAGCAGGAACGTCTCGGTGTCACCGAACATCTCGACGGTGACGACCATGCCGGAGTCGACGATGCCGTTGTCCTTCGGTGCCTCCCCGACGACGGCGTCGCGCAGCAGCGACTCGAGCTGGCGGATGCGGGCCTCCATCTTGCCCTGCTCCTCCTTGGCGGCGTGGTAGCCACCGTTCTCCTTGAGGTCGCCCTCCTCGCGCGCGGCTTCGATGCGCTTCGCGATGTCGGAACGGCCCTCTCCCTTGAGGTGCTCGAGTTCCGCCGAGAGACGGTCGTATGCGTCCTGCGTCAGGAAGCTGGAGGAGGTGGTGGTCTCGCTCACGGTCTTCTCCTTGCTGTGCTTTCGGGTCTCGCACGGTCTCCCGCACGAAAGAACAAGGCCAAGACGCTGCGGTGTCCGCCGGCGGCGGTGCGCGTCTCAGCCCAGGTGAAACCACCATTCTAGCGCCATGGCGCGAGAACGCACGTCGTCGACGGCTCTTGCGCGCGTCGTCAGCGGGAGAGTGTGCCGCGGCATCGACGCCGCGACGTCACTCGGCCTGAGCCTTCTCGCCCGTGTAGTGACACTCCTTGACGGTGCCCGAGACGGCGCGCGACGTGGTGCGCACGACGTCGGTGTACGTCGTCGAGTCGTAGGGGCTCGGCTTGAGCGAGACCGACTTCGAACCGAGGACGTCGCGGCGGTCATTGAGCGCGATGAGCGTGCAGGTCACCGGCTTGTCCTTGTCGCTGGGGATGACGTCCCAGCTCACCTGGATGCGATCGTCGGAGAGCACCTTGAAGCCGTGTTGGTTCGCGGTGACCGTGTTCGACGTCCACTGGATGCCGAACCAGATGCAGAACGCCGTCATGAGGACCACGCCGAGCGTGCCGATGATCCACCACTTGCGTTGTTCGGCCCGTGGGCGTTCGAGGGGCACTCGCTCTCCTTTGTCACAATGGGTGCTTCGCGGGTTCGCCTGCGGAGCAGTTCAACAGGTCTCACGATACGAGGTGTCAGGTGGCAGGCGGATTCCGGCTCATGGCGGTGCACGCGCACCCGGACGACGAATCGAGCAAGGGCGCAGCGACGATGGCGCGCTACCTCGCCGAGGGGGACGACGTCACCGTCGTCACCTGCACCGGCGGCGAACGTGGTGACGTGCTCAACCCGCGCCTCGTCGACGACCCGCAGGTCAAGAGTGACCTCGTCGCGCTGCGTCGCGCGGAGATGGCGAAGGCGCGCGAGGTCGTCGGCTTCGAGCACGTCTGGCTGGGCTTCGTCGATTCGGGTCTGCCCGAGGGGGACCCGCTGCCGCCGCTGCCCGACGGTTGCTTCGCGCTGGAGCCGCTCGACATCACCGTCGAGGCGCTCGTGCGGGTCATCCGCGAGCGCCGCCCCCACGTCGTCACGACGTACGACGAGAACGGCGGTTACCCGCACCCGGACCACATCATGACGCACGTCGTGACGATCGCCGCCGTCCGCGCGGCGGGCGATCCGGACGCCTACCCGCACGCCGGTGCGCCGTGGCAGCCGCTCAAGGTCTACTACGACCGCACCTTCACCCGCGCGAAGCTGAGCGCCTACCACGAGGCCCTCGTGAAGGACGGGCGCGATTCGCCGTACCCCGAATGGCTGGAGCGCCGCAGCGACCGGCCCGAGGGGCGCGTCACGACGCGGGTGCGCTGCGATGAGTGGTTCGACGTGCGCTCGCGCGCGTTGCTCGCCCACGCGACGCAGATCGACCCCGACGGCATGTTCTTCGCGCTCGACGCGCGCGAGCAGGGCGAGGCGTGGCCGACAGAGGAATGGGACCTCGCACTGAGCGCGGTGCCGCTCACCCCGGACGAGGACGACCTGTTCGCCGGGCTCGGATCACCCGAGCAGGCGGATGCACTCGCGACGAGCGGCGCTGTCACAATGGTGATCGACGACGTCGTCGAACGGAAGGAACACTGATGGGCGGCAACGAATCCGTCGAGGTCACCGCAGGCATCTGGGGTTTTCTCGTGCTCTTCGGCCTGGCGCTCGCGTGCTGGTTTCTGTTCCGTTCGATGAACACGCACCTGCGCAAGATGACGTTCACCGAGCGCGAGCAGAGCGTCGGCGCACGCGAGGCAGACTCCGCGCCGCGCGGGGACGACGACCCGATCGGCAGCGCACAGCACTGATCGTCGCGGCGCCGGGGCAGGCCACCTGCTCCGGCGTTGCTATCGTCAACCCAGCGCCACACCACGAGGAGGCAGCCATGCGCGGGCCGGGCGACGTGCTGTACACCGCCTACGAGCGCCAACTCGTCAAGGGCCTGCCTCCTGAGCGTCTCCCGCGTCACGTCGGCCTCATGCTCGACGGAAACCGTCGCTGGGCGAAGAAGAGGGGCGCGAACACCGCGCACGGTCACAAGGCGGGCGCCGACAACATCGAACCGTTGCTCACGTGGTGCGAGGAGCTCGGCATCGAGGTCGTGACGCTGTGGTTGCTGTCGACCGACAACCTCAAGCGCAGCGAGACCGAGCTCGCGCCATTGCTCGCCATCATCGAGGACGTCGTCGACGAACTCTCCGCAGCCGGCAACCGCCGGTTCAACCTCGTCGGCGCCCTTGGGCTGCTGCCGGAGGCGACGCGCACCCGGCTGGAGAACGCCGTCAGCGCGACGCAGGACGGCGACGGAATGGTCGTCAACATCGCCGTCGGGTACGGCGGGCGTCAGGAGATCGTCGACGCTTTCCGCGCCATCCTGCTCGACGCGGCCGAGCGCGGTGAGGACATGACGCAGCTCGCGCAGCGTCTGACGATCGACAGCGTTGGCGACTACCTCTACACGAAGGGCCAGCCCGACCCGGATCTCGTCATCCGCACCTCGGGGGAGCAGCGCCTCGGCGGCTTCCTGCTGTGGCAGTCGGCGCACAGCGAGTTCTACTTCTGCGAAGCGTTCTGGCCCGACTTCCGTCGCGTCGACTTCCTGCGCGCGCTGCGCGCCTACGCCGAACGCGAGCGTCGTTTCGGGTCGTGACGCGTCGCTGCGGCGGCCATTCACGTGAAGTTCATGCAGGCTTCTCAGGCTGTCCGCCGACCTGCGGTGGCGCCGCCGTTAGCGTCGAGGACGAGGGGTGCACGACGGCTCCTCGCGGGCGCCCGGCCGGCGCGTTCGCACCCGTGACCCGAGGAATCGACGATGACCCTGGCGGACACCCTCACGACGGGGGGCGCCGCGGGCGCGCTCACCTCGACCACCCAGCTCGAATCGGGCCTCAGGCCCGGAACCGATGACGGCGCGACGACGAACGCCGCCGTCGCCCAGCGCGTCAAGACGTACGTGCTCGACACGTCCGTGCTGTTGTCCGACCCGCGCGCGTTCACCCGGTTCGCCGAGCACCACGTCGTGCTCCCAGTCGTCGTCGTCACCGAGCTCGAGGCCAAGCGTCATCACCCCGAGCTCGGCTACTATGCGCGTGAGTGCCTGCGCCTGCTCGACGACCTGCGCGTGCGTCACGGCCGCCTCGACCACCCCGTCCCGATCGGTGATGGCGGCACGCTGCGCGTCGAACTCAACCACACCGACCCCGCCGCCCTGCCCGCGGGTTTCCGGCTCGGTGACAACGACTCGCGCATCCTCGCGGTCGCCGCCAACTTCGCGGCCGAGGGCCACGACGTGACGGTGGTGAGCAAGGACCTGCCGATGCGCATCAAGGCGTCCGCAACCGGGCTGTCGGCCGATGAGTACCGCGCCGACGGGGTGCCCGACTCGGGGTGGACGGGCATCGTCGAACGCAGCGTCGACGCGAGTGAGATCGACACCCTGTACGCGACGGGGCGCGTCACGCTCGACGGCCTCGAGGATCTGCCCGTCAACACCGGCGTCATCCTGAGCGCCGACGGCGAGGCGTCCGGTTCGGCGCTCGGGCGCGTCATGCCGGGAAACGTGGTGAAGATCGTGCGCGGCGACCGCGACCTGTTCGGGTTGTATGGCCGCTCCGCCGAGCAGCGCATCGCCATCGACCTGTTGAGCGACCTCGACGTCGGCATCGTCAGCCTCGGCGGAAAGGCCGGCACCGGCAAGAGCGCGCTCGCGCTGTGCGCGGGCCTCGAGGCGGTCATGGAGCGTCGCGCGCACCGCAAGGTGATCGTCTTCCGCCCGCTGTACGCCGTCGGCGGGCAGGAGCTCGGGTACTTGCCGGGCAGTGAGAACGACAAGATGGGCCCGTGGGCTCAGGCGGTGTTCGACACGCTCGGGGCCGTCGTGAGCAAGGAGGTCGTTGACGAGATCATCGCGCGCGACCTGCTCGAGGTGCTGCCACTGACGCACATCCGTGGGCGTTCGCTGCACGACGCGTTCGTCATCGTCGACGAGGCGCAGTCGTTGGAGCGCAACGTGCTGCTGACGGTGCTGTCGCGCATGGGCCAGAACTCGCGCGTCGTGCTGACGCATGACGTCGCGCAGCGCGACAACCTGCGGGTGGGGCGCCATGACGGCATCGCCGCGGTCGTCGAGAAGCTTAAGGGGCACGCACTGTTCGGGCACGTGACGTTGACGCGGTCGGAACGCAGCCCCATCGCGGCGCTCGTGACGTCGGTGCTCGCGAACTGACGGCCGGCGCGTGGGCTGATCGTGTCGCCGACGCGCGGGGCCTGACGGGGTCTGGCCGCGTGCCCGCTGCGTTCGATGTGAGCCGGTGGCAGCGGTGTCGGTGTGGCGCGCGCGCAGTGGGCTCGTGACTGGGTAGCGTGTGCTTCGACGATCCGCCGCGGGGAGGTGGCGGGTCACCGATCGTGAGGAAGGCTCGACCGTGCGTCTCGTCCAGAACAAGCTCTTCGGGATCGCGTATTGGGTTGTCGCGTTCGTCGCGACGGTCTTCGCCGCGGTCAGTGCCGGGAAGGCGTCGTCGGGTGCGGCGCCGGAGTTCGGGGAGAGCAAGCGCACGGGCGTCGGCTCGCAGTTCCTGTTCGGCGCGGGGGGTGGCTTGCTCGCGGGTCTCGCGGTGGCGGCGCTGTTCGCCGTCGTCTGGATGGCGTTGTGGGCGGCGGATCGCCGTCGTCACCCGGATGAGGAGTCGCGCGACGACTTCGACACGCTCGACGATCTGGATGACGACTTCGACGCGGCCGAGCGCCGCCACGGGGCCTTCGACCAGGACGACGAGGTCTTCGAGCGCGACGACGTCCCCGACCGTTTCGATTCCCACGAGCACGCCCGCACCCACTGACCCGTCAGGGGTGCAGGACCGCCTTGCCCGCAGACCACCAGCTTGACGGCCGCATCGGTACGCGCCGGTGCAGGTGCGCGAGTTGCTCTGACGTCCCGCTCGCCGACCGCTCATTGCGCAGGCAACCTTGCGTGATGGCGACGAGGGCCATCACAGCTTCCTCAGTTTGACGCTGTCGACGGCGTGGTTGCTGCTCTTGCGCAGGATGGCGGTGGCGCGGCCGCGGGTGGGTTGGACGTTGTCGATGAGGTTGGGCAGGTTGATGCTCTCCCAGATGCGGGTGGCGAGGGTGACGGCTTCGTCGTCGTCGAGTCGGGCGTAGCGGTGGAAGTAGGAGTCGGGGTCGGCGAACGCAGTTTCGCGTAGGCGCAGGAACCGGTTGATGTACCACTCGCGGATGTCGGTTTCGCGGGCGTCGACGTAGACGCTGAAGTCGAAGAAGTCGCTGACGGTGAGCGTCGAGCGGGTGGGTTGCCCGGGCGTCGAGACGGGTGGTTGCAGGACGTTGAGGCCTTCGACGATGAGGATGTCGGGTTGGCGCACGACGATCTTCTCGTCCGGCACGATGTCGTAGACGAGGTGGCTGTAGACGGGCGCTTCGACTTCCGCCTTGCCGCCCTTGACCTCGGCGACGAAGCGGACGAGGGCGCGTCGGTCGTAGCTCTCGGGGAAGCCTTTGCGGTCCATGATGCCGCGGCGTTCGAGTTCGGCGTTGGGGTAGAGGAAGCCGTCGGTGGTGATGAGTTCGACGCGGGGCGTGTCGGGCCAGCGCGCGAGCAGTTCTTGCAGGACGCGGGCGGTCGTCGACTTGCCGACGGCGACGGAGCCGGCGACGCCGATGATGAAGGGCGTCTTGGCGGGGCGTTCCTGGAGGAAGTCCGTCGTCGTGCGGTGCAGGTTCTGCGTCGCGGCGGCGTAGAAGTTGAGCAGGCGCGAAAGGGGAAGGTAGACGTCCTCGACCTCGGCGAGGTCGATGCGTTCGCCGAGCCCGGCGAGGCGGCGCACGTCGTCGCTCGTCAGGTCGATGGGGTGGGTGTCGCGCAGGCGGGCCCAGTCGGCTCGGGTGAGTTCGACGTAGGGGCTCGGCAGCGGCGGGTGGTGGGCGCGGGTCACGGTGTCATTGTGCCAAGTCCGTGCGGGGACGGCTTCGTGAACGTTCGGGGATTCGTGGGCGGCGCGCGCGTGCCGGTAGTCTGAATCGTATGTGTGGAATCGTTGGATACGTCGGCTCGAAGGTCGACGAGCGCGCTGAGGCCGTCGTCATGGAGGGCCTCGCCCGCCTCGAGTACCGCGGCTACGACTCGGCCGGCATCGCCCTGGTGACGGGCGATCACGTCTCGACGGCGAAGAAGGCCGGCAAGCTGGCCAACCTGCGCGCCGAGCTGGAGAACCACCCGCTTCCCGCGAGTGCGACCGGCATCGGTCACACGCGCTGGGCGACGCACGGTGGCCCGACGGACGCGAACGCCCACCCGCACCGTGGCGGCACGGACGGCAAGCTGGCGCTCATCCACAACGGCATCATCGAGAACTTCCACCCGCTGCGCGCGCAGCTGCTCGAGGACGGCGTCGAGTTCGCGTCCGAGACGGACACCGAGGTCGTCGCGCACCTTCTCGCGAAGGCGTACGCGGGCGATCTGAAGGCCGCGATGCTTGAGGTCGTCAACCGTCTCGAGGGCGCGTTCACGCTCCTCGCCGTGCACGCCGACAGCCCGAACCAGGTCGTCGCGGCGCGCCGCAACTCGCCGCTCGTCATCGGCCTCGGTGAGGGCGAGAACTTCCTCGGCTCCGACGTCGCCGCCTTCATCGGGTACACCAAGGAGGCGATGGAGGTCGACCAGGACCAGGTCGTCGTCATCACCCCCGAGGCCGTCGAGGTGTGCAACTTCGACGGTTCCGCGGCGCAGGGCAAGACGTTCCACGTCGACTGGGACGCGGCGTCCGCCGAGAAGGGCGGCTACGACACGTTCATGGAGAAGGAGATCTTCGACCAGCCGGACGCGGTGCGCGACACGCTGCTCGGCCGTACGGACGAGGCGGGGCGCCTGACGCTCGACGAGATCCGCATCTCCGAAGAGGACCTCAAGGCCATCGACCGCATCACGATCGTCGCGTGTGGCACCGCCGCGTACGCGGGCATGGTCGCCAAGTACGCGATCGAGCACTGGACGCGCATCCCGGTCGAGGTGTCGCTCGCGCACGAGTTCCGCTACTGCGACCCGATCGTCTCCGAGCGCACGCTGGTCGTGTCGATCTCGCAGTCGGGCGAGACGATGGACACGCTCATGGCCGTCAAGCACGCCAAGGAGCTCGGCGCCCGCACGCTGTCGATCTGCAACACGCACGGCGCGACGATTCCGCGCGAGTCCGACGCCGTGCTCTACACGCACGCCGGCCCGGAGATCGCGGTCGCCTCGACGAAGGCGTTCCTCGCGCAGATCACGGCCTGCTACATCCTCGGCCTCTACCTCGCGCAGCTGCGCGGCGGCACGTACGCCGACGACGCGGCCAAGGTCATGGGTGAGCTGCAGGAGATGCCGGCCAAGATCGAGGAGGTGCTCGGCCACCTCGAGCGCACCCGCGAGATCGCCCGCTTCATGGCCGACACCCGCTCGGTGCTGTTCCTCGGCCGCAACGTCGGCTACCCGATCGCGATGGAGGGTGCGCTCAAGCTCAAGGAGCTCGCCTACATCCACGCCGAGGGCTTCGCCGCCGGTGAGCTCAAGCATGGCCCGATCGCGCTGATCGACGCTGGGCAGCCGGTGTTCATCGTGGTGCCCGGACCCGACACGCCGCACGGTCTGCACGGCAAGGTCGTCTCCAACATCCAGGAGATCCGTGCGCGCGGCGCACGTACGCTCGTCATCGCGGAGGAGGGCGACGAAGCCGTCGTGCCGTTCGCGGACGAGGTCATCCGCATCCCGAAGTCGGCTCCGCTGCTCGCACCGCTGCTCGCCATCGTGCCGCTGCAGGTGTTCTCCCTCGAACTGTCGACGGCCAAGGGCCTCGACGTCGACCAGCCGCGCAACCTGGCCAAGAGCGTCACCGTGGAGTGACGCGCGCCGACGCCGACGGGGCGCTCCCACCATCATGTGGGGGCGCCCCGTCGTATGCCGGCGACCAGCGTCGCGAGGCCCGGTCGCCCTGTTCGTCAACGACGGCGCCGTGTTGCTCGGGGGCTCGGTCTCGAGGCGACAAGTGATTGACTGAACTCATGATCGTGGGAGTGGGCATCGACGTCGTCGAGATCGACCGGTTCGCCGAGACACTGGAAAGCTCGCCCGGAATGCGTGAGCGGTTGTTCACACCGCTGGAGCGTGATCTGCACGTGCGCTCGCTCGCGGCCCGGTTCGCGGCGAAGGAGGCGTTGAGCAAGGCGCTCGGCGCGCCGCCCGGGATGAGCTGGCAGGACGCGGAGGTCGACACCAACGCGCAGGGGCAACCGTTCCTGCGCACGGGCGGGACGGTCGCCTCCCGCATGGACGACCTCGGTGTCGACGCTCTGCACCTCTCGCTGACTCACGACGGTGGCATCGCGTCGGCCGTCGTCATCGCGGAGGCATGACGATGAGTTGCACTACGGGTTACGGCAGCTGGGGCGACGGTGGCTTCGCGTCGGCCGTCGGTCGAGGAGGCATGACGATGGAGAACGACATCGAGTACGTCGGGCGGCTCGACGGTGACGACCTGCTGCGGACGGCGTCGGTGACGTGGGTTCGTGAGGCGGAGAAGGCGAGCGGCGAGCTGCTGACGAGCGGCACGCTCATGCAGCGCGCTGCCGCTGCGGTGGCGCGCGTCGTCGCCGATGAGGTGCGCAGGCTTCGCGCTGACCGCGTCGTCGTGCTCGTCGGGCCTGGGAACAACGGCGGTGACGCGCTGTTCGCTGCCCGTGACCTCGCGCGCGACTTCGGAGTGCGTGCCGACGTCGTGCTCGTCGCCGGCAGAGCGCACGAGGAGGGTCTCGCCGCGGTGCGCGACGCGGGTCTCGACGTCATCGAGCACCCGCATGGGCCGCACAGCGAGTGCGGTGGCGAACACTGCGACGGGCCACGCTCGCTGCAGACCATCACGGCCGCGGACCTCGTCGTCGACGGCATTCTGGGCATCGGCGCGCGCGCCTCGCGGGGCTTGAGCGGCTCGCATGGCGAGGACGACTCGGACGCGGCGCCGTGGGCATCTGCCGTACGGGCGATCGGGCGCGAGACGCGCGTCGTCGCCGTCGACTGCCCGACACCTGGCATCACGGCTGACCGCACGGTGACGTTCGGAGCACTCAAGACGTCGATGCTGCTCGACCCACGCGCGGCGGGTGAGGTGGGAGTCGTCGACATCGGGCTCGCCGAGCTCGACGGTCTGAGCACCGATGCGCTGCGATGGAGCGTGCAGCAGTATGCGGGGCGCTGGCCGATTCCTGGAGCTCACGACCACAAGTACACGCGCGGCGTCGTCGGCATGGCGACGGGCAGCAACGCGTTTCCCGGTGCGGCGGTACTTGGGACGGTGGCGGCCGCGACGGCCGGCGCCGGCATGGTGCGGTACGTGGGGCCGTCACGTCCGTCCGACCTCGTGCTCGCCGCCGTCCCCGAGGCTGTCCACGGCATGGGCCGGGTGCAGGCCTGGGTCGTTGGCTCTGGCATCGATGGCGTGAGCGAGCGCGAGAAGAACTCCGAACGCTACGAGAGCGCGATAGAGGTGCTCGGCAAGGCTGTTCCCGTCGTCATCGACGCCGGCGCGCTGACATGGCTCGACGAGATCGAGCGGCCCGAGGGCAGCGTCACCGTCATCACGCCGCATGCGGGAGAACTCGCGTCAGCGCTGGCGCTGCTCGGCATCACCGACGACGGTGACGAGGTGACGCGTGAGGCCGTCGAAGCCGACCCCGTGCGGTGGGCTCGTCGCATGGCCGACGGGACGGGATACGTCGTGCTGCTCAAGGGCGGCGCGACCGTCATCGCGCGTCCGGCGCAACGATCAGCCGATGGCATCACGCACGACCGGGCTGTCTTCGTCGAGAACCGCTCACCGAACTGGCTCGCGACGGCCGGGACGGGCGACGTCCTCGCGGGGATCGTCGGGGTGGCGCTCGCAGCGGGGATCGAGGCGTCGGCAGCATGCGCCGTCGCGACGTACATCCACGGGCGGGCGGCGCACCTGGCCAACCCCGGCGGCCCGGTGCGGGCGCTCGACGTCGCCTCGAACGTCGGACGCGCCATCGCCGAGCTCGTCGAGATCAAGACGAGATTCGACGACGACCTGCACGCCGGCCGCCTCTGACGTCCGTGCACCACCGCGTCCGCCCTGCGAACGGCGTCCGCCTCTGCAAGTTTCGTCCACATCCGCGATTCCTGTGCCCATTGGCGAACGGCGTCCCCCTTCGCGATTCCCGTCCCCATCGGCGATTCTTGTCCACATTCATGTGGTGACGGCGGCTGCAGGCGCACCTCGAACCTGGCATGGCAACGTCTGTTCGATGTGGACGAAAATCGCCGATTTGGACGGGAATCGCCGTTGGGGCGGGATCGGGGTGCTGAGTGCGGGCGGGGTGGGTGAGAATATGGGCGCATCATGACTCACTCAGCCGCCCCAGCACTGCTCGGCAACGCGCCGGCGCGCGTCGTCGTCGATCTCGATGCCATCGCCGACAACGCCAACGAGATGACGCGTCGCGCCGAGGGCGCCTCCGTTCTCGGTGTCGTCAAGGGCGACGCGTACGGTCACGGTCTCGTGCCGAGCGCCCGCGCCGCCGTCAGCGGGGGCGCGACGTGGCTCGGTGTCGCGCAGTTGGCTGAGGCGATGACGCTTCGTCGCGCGGCCGCCGAGGGCGCCGGAGACCTCGATGTTCCGGTGCTGTCGTGGCTGCACGCTCCCGGCTCACCGTTCGCCGATGCCATCGAGGCGCGCATCGATCTCGGGGCGCCGTCCGTCGGGGAACTCGACGGGATCGCTGCCGCGGCGCGCCGCGTCGGGCGTCGGGCGCGCGTGCACCTCAAGGTCGACACGGGCCTCGCCCGCAACGGCGCCTATGGGGACGACTGGCCGCGCCTCGTCGAGGCTGCGAAGGCTGCTCAGGCAACGGGTGATGTCGAGGTCGTCGGATTGATGACGCACTTCGTGCGCGCGGACGAACCCGGCCACCCCGAGAACACCGCCCAGATCGAACGGTTCACGTCCGCCGCAACCGACTGTGAAAGTGCCGGGTTCGAACTCGAGGTGCGGCACATGTCGAACTCGCCGGCGACGTTCTTCCTGCCCGAGGCGCGCTTCGACCTCGTCCGCCCCGGGCTCGCGCTCTACGGGCTCTCGCCCGCACCCGACCTCGCGACGAGCGAGGAGCTGACGCTGCGCCCCGCGATGTCGATCACCGCGAACGTCACGGTGACGAAGCGCGTACCGGCCGGGCAGGGCGTGAGTTACGGCCACACGTACACGACGCCGCGTGAGACGACGCTCGCCGACATCCCCGTCGGGTACGCAGACGGCGTGCCGCGCGCCGCGTCGAACGTCGGCCCGCTCCTGGTGGCGGGCGCGCGCACCACTATTGCCGGCCGCGTCTGCATGGACCAGATCGTCACCGACGCCGGGGACGCCGCCGTCGCGGCCGGCGATGAGGTCGTGCTGTTCGGGCGCGCGTCCGACGGCACCCAGGGCCCGAGCGCCCAGGACTGGGCTGACGCCGCCGGCACGATCAGCTACGAGATCGTCACGCGCATGAGCACGCGGCTGCCGCGCGTCTATACGGGAAGCCTGGCGAAGGAGCTCGGACTGTGAATGACCTGGTGATTCGCGGCAGCAAGCACCTGCCTGACGCCGACGCGACGACCGCGTTCGGTGCGGCGCTCGCGGGTGTGCTGCGCGCGGGGGACGTCGTCGTCATGACGGGCGATCTCGGAGCAGGCAAGACGACGATGACGCGCGGCCTCGGTGCGGCACTGAACGTGCGGGGTGATGTCACGAGCCCGACGTTCGTCATCGCGCGTGAGCACCCGTCGCTGGGTGACGGGCCGGCCCTCGTCCACGTCGACGCCTACCGACTCGGCGGGTTCGGTGAACTCGACGACCTCGACCTCGACACGTCCGTCGACGACGCCGTCACCGTCGTCGAATGGGGCGCCGGGATGGCCGAGGGGCTGTCCGAGGACCGGTTGCACCTCACGTTGACCGGGCTCGACGACCGCACCGTCACCGTCGAGACGGCCGGGCCGCGCTGGGCGGACATCGACCTCGTCGCGGCTCTGGGGCTCGTCGCCGACTGAGCATCGCAGCCAGCACCTGCGTCGCTGCACGAGAAATGTGCATCTGCACGAGGAATGTCACGCACATTCGTCCTGCAGATGCACATTTCTCGTGCAGCGGTCGTGACCGCGCCGCAGCCGCAGCCTCGGGCAACGTGTGCGTTCCGCGTCGGCCGGTACCTCGCCCGGAGCTGCTCGACGCGAGCCCTCCGCGCCCAGCCGGCCGGCAGCTTCGTCAGGCGAGTTGCGTCCCGCCGATAAGCTGGATAGGTGCTTCTCGCGATCGATACGTCCACCTCCGCCGTCACGGCAGCCCTTCACGACGGGCGTGACGTCGTCGCCCGCACCTCGACGATCGACGCGCGGCGTCACACCGAGATCCTGGCACCCGCGATCGAGGCGATGTTCGCGGAAACCGACGTGGCGCCCGGGGACCTGTCACGCGTCGCCGTCGGCGTGGGGCCGGGGCCGTTCACCGGATTGCGCGTCGGCATCATGACGGCGATGACGTTCGCGTACGCCCTCGACCTGCCCATCGGTGGCGTGTGCTCCCTCGACGCCCTCGCGCATCGTGCGCAGACGCTCGGGATGCGCGGTCCGCTGCTCGTCGCGACGGACGCGCGCCGCAAGGAGATCTACTGGGCGCATTACGACCTCGACGGTGGGCCGATCGTCTCGGGCGACCCGGCCGTCGACAAGGCCGCCGCGGTCGCCGAACAGCTCGGTGACATTCCCGCCGTCGGTCGCGGTGCGAGGCTCTACGCCGACGTTCTCCATGACGCGACGCGGGCAGCCGCGGCCGGTGCTGTCGACACGTCCGGCGACGCGGCCCTGACGGGAGCAGGCGAGGCTGAGGTGCTGCTCGACGTCGACGCCGCCGACCTCGCGATCGTCGCGCACGAACGCGTCATGGCGGGGGAGCGCCTGCTCGACACCGAACCTCTCTACCTGCGCCGCCCTGACGCCGTGCCCGCTGCTGCGGCACCCATCGCGCGCGTTCTTGGTCGATGAACAGCGTTGCACCGCAGGGTTTGTCGGCTATTCCATCGAGTGATTCGTCAGTGGCCCGCCTCACGGATCACACCCCGTCACCAGAGCCCGCTGCGCAGCCTGCCGCGGCGACGGCGAGTGCTGACGTCGCCCTGCGCCCCGCCACCTGGCGCGACATCGAGACCCTCGCGGCCCTCGATGCGCAGCTGTTCGAGCACGACGCGTGGCGCGAACGCACGTGGTGGGACGAGTTCGCCGCACGCCCGCGCCGTCAGTACGTCGTCGCAGTGGGCGCTGCTGTGCCGCAGCAGCGCGTCGTGGCTGACGGCACGGCGCACGCCCCAGAGGCCTCGCCGGACGACGCCGATGATCGCGAGCCAAGCGCACCGTCGATGCCGCGAACCGACGGCGCACCTCACGTCTCGGCGAATGGTCACCCAGAACACATCCTCGGCTACGCCGGGCTCGACGTGGCCGGCAGCACTGCCGACGTCATGACGATCGCCGTCACCCCCGAGGCGCGCGGCACAGGGCTGGGGCGTCGGCTGCTCGATCACCTCGTCACAGCCGCCACGCACGCGGGCGCCGAAGCCCTGCTGCTCGAGGTGCGCGCCGACAACGACCCTGCGCTGCGTCTCTACGAACGCGCCGGGTTCGATCGCCTCACCGTGCGCCGCCGCTACTACCAACCCGGTGACGTCGACGCCGTCATCCTGCGCAAGCTCCTGAAGGAGACCCGATGAGCCTCACCGCCACCCGCGAACCCCTCGTCCTCGGCATCGAGAGTTCGTGCGACGAGACAGGCATCGGCCTCGTGCGCGGCACGACGCTGCTCGCCAACGAGGTTGCGAGTTCGATGGATCTGCACGCCCGCTTCGGTGGCGTCGTGCCCGAGATCGCGAGCCGCGCGCACCTCGAGGCGCTGATCCCGTCGCTGAGTCGCGCCTGCGACACGGCGGGCGTCAAGCTCACCGACGTCGACGCGATCGCCGTCACCGTCGGCCCAGGTCTCGCCGGTGCGCTCATGGTCGGTGTCGCGGCAGCGAAGGCCCTGTCGATCGCCCTCGACAAGCCGCTCTACGGCGTCAACCACCTCGCGGCGCACGTCGCCGTCGACATGCTCGAGCACGGCCCGCTGCCGGAACCGACGATGGGGCTGCTCGTCTCCGGCGGCCACACGAACCTGCTCTACGTGCCCGACATCGCGACGGACGTGCGCAGCCTCGGCAACACGATCGACGACGCGTGCGGCGAGGCGTTCGACAAGGTAGCGCGCGTACTCGGCCTGCCCTACCCGGGCGGCCCGGCGATCGACGAGGCGGCCAAGGACGGCGACCCGAAGGCCATCCCGTTCCCGCGTGGGTTGTCGACGAAGAAGGACCTCGAGAAGCACCGGTACGACTTCTCGTTCAGCGGCCTCAAGACGTCCGTCACCCGCTGGGTCGCGACGAAACAGGCTGCCGGGGAAGAGGTTCCGGTCGCCGATGTCGCCGCGTCCTTCCAGGAGGCCGTCGTCGACGTCATCACGAAGAAGGCCGTCATGGCTTGCCGCGACTACGAGTGCGACAACCTCATGGTCGGCGGGGGCGTCTCGGCCAACTCGCGGCTTCGCACGGTGCTCGAGCAGCGTTGCACGTCGGCGGGCATCTCGATCCGCGTGCCGAAACTGAGCCTGTGCACCGACAACGGCGCGATGGTCGCGACGCTCGGCGCGCACCTCGTCGCGAAGGGCATCGCACCGTCGACGCTCGCCGTGCCCGCCGACTCCTCCATGCCGATCGGACAGGTGATGGGATGACCCCGCGCACCCCCGCAACCACCCCTGTTACCGGCACGCCTGACGTCGCCCCCGCGGGCGTCGCTCTCGCCGCCGACCAGGCCCGACTCGCGCCCCGCCGACGCCGCGTCCGCCTGACGGTCGTCGCCGCCGCAACGTTGTCGATGACGCTCGCCTCGTGCAGTTCGTCGGACGACGGCAAGCCCGCGTCATCGTCCGGATCGTCGGCATCGTCGAAGGCGTCCGGTTCGGCCGGCGCATCGGCGCCGGCTGACGGAAATCGCACCCAGGCCGACACAGGCCTGCCGACACAGGCAGAGCTCGACGCCGCTACGGGTGACGTCTCGAAGCTGACGACGAAGCAGCTCGCCGGGCAGGTCATCGTCGGGTACTACCAGGGCACGAGCCCGCAGGCGGCCGCCGATGCAGTGCGTCGCAATGGCCTCGGCGGGGTCATCATCATGGGCGACAACGTGCCGAGCAACCCCACGGACGAGTCAGCGGGCTTGCCGGCCGTCACGAAAGCGGTGCAGGGCGCCGTCAAGGAGAGCGGACGGTCGTGGCCGGCCGTCATCGGCATCGATCAGGAGGGCGGTCCGGTCACCCGCATCACCTCCGGCGTCACCCCGCTGCCGGGTGCGATGGCCTACGGCGCCGCCGACGATGCGGCGCTCGCGACGCAGCTCGCCAAGGACGAAGGCCAGGAGCTGCGTTCGCTCGGCGTGACGATGAACTTCGCGCCCGACGCGGACGTCACTGTCGGCCCGAGCGACCCGACGATCGGCGTGCGCTCGCCGAGCAGCGACCCGCAGCGCGTCGCGCGAGCTGTCAACGCGCAGGTCGCCGGTTACCAGCAGGCCGGCATCGTGCCCGTCATCAAACACTTTCCGGGCCACGGCTCGGTGACGACGGACACGCATGTCGACTACGCCGTCCAGGCTCAGTCGGTCGAGCAGCTCATGAAGCGCGACTGGGTGCCGTTCGCCTCGGCGAGCAAGGCCGGCGTGCCCGCCATCATGACGGCGCACATCGTCGTCAAGGACGTCGACCCCAACGTGCCGAGCACGCTCTCGCCGAAGGTGCTCACGGGCCAGTTGCGCGACAAGCTCGGGTTCAAGGGGCTCATCGTCACCGACGGCATGAACATGGGCGCGATCGTCAAGAAGTTCGATCGCGGCGGCGCTGCAGCGGTGTCGGCGCTCGAGGCCGGAGCCGATGTCGTGCTCATGCCCGCCGACGCGAGCGCGTCGGTGAGCGCGATCGAGAAGGCCGTCGCCTCAGGAGCACTGACGCGCCAGCGGCTCATCAAATCCGCCGCGCGCATCGTCGCGACGACGCGGCACCAGCACGTCAGTGCGCCCGACGCGTCGGTGCGCGGTTCCCATGACGACGACGCGCGCCGTCTCGCGAAGGCGTCGATCACCCAGCTCGGCGGGCGCTGCGGGCGTGACCTCGTCGGGAGCCGTGTGCGGGTCGAAGGGGGGACGGCGGAACATCGAGCGACGCTGACGAAGGAGCTGAAGGCCCGTGGCGTCGACGTCGGACTGCAGGGCACGCGGGTGAACCTGCTCGAAGGGGGCGTGTACAACGCCGGCGAATCGTCCGCCGGCGGGGGAGCGGAGGCGACGTCGCCCGGCACGTCAGGAGTGATCAAGGCCGGAGACAGCGGCGTGCAGATCGCCCTCGACACGCCCTACCCGCTCGCTCTGCGCGGCTCCGACACCGTCGGGCTCGCGGCCTACGGTTCGACGCAGCCGACGTTCGCGGCGCTCGCGGACGTCCTGACCGGCAAGGCCAAGGCCGGCGGGACGCTGCCCGTCGCCGTCGGCAAGGACGGGGTGGGCTCTGCAGCCTGTCGATGAGCGTGCCGCCTTCCGGCGGACCGTCATGCCCCGTGCGCGAGCCCGCTGACACGGCGTCAGCGAAACAGCCAAGCATGCACGAGCGAACCGAGCACCCAGCTGATGCCGACGAACGCCGCGAAGCCGGCGAAGCCTGAACGTCGCTGATCGGGCGCAGGGGCCGTGGAACGGCCGAACCACCCCTCGCGCATCAGGTACCACACGAGGCCGACGCCCATGGGGCAGCCGAAGATCCAGAACCAGCTCCAACGGGTGCCGAAACGGGGCTGGCGGGCGTACAGCGATCCCAGCGCGATCAGCACGCTGAGCAGCATGACGACCCCGTAGGTCTCGACGGTGCCCGAGCCGTCGGCGTAGCTGATCGTGCCCAGCGGCGTGAGCGCGCGGACCGTCGTGACGCGCGTCGACGCAGCCTGGGCCGCGAGCGATCGGTAGAGGGCGGCCGACGGGCTGGACGCGGGGTCGGGCCAGCCGTCCTCGGCGGTGCGCCAGCCGGTGACGCTGAAGTCGCGCGTCACGTGCAGCCCCGAGCTGTCGCTCCAGGCGATCTGCTGCTCCTGCGTCGACGAGAGCGTGCCCGCGCCGTCGCCACCGTTCTCGCGCGGGGTCGTGAAACGCGAATCCTGCCATTCCTGGGAGAGGGGGTCGGCGAGGCCCGGCGTGAAGTGACCGCTCGGGCCGTCGTCGGAGGGGCGCTGCACGACGAGCCAGTGCACGTCGTCGTGCCGCTGCAGGGCGCTGGCCGCGTCGGCCACACTGCCGGAACGCATCGGCGAGGCGAGGATGCTGACGGCCCACACTGCCCAGAGGATGAGAGCGATGCTCATCAGCCAGGTAGCCGTGCCGCTGCGCCCGGGCGCGGACGGTCGTCGGCCTGTGGTTTCGGCAGGAGCAGGTGGCACAGGCGTCGAGTCTTCGGAGAGGGCGCCCGCCTCGGACGTTTGCATGTTCGTCAGTATCGACGGCCCGAGTGCGTCCGAGCTGGGGCGTGGATCTCGGTCAGGTCACGGTTCGCACGCCCCATCCTCGAGATCGAGCGATACGGGAGAGTCCGAGCGCTGGGGGGCTCGAATTCGCCCACATCGCTCGATCTCACGGATGCGTCATGGGGCGGGGCGTCAGGGAAGCGGGGCGGCGAGCGTCACAGCGGTTCGACGACGAGTGCCAGGCGCTCGCCGTCGAGCGTCACGAGCACGACCGTCAGGGCGTTCGAGCCCTTGAGCTTGAGCGAGCGGCGCAGCGCGTCGGCGTCGACGTCCACGTCCCGTTTCTTGATCGTGAGGCGCCCGACGGCGCGTTCGCGCAGGTAGGCGCGCAGCGTCTTCTCGTGCAGCGGCACGGAGTCGAGCACGCGGTAGGCGCGCCCCAGCAGCCCGATGTCGACGAGCGCATCGGCCGTGACGTAGCCGTGTCCGGGCGTGAACTCGTGGCCGCCCGTGGCGTCGAGCAGCGCCCCGACGAGGCCGCTGCGCGTCAACGCCTTGTCGGCCTCGTAGAAGTACGGTCCGAGTGACGCGCGGCTTGCGGGCGCGGCGTCGATGCCGTTGAAGTCGGCCTCGATGACGTGCAGGACGTCGGGCGGGACGCGATCGCCGGACGACCTCGAGCCGCCCGGTCGGGGGCGCACGATCGTCGCAGTTCTGCCGACGTCACGGACGGCGGCGCCCCACCACACGCTCGCCTCCACGACGTCGCCGGCGTAGGAGACGAACTCGACCTCGCAACCGCTCGGTACGTCGTGATGGGCCAGGCTCGGCGAGAGCTTGGCGCCTGCCGCGGGGGCGGCAGCCGCGACGTGCTGGATCAGATCCCAGGTCGGCGTCAGCGCCGCGAGGGAGAACGTGCGCTTCGTGCGCCCGCGGATGTCGGCGACGCCGGGCGTGCGGCGTGCCGGGTCGAACCACCAGGCGGCCCCGGCTTGGTCGAGCGAAGCCGCGACATCCTCGACCCGCCCCGTGACGACGCGACTGCCGGGAAACGACGCGAGGTTCTGGGCGGCCAGGGCCGCGGTTTCCGGATCCGCTTCGACGCCGATGACGTCGAGCCCGGCTCGCGCGAGTCCGACGGCGTCGGAACCGATTCCGCAGCCACCGTCGATGACGAGGCTCGCCCCGGCGTCGAGGAACCGCTGCGCGTGCAGACGGGCGATGGGTGCGCGCGTGGCCTGTTCGAGGGCGTCGGGGGTGAAGAACATCGCCGCCGCCGCATCACCGAACTTGTCGACGGCCCTGGCCTGCAGCCGGGACTGGGTGAGCGCGGCGGCGACGAGTTCGGGGGAGTGCCCTGCGGCGCGCAGCCGCGTCGTCAGCATGACGACGTTCTTCTCCTCGTAGGGCGGGAGCGAGGCGAGCAGCGCGCGTCCGTCGTCGGTGAACAACTCGTGCACGACGCTCGCATCCATGGCCGCCATTGTGTCATCGGGGGCCCTCGGAGCAGCCCTCGATGCGCTGTGGGCGAACATCGGAAACGAGTTGGCACTCGGCTTGACCGAGTGCCAACGGCGTTACTAGATTCGGTTCCAGCACTCACCCCTGGGTAGTGCCAGTGAGCTCATCCCTCGACCCCCGCGACGGCGAGGCGATATCGGCCCACATGCATGCCACACCGCCACCGGTGGGTGGTGTGGCCAGGGAACGAAAGCATCCGTCCCGCCCGAGAAGATCGGGCGGTCTGCGAAAGGGAAGGTCCTACCGTGTCGGTCAACATCAAGCCGCTCGAAGACCGCATCGTCGTCAAGGCCGTCGAGGCCGAGCAGACCACGGCCTCCGGCCTCGTCATCCCGGACACCGCCAAGGAGAAGCCGCAGGAGGGCGAGGTCATCGCCGTCGGCCCCGGTCGCATCGACGACCACGGCAACCGCGTTCCGGTCGACGTCGCCGTCGGCGACAAGGTCATCTACTCGAAGTACGGCGGCACCGAGGTCAAGTTCGCCGGTACCGAGTACCTCATCCTCTCCGCTCGCGACGTGCTCGCGGTCGTCTCCTGACGATCCGTCGAGCCAGCAGGTGACGACGAGCCCGGCTCAGGTCTGACGGCCGGGCCGGGCTCGTCCTTTCCGCTCACTCGCATTCCACACTCTTCCGCTGCGCGCGTCACGCGCCGCGCGGCGCCTTCGAACGAAAGGTTGAACCATGGCCAAGACGCTTGAATTCAACGACGACGCCCGCAAGTCCCTCGAGCGCGGTGTCGACGCGCTCGCCAACGCCGTCAAGGTGACGCTCGGCCCCAAGGGCCGCAACGTCGTCATCGACAAGGCGTGGGGCGCCCCCACGATCACGAACGACGGTGTGACGATCGCCCGCGAGGTCGAGCTCGAGGACCCGTACGAGAACCTCGGCGCGCAGCTCGCCAAGGAGGTCGCCACCAAGACGAACGACGTCGCCGGTGACGGTACGACGACCGCGACGGTTCTCGCCCAGGCGCTCGTCAAGGAGGGCCTGCGCAACGTCGCTGCGGGCGCTGCTCCGTCCGGCCTGAAGCGCGGCATCGACAAGGCCGTCACGGCCATCAACGACCAGCTGCTCGCCAACGCGCGCCCCGTCGACGGTCAGGACGACTACGCCAAGGTCGCCTCGCTGTCCGCTCAGGACGCGACGATCGGTGGCCTCATCGGTGAGGCGTTCGCGAAGGTCGGCAAGGACGGCGTCATCACCGTCGAGGAGTCCTCGACCGCCGAGACGAAGCTCGAGTACACCGAGGGCATGCAGTTCGACAAGGGGTACCTCTCGCCGTACTTCGTCACCGACCCCGAGCGCATGGAGGCCGTCCTCGAGGACGCCTACATCCTCATCAACCAGGGCAAGATCTCGGCCATCGCCGACCTGCTGCCCGTCCTCGAGAAGGTCGTGCAGTCCGGCAAGCCGCTGCTCATCATCGCCGAGGACATCGAGGGCGAGGCCCTCTCCACCCTCGTCGTCAACAAGATCCGCGGCACGTTCAACGTCGTCGCCGTCAAGGCCCCCGGCTTCGGCGACCGCCGCAAGGCGATGCTGCAGGACATCGCGATCCTCACCGGTGGCCAGGTCATCGCCGAGGAGGTCGGGCTCAAGCTCGAGAACGCCGACCTCGACTCGCTCGGTCAGGCACGCCGCATCCAGGTGACGAAGGACAACACGACGATCATCGACGGCGCCGGCGCCGCTGATGACGTCGCGGGCCGCGTCAAGGAGCTGAAGTCCGAGATCGAGCGCACCGACTCCGACTGGGACCGCGAGAAGCTCCAGGAACGCCTCGCCAAGCTCGCCGGCGGCGTCTGCGTCATCGCCGTCGGTGCGCACACCGAGGTCGAGATGAAAGAGAAGAAGCACCGCATCGAGGACGCCATCGCGGCCACGCGTGCGGCCATCGAAGAGGGCATCGTCGCAGGTGGTGGTTCGGCCGTCATCCACGCGTCGTCCGCTCTCGACTCCCTCTCGCTCGAGGGTGACGAGGCGACGGGTGCCACACTCGTCGGCAAGGCCATCGCCGAGCCGCTGCGCTGGATCGCCGAGAACGCCGGCCTCGAGGGCTACGTCGCCGTCTCCAAGGTGCGCGAACTGCCCGTCGGCCAGGGCCTCGACGCCGCGACCGGCGAGTACATCGACCTCGTCGACGCCGGCATCATCGACCCCGTCAAGGTGACCCGCTCCGCGCTCACCAACGCCGCCTCCATCGCCTCGATGGTGCTCACGACCGACACCCTCGTCGTCGAGAAGAAGGAAGAGGAAGAGGCCCCCGCCGCCGGCGGCCACGGCCACAGCCACTGATCCTTCCCTCGCTTCGTCTTCCGGCGGGGGGGGGGGGGGGGGGGGGGGGGCCCCCCCCCCCCCCCCCCCCCCCCCCCCGCCCCGCCCCCCCCCCCCCCCCCCCCCCCCCCCCCCCCCCCCCCCCCCCCCCCCCCCCCCCCCCCCCCCCCCCCCCCCCCCCCCCCCCCCCCCCCCCCCCCCCCCCCCCCCCCCCCCCCCCCCCCCCCCCCCCC
>NZ_JANJER010000017.1:0-45316 GCF_044878485.1 Dermacoccus sp. BD5 | reverse complement strand
AGTAGGGTGGAGCACGTCGAGGTCTTTCGGGATGGCGAGCGTGAAGAACTTCCATCATCCGGGAGACCTCGACCCCTACCCGGCCACTGACGCGCTCAACCGACTACACCCTCGTTCGTGAAGAGCCACCAACGTCACGCCTGGGTGGTGCCGGCGGCTCGACGTGGGGTGGTCGGGGGCACCCGGTAGCCTTGGCCGCACGGGCCGTGCCATTCGTACGTGTGCGGCCGAGTCTGCACGTCACGAACAAGGAGCACAGCCGTGTCCGAGAACATCACCCTGACCGTCAACGGCGAACCACGCGAGGTCGAGCAGGGCACGACGGGCACGGACCTGTTCGGCGGCGACAAGGCCGTCCTCGTCATGCGCATCGACGGTGAACTGCGCGACCTGTTCCGCGAGATCCCGGACGGCGCGTCCGTCGAGCCCGTCACCGCTCAAGACCCGGAGGGCCTCGCCGTCCTGCGTCACTCCGCGGCCCACGTGCTCGCGCAGGCGGTGCAGCAGATCAACCCGAGCGCGAAGCTCGGCATCGGCCCGCCCGTCACCGACGGTTTCTACTACGACTTCGACGTCGCCGAGGCGTTCACGCCCGACGACCTCAAGAAGCTCGAGAAGGCGATGCAGAGGATCGTCAACGAGGGCCAGACGTTCAACCGCCGCGTCATCACCGACGCCGAGGGCCTCGAAGAACTCGCGCACGAGCCCTACAAGTGCGAGCTCATCGGCCTCAAGGGCAACGCTGCGAATGCGGCCGAGGGCGCGGAGGCCGAGGTCGGTGGCGGTGAGCTGACGATCTACGACAACGTCCGCCGCGACGGCACCGTCGCCTGGGGCGACCTGTGCCGCGGCCCGCACGTGCCGTCGACGAAGGTGCTCGGCAACGCGTTCAAGCTCATGCGTTCGGCCGCCGCATACTGGCGCGGCAGCGAGAAGAACCCGCAGCTGCAGCGCATCTACGGCACTGCGTGGCCGACGAAGGACGAGCTGAAGGCCTACCTCGAGCGCCTCGCCGAGGCCGAGAAGCGCGACCACCGCAAGCTCGGCGCCGAGCTCGACCTGTTCAGCTTCCCCGAGAACATCGGCCCCGGCCTGCCGGTGTTCCACCCCAAGGGCGGCATCATCAAGCGTGAGATGGAGGACTACGTCCGCCGCCGTCACATCGAGGAGGGCTTCTCCTACGTCGGCACGCCGCACATTGCGAAGGAAGACCTCTTCTACACCTCGGGTCACCTGCCGTACTACGCGGACGGGATGTTCCCGCCCCTCGACGTCGACGGGCAGAACTACCGCCTCAAGGCGATGAACTGCCCGATGCACAACGAGATCTTCCGTTCGCGTGGGCGCTCCTACCGTGAGCTGCCGCTGCGCTTCTTCGAGTTCGGCACGGTGTACCGCGACGAGAAGTCGGGCGTGCTCTCCGGTCTGACGCGCGTGCGCATGATCACCCAGGACGACTCGCACAGCTACGTCACGCCCGAACAGGCGCCGGGAGAGATCAAGCACCTGCTCGACTTCATCCTCGGCCTACTGCGCGACTTCGGCATGAACGACTTCTACCTCGAGCTCTCGACGCGCGACGTCGACGGGGACAAGAAGGACAAGTTCATCGGCACCGACGAACAGTGGGACATCGCGACGAAGGTGCTGTCGGACGTCGCGCTCGAGTCCGGCCTCGAGCTCGTGCCGGACCCGGGCGGTGCCGCGTTCTACGGCCCGAAGATCTCCGTGCAGGCGCGCGACGCCATCGGCCGTACCTGGCAGATGTCGACGATCCAGTACGACTTCAACCAGCCCGCTCGTTTCGGCCTCGAGTACCAGGCGGCGGACGGTTCGCGTCAGCAGCCCGTCATGGTCCACTCGGCGAAGTTCGGCTCGATCGAACGCTTCCTCGGCGTGCTCGTCGAGCACTACGCGGGCGCGTTCCCGGCGTGGCTCGCGCCGGTTCAGGTGCTCGCCGTGCCCGTCGCGGAGGAGTACTACGACTACCTACAGGACGTCGCGATGAAGCTGCGCGAAGCCGGCGTGCGTGTCGAGGTCGACATGAGCGACGACCGCTTCCCGAAGAAGATCCGCAACGCGTCCAAGTCGAAGGCGCCGTTCATCCTGATCGCCGGTGAAGAGGACCGCGACAACGGCGCCGTCTCGTTCCGTTTCCGCGACGGGTCGCAGAAGAACGGCGTGCCGGTGGCCGACGCGATCGCCGAGATCACCCGCGTCATCACCGAACGTCAGAACACCGACCCGACGGCCGGCTGACGTCTGCCTCGACGACGACGCGCGCCCCCGAACCTCGCGGTTCGGGGGCGCGCTCGTGTGTTGGCATGTGCACCCGAGGGCCGGCGTTCGACACGGCCGGGTGACCACGCTCGGGGTAGGGAACCCGGTTGCGTCACCCGTCGCGGGGACCCACCTCAGCGCACGGTCACTTCGCTGCAGCGAAGCCCTTCTCGAGGTCGGCGATGATGTCGGCGGAGTTCTCGATGCCGACGCTCAACCGCACGAGTCCGGGCGTCACGCCGGCGCCGCGGCGGTCCTCGTCGCTGCCCTGGGAGTGCGTCGTCGACGCAGGATGGATGGCGAGGGAACGGACGTCACCGATGTTCGCGACGTGCGAGTGCAGTTCGAGAGCGTCGACGAACTTCTTGCCCGCCTCGACGCCGCCGGCGATCTCGAACGACAGCACGGCGCCGGAGCCGGCGGGCAGGTAGCGGTCGGCGAGTTCCTTGTAGGGGCTCGACGGGTCGGAGGCGTAGAACAACGTCTCGACCTGCGGCTGCGACTTCAGGAACTCGACGACCTTCTTCGCGTTCTCCACGTGTCGCTCCACACGCAGCGACAACGTCTCGAGGCCTTGCGCGATGAGGAACGCGTTGAACGGGGAGACGGCCGCGCCGAGGTCGCGCAGCAGTTCGACGCGCGCCTTGAGGATGAAGGCGAGGTTCGCGCCGAGCGGCGATCCGACGCCGAGGTCGCGGGCGAACACGAGACCGTGGTAGCTCTCCGACGGCTCGTTGAACTGCGGGAACTTCGCCGGGTCGGCGGCGTAGTCGAACGTCCCGGCGTCGACGAGCACGCCGGCGATCGACGTCCCGTGCCCCCCGAGGTACTTCGTCGCGGAGTGGATGACGACGTCCGCGCCATGCTCGATCGGGCGCAGCAGGTACGGCGTCGCGACGGTGTTGTCGACGAACAGCGGCACCCCGGCGTCATGCGCGATGTCGGCGAGGCCGCGCACGTCGAGCACCTTCTGGTCGGGGTTGCTCAGCGTCTCGCCGAACAGCAGCTTCGTGTTGTCGCGGATGGCGCCGCGCCACTCGTCGAGATCGTTGATGTTGTCGATGAACGTCGTCTCGACGCCGAGTCGCTTGAGCGTGTACTTCAGCAGGTTGTACGTGCCGCCGTACAGCGCGGACGAGGCGACGATGTGGTCGCCGGCCTGCGCGACGTTGAGGATGGCGAACGTCGTCGCCGCCTGACCCGACGCGAGCAGCAACGCGCCGACGCCGCCCTCCAGCGCGGCGATGCGGTCTTCGACCGCCTGCGCCGTCGGGTTACCGATGCGTGTGTAGATGGGGCCGAGATCCGACAGGCCGAAGCGGTTGGCCGCGGTCTCGGCGGAGTCGAAGACGAACGACGTCGTCTGGTAGATCGGCAGCGCCCGGGCGCCGGTGTCGCCGTCGACGTTCTGGCCGACGTGGATCTGCTTGGTCTCGAAGGCCCAGTTCTCGGAGCTCATGATGATGTCCCTCTCGAGGAGTGCGTGGACGCACGGGCGGCGCACCGTACGTGTGGTGCCCGAAGGGGAATCCCTCCGCGCTTGCCCGGACGCGCTCGGCGCCGGGCCAGGTCGTCACCCGGAGCACCCCGCCGCGGTGGGAGGGTTGCCGGCCAGCAAACCGGGGTTTGACGCTGGCGCTCGTGACCTGCAGCCACTCTAGGCCGGGTGGTGTCATCAGGCGGGAATGCTGTCTCACATTCCGGTCGCGGCCCCGTGCTGACGCGACGCGCCTACGGGCGACGACCCTCATGCCGTGCTTGACTGTTGCCATGACACCGACGATCGTCCGCGCGCGCCGCGAAGACGCGTTCGCCTGCGCGGCGCTGCGTCTGCAGATGGACCTCGAGGCGGGGGAGAGCAACCGCCCCGGCTTCATCACCGAGTATGCCGATCACTGGCTCGCGCACTACGACGATCTGCCGACGTGGCTCGCCTCGAGTGCTGACGGGACGGCTCTCGGCATGGTGCAGACGTCGCTCGTGCACCGGCCCCCGGCGCTGGCTCGGCCGGCGCAGCCGTCGCTCTACATCGCGGTCGTCTTCGTCACGCCGTCGGCGCGCGGCCAGGGCCTGGCCGAGCGGATGCTGCGGATCGTCGACGCCTGGGCCGACGCGCACGACGTCGCGCGAATGATGCTCAACGCCCGTCCGCGTGCCCGCAGGCTGTACGAACGGGCCGGCTTCGGCCCGCCGGACGAACGTCACATGCAGCGTGTGGCGCCGTTCGGCCTCGACGCCCGCCGCGATGCGGAGCGTGCGTCATGAGCGACGACGTCATCTGGGCGCTCGATCAGCGCGAGCGCTGCATCGCCTGCCCGTCCAAACCGGTCGCGAACGCCGTCGTCCTGCACCTCGGTGCTGACGGCGCCCTCGCGCGCGACGCTGTCGAGCAGTGGGCTCGTGACGGCGTCATGGCCGCCTCGGTCGCATGGCCGGGGGCGGCGGCCGGCCTCGATGACGACGACTGGCTCGACCTCGAGGACGCCGTCACGGGCCTCGCCGGGCTGGCGAGCATCGTCGCCGTCGTCGGTGACGGCGACGCGGCCGAGGTCGCGCGGACGTTGGCGGGCCGTGTCGGCGACGTCGCGCACGCGGGGGAAGCCGACCGAACCATTGTCCCGGCGCGTCTGCGCGAGATCGCGGCGGTCTGAGACCGCTCACCCGGGGTGCATGGTGCGCGCGAGCCCACCCGCGGCCGCTGCGTCGAGGCAGGCGGGGCTCTAGGATCGGGCCATGGTCGACGAGTTCAACACTGATTCGCAGGACGACATCCTCATCGAGCAAGCCGGCGCCTTCGCGGGCGAGGCCGACGGGTTCGGGCGGCTGTGGACGCCGCACCGCATGGCGTACATCGAGGGCGAGCGTCCGACGAAGGACGCCGGCCACGGCTGCCCGTTCTGCGCGTCGCCTACGAAGACCGACGCCGACGGCCTCATCGTCCACCGTGGTGAGCACTGTTTCGTCGTGATGAACCTGTTCCCGTACAACCCGGGCCACCTGCTCGTGTGCCCGTACCGTCACGTCGCCTCGTACATCGACCTCACCGACGACGAGACCGAGGAGTTCACGAAGCTGACGAAGGCCGGGGTGCGTGCCCTCAAGGCCGCGTCGAACCCGGGCGGGTTCAACCTCGGGATGAACCAGGGTGACGTCGCAGGTGCCGGCGTCGCGGCGCACCTGCATCAGCACATCGTGCCGCGCTGGGGTGGCGACATGAACTTCATGCCGATCATCGGGCGCACCAAGGCGCTGCCGGTGCTGCTCGAGGACAGCCGTCAGCGCATCGTCGCGAACTGGCCGAACGACTGACACCGGGCACCACGGGCAGTGCGCTGCCTCGAACGGGTATATCGAACCGCTACAGTTGAACCACCATGCTCAACAAGTACGCGCGCGCGTTTTTCTCCGCCATCTTCCGGCCCATCGCCCAGCTCCTGCTGCGTCTCGGCATCAGCCCCGACGTCGTGACGATCGTGGGCACCGTCGGTGTCGCGTTCGGTGCACTGTGGTTCTATCCGCGCGGCGACTTCCTCGTCGGCACGTTGTTCATCACCGTCTTCGTCTTCTCGGACATGCTCGACGGCAACATGGCGCGCCTGTCGGGCCGCTCGTCGACGTGGGGTGCCTACCTCGACTCGACGCTCGACCGCGTCGGTGACGCCGCGATCTTCGGCGGCCTCGTCCTGTACTACGCGGGCAAGGGCGACAACTTCCTCATGGCGTGCCTCGCGCTCGCGTGCCTCGTGCTCGGCTCGGTCGTCTCCTACGCCAAGGCCCGGGCCGAGGGTCTCGGCATGCAGGCGAACGTCGGCATCGCCGAGCGCGCCGACCGTCTCGTCGCCGTGCTCGTCACGACCGGCCTCGTCGGCTGGTTCCTGCCCGAGATCGTGCTGACCGTCGTGCTCACGCTGCTCGCCGTCGCATCGTTCATCACGGTCGTGCAGCGCATGCTCATGGTGCGGGGGCAGGCCCTCGCCACGCCGTTCGAGGGCTGAGCGCGTGGCCGCCGAGGGGTTGACGACGCGCGCCCGCGACGCCGTCACCGTCGCAGCGTTCAAGGGCGCCTGGTGGGGCGTGCGGGCGCTGCCCGAGCGCGCCGCCCACCGCCTCTTCGACGTCATCGCGGACGTCACGACGCGCCGCGGCGGCGCGAGCGTCGCGCGGATGCGCTCCAACTACGCGATCGTGCGCCCCGAACTCGACGACGCAGCCCTCGACGCCCTCGTCGCCGCCGGCGTGCGCTCGTACCTGCGCTACTGGTGCGAGGCGTTCCGACTGCCTTCGCTGACGCGTGAGCAGATCGCCGAGCGGGTGACCACCTCGGGTGAACTCGAGGCGACCCGCAGCATGCTCGCCGATGGACGCAGCGTCGTCGCCTACCTCGGCCACCTCGGCAACTGGGATCTCGCGGGCGCCTGGTCGGCGTCACAGCTCGCGCACGTGACGACGGTCGCCGAGCGACTCGAGCCCGACGCTCTCTTCCGCGCGTTCCTGCACTTCCGCGAAGAGCTGGGCATGACGATCATCCCCCTGACCAAGGGCGAGAACGTCCTCGGCCAGGTCGAGACGCTCGTGCGCGAACCGGGTGCGTTCGCGCCGCTGCTGTCGGATCGCGACCTCACGAGCCGCGGCGTCACCGTCGACCTGTGCGGCGAGCCGGCCAGCCTCGCTGCCGGCCCCGCCGTCATCGCCCGACGCACCGGTGCGGCACTCGTGCCGATCACGATCACCTACCGCCGGCGCGACGGCGGCAGCGGCTGGGGCATCGCCATCCGCTTCCACCCGGCGGTCGACATCGCCCACACCGATGATGCCCGCGCCGACGTGCAGGCCGCCGTCCAGGCGTGCGCCGACGCGCTCGGCGGCGCCATCCGCGAGCACACGCAGGACTGGCACATGATGCAGCGCGTGTTCGTCCGCGACCTCGACGCGCGCTGGGGCTGAGCGGTGCGGATCGGCCTCGTCAGCCCGTACTCGTTCGACGTGCCCGGCGGTGTGCAGCTGCACGTGCGCGACCTCGCGACGTACCTGCTCGCAGAAGGGCACGAGGTCAGCGTCCTCGCGCCGAGCGACGGTGACGACGCGGGTGCGCCGTACGTGACGAGCGCCGGGGGAGCGATGCCGATCCGCTACAACGGTTCCGTCGCGCGCCTGGCGTTCGGTCCGGTCGCGGCGAGCCGGACGGCGCGCTGGGTGGAGCGCGGCGACTTCGACGTCCTGCACGTCCACGAACCGATGACGCCGAGCGTGTCGCTGCTCGCGCTGCGCACGTACGACGGGCCGGTCGTCGCGACGTTCCACACCTCGATCGAGCGCTCGCGCGCGCTGCAGCTCGCCCAACCGTTCCTGCGCCCGGCGCTGGAGAAGATCACCGGGCGCATCGCCGTCTCGCGCGCCGCGCGGGACACCGTCGCGCGCCATCTCGGCGGTGACGCCGCGCTCGTGCCGAACGGCGTCTACGTCGACCGGTTCGCGACGGCTCGCCCGGAGGTGCGCTGGAAGGCTGGCGGCGAGCGCCCGACGATCGCCTTTCTCGGACGCATGGGGGAGCCGCGCAAGGGCCTGCGCGTCCTGCTCGACGCCGTCCCGCTCATCGCCCGGGCGCACCCCGGGGTGCGCGTCCTCGTCGCCGGGCCGGGTGACGTCGCCGCGGCGCGGCGGGAGGTGCCCGCCTCGGCTGAGGGCCACGTCGAGTTCCTCGGGTTGCTCAGCGACGGCGAGAAGGCGTCGTTGCTGGCGTCGTGCGACGCGTACGTCGCGCCCAACACCGGTGGCGAGAGCTTCGGGATCATCCTCATCGAGGCGATGAGCGCCGGCGCCCCCGTCGTCGCCAGCGATCTGGAGGCCTTCGCGCGCGTGCTCGACGACGGCCGCTGCGGCGTCCTCTTCGACACCGGCGACGCGGCGGCGCTGGCGCATGCGGTGACGGGGGTGCTCGCTGACCGCGGGGCGCGTGACGCCCTGTCCCGGGCCGGGAGAGAGCGCGCGCGGCTGTACGACTGGTCGGCCGTCGGGCAGCAGGTCGTCTCCGCGTACGAGACGGTCCGCAGTTCGCATGCCGCGGCCGCTGCGGTGGCGGGACGCCGATCATGAGCGGCGTGTGGGCCGACGTCGCCGTCGTCGTCGCGCTGTTGCTCGGGCTCGCCTGGTATCTCAGCTACACCGCAGCGCGCCTCGACCGGCTGCACGCTCGCGTCGAGGGGTCGCTGGCCTCGCTCGACGCGCAGCTCGTGCGCCGCGCCGAGGCCGCGGCCGAGTACGCGCAGGCCACCGCTCTCGACCCGGCGAGCGCGCTGCTGCTCGCCTCGTCGGCGGCCGATTCGCTGCAGGCCGCCGACGGCGCCCTCATCACGGACGACGTGCAACAGGTCGGCGTACCCGTCGAGCGTGCGCAGGCCGAGACGGCGCTGACGCAGACGCTTGCGCTCGTCGTGGGTGACGCGTCGGCGACGGACGGCGCCGCGTCGCGGGCGGAAGCAGCTGGGCGCCGCCCGATCAGCACCGTGCCTGACGTCCCAGGCAGCGCGCCCGCGGAGGGTGACGACGGGGCCCGTCAGCGTCTCGCAGACGCATGCGATCGCGTCGAACTCGCCTACCGATTCCACAACGAGGCCGTACGCGACGTACGTCGCGTACGCGCCAAGGCGATCGTCCGGGCGTTGCACCTGGCTGGACGCACGCAGCTGCCGGAAGAAGTCACGTTTGCCACCCGCGTCCACGGCCTTGGTCGCACCGACGCGTGGCGCTGATTTCTGCCGGAGCAGCCGTGTTCGGGCTGGCGTCGTCGGCCCCATCATGCCGTGGCCGGTAGCTGCCATCGACGATCATCTGTCTCCTTCATGCCCGTCTCGGGGCTAGCGTGGGCTCTCGCGTCGCATCCGCGGCGCCCATCAGAAAGAGGGACGAACACATGAGCTCTGCAGGCTCCGAACAGAACACCGCCGTGGCGACCGACCGCGTCAAGCGCGGCATGGCCGACATGCTCAAGGGCGGCGTCATCATGGACGTCGTCACCCCCGAGCAGGCGAAGATCGCCGAGGACGCAGGAGCCGTCGCCGTCATGGCCCTCGAACGTGTGCCCGCGGACATCCGCGCGCAGGGCGGTGTCTCGCGCATGAGTGATCCCGACATGATCGACGGCATCATCGAGGCCGTGTCGATCCCCGTCATGGCGAAGGCGCGCATCGGGCACTTCGTCGAAGCGCAGGTGCTGCAGGCGCTCGGCGTCGACTACATCGACGAATCGGAGGTGCTCTCGCCCGCCGACTACGCCAACCACATCGACAAGTGGGCCTTCGACGTGCCGTTCGTGTGCGGCGCGACCAACCTCGGTGAGGCGCTGCGACGCATCAACGAGGGCGCCGCGATGATCCGCTCCAAGGGTGAAGCGGGCACCGGCGACGTGTCGAACGCGACGACGCACATGCGCAAGATCCGCGGCGAGATCCGCCGCTTGACGTCGATGGCCGAGGACGAACTCTACGTCGCGGCCAAGGAGATGCAGGCTCCCTACGCCCTCGTGCGTGAGGTCGCCGAGAAGGGCAAGCTGCCCGTCGTCCTGTTCACCGCAGGCGGCATCGCGACGCCCGCCGACGCAGCCATGATGATGCAGCTCGGCGCCGAAGGCGTCTTCGTCGGCTCCGGCATCTTCAAGAGCGGCAACCCCGCCCAACGCGCCGAAGCCATCGTCAAGGCCACCACCTTCTACGACGACCCCGACACCCTTGCCAAGGTCTCCCGCGGCCTCGGCGAAGCCATGGTCGGCCTCAACGTCGACGAGATCCCCGAACCCCACCGCCTGTCCGAACGGGGTTGGTGATAATTCCTCGGCTCTCTTCCGGTTCGCCGTGTCCGGGGCTCGCAAGCTCGCCCCGGACACGTGCTCATTCGGTGCGACGAACCTTCGGGGCTTTCGCACGTCGTTGCTCGCTGGGGTCGCGGTCGCGTCCACTGCGGCGTCGAGGTCGCAGCGCCGTCGCGGGGTGCGGTCGGTGAACGGCCAGAGGGCTCGAGCGTGTTTGTCACGCTGACCGTGGCGCCTCGGACCCCATGGGCCGCGGTGCTCGCGTCGAAGTGAGCTGGCCTCTCGGATCCCAAGACGTGCGCAAAGAAATGTCATCACGGGCCATCGAGGAAGCAGAGGACGACCCGAGTAGACATGGTCCGACCCCGACGTCACGCGGGACAACGGCTCAGATCCTTCTTTGATCCGCTCGCGGATCAGAGAAGGATCTGAGCCCCCATCATCACCGTCCGTTCCTTGGGGAGGCGGAAGTAGTCGGCGGGGACCGCGGCGTTGTGGCTCATCGCCATGAACAGCAGTTTGCGGAGCTTCGACATGCCGGGGCGGCCTGCGTCGATGAGGCCGATCTCGGAGACGAAGTAGTAGGCGGTGTCGGGGTCGATGTCGACGCCTTGGTCGGCGGCGATGCGCAGGGCGGCGGGCACGTCCTGGTCGTCCTGGAAGCCGTAGCGCAGCGTCAGGTGGGTGATGCGGTCGTAGTCGTTGCCGAGGTGGTCGAGCACGACGGTCTCCTCGAGTGCGATGTGCGGCACGTTGGCGCTCTTCGTCGTCACGATGAAGACGTTCTCGTGGATGACGTGGTTGAAGTTGGCGTTCTCACGCATGGCGAGCGGCGTCGTCGTCCGGTCGGGGTGGAGGAACACTGCGGTGCCGGGGACCTCGCGCAGCTCACCGCAGCGGGCGGAGCGCACGAAGTCGTCGAGGGGGCCTTCGATGTCGTGGCGGCGGCGCGCGACGATGTCGCGGCCCTTCTGCCACGTCAGCATCGACAGGCCGATGCCGCAGGCGATGACGACGGGCAGCCAGCCGCCGTGGAACAGTTTCGCGACGTTGGCGGTGAAGAAGATCCCCTCGAACAGGTAGAGGAAGAAGCCGAGGACGACGAGGCGCCACTTGGGCCACTTGAGCGTGCTCTGCGCGTAGACGAGGAACAGTGTCGTCGTCATGAGGAACGTGCCCGTCACGGCGAGGCCGTAGGCGACGGCGAGTTTCTCGGAGCTGCGGAACGCCAGCAGCAGCGTTATGACGCCGATGAACAGCACCCAGTTGACGCCGGGGATGTAGATCTGGCCCTCTTCCTCCTCGCCGGTGTGACGCACCGTCATGCGGGGCAGGTAGCCGGAGCGCTCCGCTTGGCGGGCGACGGAGAACGCGCCGGAGATGACGGCCTGCGAGGCGATGACGGTGGCCGCGGTCGCGAGGATGACGAGGGGGAGCTTGGCCCATTCGGGGGCGAGCAAGAAGAACGGGTTGGAGATGTTCTTCGGGTCGCTGAGGATGAGCGAGCCCTGCCCCATGTAGTTGAGGATGAGGGCGGGGAAGACGAGCACGAACCAGGCGCGCGTGATCGGCGCGCGACCGAAGTGGCCCATGTCGGCGTACAGTGCCTCGGCGCCCGTCACGCACAGGACGATCGAGCCGGCCGCGACGAACGCGATGAAGGGGTGGCCGATGACGAAGCTGCCCGCGTACGTCGGCAGCAGTGCTCGGAAGATCTCCGGGTCGCGGACGATCTGGTTGACGCCGAGCGCGGCGAGGGTGACGAACCAGACGATCATGACGGGGCCGAAGAACTTGCCGACGGCGTCCGTGCCCTTCTGCTGGATGAAGAACAGCGCTGTGATGACGATCGCGCCGATGGGGACGACGTACTCGGTGAGCCCTTCATGCACCGTCTCGAGACCTTCGATGGCCGACATGACGGAGATAGCGGGCGTGATGACGCTGTCGCCGAAGAACAGGGACGCGCCGATGACACCGAGGATCATGACGATGCCCCAGCGTTTGCCGCCCTTGGGCACGCCCTGGCGCACGAGCGCGGCGAGCGCCATGATGCCGCCCTCGCCGTCGTTGTCGGCGCGCAGGACGAACAGGACGTACTTGATGGTCACGATGATGGTGAGTGCCCAGAACATCCAGGAGATGACGCCGTAGATGTCGCTCTCGTTGGCGACGACGGCGTTGTGGTCGACGTTGAAGACGCTCTGCACCGAGTACAGCGGGCTGGTGCCGATATCACCGAAGACGACGCCCAGGGCGCCGAGCATGAGCGCGGCCATGCCCTTCTTCGCATGGCCGCCGGGGGCCGACTCGGGGGTGGACGCGCCCTCGCTCGTCACGCTCGCTTCAGTACTCACCCGGAAAGTATGGGGCCACCGCCCCTGCGCGCGCCACACGGGTAGCAGATACGCCTGTGTCATAGGGTCGCGGGCATGGAATCAACGCCACGGATCGTCATCGGGGTGCTCGCGGTGCAGGGCGACGTCGTCGAGCACGTCCGCATGCTGGAGGACGTCGGCGCGCATGCCGTGCGCGTTCGTCGTGCCGCGGATCTTGCGAACGTCGACGCACTCGTCATCCCCGGCGGGGAGTCGACGGTCATGATGCGCCTCATCGCTCAGGGAGACCTCCTCGAACCGCTGCGCGAACGCATCGCCGCGGGGATGCCGGCCTACGGCTCGTGCGCCGGCATGATCCTGCTCGCCGATCGGATCCTCGACGGGGCGGCGGGTCAGCAGACGCTCGGCGGGCTCGACGTCACGGTGCGGCGCAACGCGTTCGGTCGTCAGGTCGCCTCGTTCGAGGCGGACGTCACCGTCGACGGCGTGGACGGCGGCCCGGTGCGGGCGGTGTTCATCCGCGCGCCCTGGGTCGAGGAGGTCGGCGCTGGCGTCGAGGTGCTCTCCAGCGTCGCGCTGCCGACGGGCGGTGAGGCCGTCGTCGCCGTGCGTCAGGGCAATCTGCTCGCCACGTCGTTCCACCCGGAGGTGACGAACGACGCGCGCGTCCACGCCCTGTTCGTGCGCATGGTCGAGCACGCTCGCGGATGACGACTGGGGCCGCGGCTCGCGACGGCGCTAGACTGGCCCGCGATCCGAGCGAGCGCGCCCATCTGCCGTCGCGTTCGCCCCGCGCCCCGCATCGGGCGTGTTCGAGCACGGCAGCACGAGCATCCGAGAGGCAGACATGAGCGGTCACTCCAAGTGGGCGACGACGAAGCACAAGAAGGCTGCGATCGACGCCAAGCGCGGCAAGCTGTTCGCGAAGCTGATCAAGAACATCGAGGTCGCGGCCCGCTCCGGCGGCGGTGACCCGACGGGCAACCCGACGCTGTACGACGCCATCCAGAAGGCGAAGAAGTCGTCGGTGCCCAACGACAACATCGACCGCGCCGTCAAGCGCGGCTCCGGCGCCGAGGCCGGTGGCGCTGAGTACCAGGCCCTCACGTACGAGGGCTACGCGCCCGGTGGCGTCGCGCTGCTCATCGAGTGCCTGACGGACAACAAGAACCGCGCCGTCGCTGAGGTCCGCACCGCGTTGCAGAAGAACGGTGGCTCGATGGCGGACTCCGGTTCGGTCGCCTACCTGTTCAACCGCAAGGGCATCGTCATCGTCCCGAAGGCGCAGGGCGACAAGCCCGACACGACGGAGGACGCGCTGCTCGAGATCGTGCTCGAAGCGGGCGCGGAGGACGTCAACGACCTCGGCGAATCCTTCGAGATCGTGTCCGAGGCGGGTGACTTCGTCGGCGTGCGTGAGGCACTGCAGGCCGCCGGCATCGACTACGACTCGGCCGAGGCGTCGTTCGTGCCGTCGATGGAGGTGCCGCTCGACAAGGACGGCGCGAAGAAGATGTTCCGCGTCATCGAGGCCCTCGAGGACTCGGACGACGTGCAGAACGTCTTCGCCAACGGCCAGGTCTCCGATGAGGTTCTCGCCGAACTGGACGCCGAGGACTGATCCCGGTCGTTCCGTGAGTGATCGACGGCCGTGCCCCGCGGGGCACGGCCGTCGCGTGCATCGGGTACGGTGGATGCGAACAAGTGTTCTATCGGGTGCGTCGTTCGCACCCGTCGAGGCCGGAGGTGTGACGTGCGGGTGCTCGCTGTCGACCCCGGTCTGACGCGCTGCGGCGTGGGCGTCGTCGCGACGGGCCAGGGCTCGACGTTGCAGATCGTGACGGTGGGGGTCATCCGTACCTCGGCAGACCTGCCGTTGCACGAACGCCTCTATGAGTTGCGCGTCGAACTGGACGCCGTGTTCGAGCGCACCCAACCCGATGCGGTCGCCGTCGAGCGGATGTTCGCGCGCCACGACGTCTCGACGATCATGGGCACTGCGCAGGCGTCGGCCGTCCCGATGCTCGCCGCGGCTGAACGCGGCCTGCCGCTCGGGCTGCACACGCCCTCGGAGGTCAAGGCGGCGGTGACGGGCAACGGGCGCGCCGACAAGGCGCAGGTGACGACGATGGTGACGCGCATCCTCGGCCTCGAGGTCGCTCCCAGACCGGCCGACGCCGCCGACGCGCTCGCCCTCGCCATCTGTCATCACTGGCGCGGTGGCGGGCTGGCACGCCGGGGTGCGAGCGCTGACGGAGCATCGACGGCGCCGGCCGCCGTCGCGTACCGGCAGGCTGCGGCTGCCGCGGCGCGACGTTCCCGCTCGGCGAGCAAGACATACCGTGACGCCCTCGGCGCCGCGTCCCAGAGCGCGCCTGCCACTCGACCCGCCAACAGGGGAGTTCGCCCATGATCGCCAGCCTCACCGGTGAGGTGCTCACCGCCCGTCTCGACAGCGTCGTCGTCGAGGTCGGTGGCGTGGGTCTGCTCGTCCACACGACGCCGGCAACCGCCGCCGCGGCACGCCCGGGGGAGTCGACGCGCCTCGCGACGTCCCTGGTCGTGCGTGAAGATTCGCTGACACTCTTCGGCTTCGCCGACGACGACGAACGGGCCCTGTTCGAGCAGGTCCAGACGGTCAGTGGCGTGGGGCCGCGTCTCGCCCTCGCGATGCTCGCCGTGCACCCGCCGCAGCAGCTCGCCACCGCGATCGCGGGCGGCGACGTCAAGGCGCTGACGAAGGTGCCCGGCATCGGCAAGAAGGGCGCCGAGCGCATCGTCCTCGAACTGCGGGACAAGGTCGTCTCCGTCAGTGGTGGCGGCGGGGAGGCGGCGCCCCAGGCCGTCGTCCCGGCCACTGCGGGTGACGACCAGGTCGCCGAGGCGCTCATCGGGCTCGGCTGGAGCGCGAAACAGGCCGAGGACGCCGTCGCCAAGGTGGCTGCCCGTCCTGAGGCCGAGGGCGCGAACACGCCCACGCTGCTCCGGCTGGCGCTGCGCGAGCTGGGCCGATGAGCCCGTCCCACTTCGAGGACCACAGCGCCGACGTCTCGCCGCGCCTCGTCGACCCCAACGGCACCGAGGACGAGCAGCAGCTCGAAGCGGCCCTGCGACCGAAGAAGCTGGCCGATTTCCCCGGGCAGCCACGCGTGCGCGAGCAGTTGAGCCTCGTCATCGAGGCGGCCCGGCGCCGAGCGACGCCGCCCGACCACATCCTGTTCTCCGGCCCGCCCGGCCTGGGCAAGACGTCGCTCGCGATGATCGTCGCGAGTGAGCTCGAGGCGCCCATCCGCATCACGAGCGGCCCTGCCATCCAGCACGCCGGTGACCTGGCCGCCATCCTGAGCTCGCTCAACGAGGGGGAGGTGCTCTTCCTCGACGAGATCCACCGCATGGCCCGCCCCGCGGAGGAGATGCTCTACCTCGCGATGGAGGACTTCCGGGTCGACGTCATCGTCGGCAAGGGCCCAGGGGCCACCGCGATCCCCCTCGAACTGCCGCGCTTCACCGTCGTCGGTGCGACGACGCGCGCCGGTCTGCTGCCGGCGCCACTGCGCGACCGCTTCGGCTTCACCGGCCATCTCGACTACTACGACGCGGCCGACCTCGCCGACATCCTCGCCCGCAACGCCGACCTGCTCGGCGTACCAGCGACGCGTGAGGGCATCACCGAGATCGCCGGCCGCTCCCGCGGCACGCCGCGCATCGCCAACCGGCTGCTGCGCCGCGTGCGTGACTACGCGCAGGTGCACGGGCGCCACGTCGTCGACCTGACGTCCGCGCGTGCCGCGCTCGAGCTGTTCGACGTCGACGACGACGGCCTCGATCGCCTCGACCGCGCGGTGCTCGAAGCCCTGTGCCGACGCTTCGGGGGTGGGCCGGTCGGGCTGTCCACGTTGGCCGTCGCCGTCGGTGAAGAACCCGACACGGTCGAGACGGTGGCCGAGCCGTATCTCGTGCGCGAGGGCTACATGATCCGCACGCCGCGTGGGCGCGCCGCGTCACCGCGGGCGTGGACGCACCTCGGGCTGCGCCCGCCGGACGGGCACTTCACCGAGACATTTCAGCGCGACACCGACGACGGGGGCGGACGTTTCACCGGGTAGGGTGGTGCGGCCACCGCTCGAGTCCGCGCACCGCGCACCGGTGAGAGCGCGCGAGGCGCTTCGAGATCTGACGTGAGGACCCACATGCCGTACCTGGTCGCCGAGTCGCAGGCGGGAAGCTCGGGCTTCCCGATCCTGCTCGTACTGCTGCCCTTCCTCCTGCTCGCGCTGATGTTCTTCACGCAGCGTCGGCGCTCCCAGGCGACGATGCGCGCGCAGGCCGCGCTTCGCGTCGGTGACGAGGTGCGCACGACGAGTGGGCTGTTCGGCACGCTGCGCGAACTCGACGACGTCTGTGGACACCTCGAGATCGCCCCCGGCACCGTGGTGAGGTTCGATCGTCGGGCTCTGCTGCCCGCAGCCCCCGACGAGATGGAGAAGGGTCGATGAGCACGCCCGCAGGCGCCGAGCGCGCCGACGAAAACCGTTATACGGTCGATTCGAACCGCCCCGCGGCGCGCAAGAAGCCGAAGCACACCAACCCCAAGCGTGGCTTGGCCGTGCTTCTCGCCCTGTTCCTCGTCCTCGTCGGTGGCATCGCTGCGACGGGACATTGGACACCGAAGCTGGGGCTCGACCTCGAAGGTGGGCGCACCGTCGTCCTCGAACCGGTCGTCACAGGCGGCAAGAGCGTCAACTCGAGCCAGGTCAAGCAGGCCGTCGACATCATCCGCAACCGCGTCGACGCCACCGGCACGTCCGAGGCGGAGGTGACGACGCTGGGGGAGAAGGACATCGTCGTCTCCATCCCCGGAAACCCCAGCCAGCAGGTGCTCGACTCGCTCTCGCGCAGCTCGCAGCTCAACTTCCGCGCAGTCATCGCCGCCGCGCAGGGCAGCACCACGGGTACCTCGCCGTATCGCCTGCCCGAGGTCGTCAACCCCTCGAACGGCGCCTCCGGCTCGGCGTCCGCGTCACCGTCTTCATCGGCCTCCGCTTCTGGTTCTGCGTCGAGCTCGGCCTCGTCGTCACCGTCGTCCAGTTCGAAGGACCGACTGCCGGCCGCATTCAAGACCGCCGGCCCGGCCAACGCGAGCGACCCGGCGTGGGGAAACGAGAAGGTCGACTCGGTCTGGGTCAAGGCCGGTATCGCGACCCCGTCGACGACGTACAACCAGCTGCTGCAGCTCTACGCCTGCACCCCGGCCTACCAGGAGGTGGCCGCGGCCGCCCCTGACAACAAGCCGACCGTCATGTGCGCGAAGGAGGGCAACGAGAAGCTGCTCCTCGGCCCGGTCGAGATCAAGGGTTCGCAGCTGACGGACGCGAGCAGCGGCCTCGACACGAACCAGCAGGGCAACCAGACCGGCGAGGTCGCGGTCAACCTGTCGCTCAACGGCTCGGGCAAGACGGCCCTGGCGAACGTGACGCGTCGCGTCGCCCCGCTCGAGCAGCCCCGCAACCGCTTCGCCATCGTCGTCGACGGTCAGTCGATCTCGGCGCCGACCGTGCAGGCCCCGCTGACGGACGGCCAGGCGAAGATCACCGGTGGCTTCACCGAGTCGAGCGGCAAGCTGCTCGCAGACTCGCTGAAGTTCGGTGCGCTGCCGATGTCCTTCAAGGAACTCACCTCCGACCAGGTCAGCCCCCAGCTCGGCTCCGACCAGCTGACGAAGGGCCTCATCGCGGGCGCCATCGGCTTCGGCCTCGTCGTGCTGTACTCGCTCATCCAGTACCGCGCGCTCGGCCTCGTCACCGTCGCGAGCCTGCTCGTCGCCGCGGCGATGACGTACCTCGCCGTCACGCTGCTCGGCTCGCTCAACAACTTCCGCCTGTCGATGGCGGGTGTCACCGGCCTCATCGTCGCCATCGGCATCACGGCCGACTCGTTCATCGTGTACTTCGAACGCGTCAGAGACGAAGTGCGCGCCGGACGGCCATTGCGGGCCGCCGTCGAGACGGGATGGACGCGCGCGAAGCGCACCATCATCATCTCGGACGCGGTGAACTTCCTCGCCGCCGCCGTGCTGTACGTGCTGTCGGAGAGCACCGTCAAGGCGTTCGCGTTCACCCTCGGCCTCACGACGATCATCGACATCGTCGTCGTCATGTTCTTCACCCACCCGGTGCTGGCCCTGCTCGCCCGCACGAAGTTCTTCGGTGGCGGCCACCCCGCCTCCGGTCTCGACCCCGCGCGTCTGGGCGCCCGTCAGGCCGCGTACGCGGGCCGCGGTCGCGTGACGATCGCCGATCGCCGCCGCGCCGCTGCACAGGAGGAGACAGCCTGATGGCCAGCCTCGCAACATTCGGCAACGACCTGTTCACCGGTCGTCGTCAGATCGACTTCATCGGCAAGCGCAAGCGCTGGTACGCCCTGACGGCGCTGCTGCTCGCGCTCGCCGCCGTCGGTCTGTTCGGTCGAGGGCTCAACTTCGGCCTCGAGTTCACCGGTGGCTCGGAACTGCGCGTGCCCGGCGTCTCGAGCACGCACGACTACGACACGCGCGCCGAGAAGGCCGTCCAGTCGGCGACCGGCTCGAACGCCGACATCGTCGTGACGAAGCTCGGCTCCGACACGATCCGCGTGCAGAGCGAGAAGCTCGGCAACGGCACCGCCGACGCGACGGACGCCGTCAAGACGTCCCTCGCGAAGGAGTTCGGCGTGTCGCCGAGCAACGTCACGTCCTCGTTCATCGGCCCCTCGTGGGGTGAGACGGTGACGCACAAGGCGATCGTCGCGCTGTTCGTCTTCCTCGCGTTCGTCTCCGTCCTGCTCGCGTTGTACTTCCGCACCTGGACGATGGCCGCCGCCGCGCTCATCGCCCTGCTGCACGACCTGTTCTTCACGGTCGGCATCTACGCCCTCACCGGGCTCGAGGTGACGCCGGCGACGATGATCGGCTTCCTCACGATCCTCGGCTACTCGATCTACGACACCGTCGTCGTGTTCGACAAGGTGCGCGAGAACACGAGCGAGGCGTTCGCGACCGGCCGCCGCAGCTTCGACCAGGCCGCGAACTACGCGGTCAACCAGACGCTCGTGCGCTCGATCAACACCTCCGTCGTGGCGTTGCTGCCGATCTCGGCCATCCTCGTCGTCGGCGCGCTGTTCATCGGCCCGAGCACGCTGCTCGACATCGCCGTCGCCCTGTTCATCGGTATCGCCGTGGGCACCTTCTCGTCGATCTTCATCGCGACGCCGGCCCTGACGGACCTGCGCCGCCGCGAGAAGGGCGTCCAGGAGCTCGCGCGTCGAGCCGGGAGCTACCAGTCGCGTGCCACGACCGACGACGAGCACGCCACCGCGGCGTCCGCCTCGGGCGTCGTGACGGCGCCGGCCCCTTCCCAGGGCGGTGGCGCGTCGCAGACGGCGCGCACGCGCGGCATCCACCCCGCTGCCAAGCGTGACGACTGAGGCCGCCGCGATGATCGAGCAGCGCATCGCCGACGTCGTCGCCCGCCACACGCGTGACATCGCCGACTTCCCGAGCCCCGGTGTCGTCTTCAAGGATCTGACGCCCCTGTTCGCCGACCCGGCGGCGTTCGGGCAGGTGCTCGACCTGCTGGCCGAGCGTCATGACGGCGTCGACGTCGTCGCGGGCGTCGAGGCGCGCGGGTTCATCATCGGCGCGCCGCTGGCGCAGCGCATGGGCGTCGGTTTCGTGCCGATCCGCAAGAAGGGCAAGCTGCCCGGTGACGTCGTCTCCGCCTCCTACGACCTCGAGTACGGCTCGGCGACGATCGAGGTGCAGACGGACGCGGTGACGCCCGGTGCGAACGTCCTCGTCGTCGACGACGTGCTCGCAACCGGGGGCACGGCCGTGGCTGCCTGCGAGCTGATCGAGAAGGTCGGCGGGCGTGTGGCGTGCCTCGACGTGCTCGTCGAACTGGCCTTCCTGCCCGGCCGCGAACGGCTTGATCGGTGGGAGCTCCACACTGGCCTCGTCGTCAACTGACGCCGGGGGCACTACGATCGGCGCATGGCTGAGCAGTCCGGTTCCAACGCGACCTCGCGCGTGCGCGCCCGTCTCGTCCGCTTCGGGGGCCCGCGTCCGGGCTTGAACCGCGTGCTCGACCCGCTGCTGCGCACGGTGCGTGAGACGCACCCGAAGGCCGACACCGCGCTGATCGAGCGCGCCTACGAGGTGGCGGAGCGCTGCCACCGTCATCAGGTGCGCAAGAGCGGCGACCCGTACATCACCCACCCGCTCGCCGTCGCGACCATCCTCGCCGAGCTCGGCATGACGCCGCCGACGCTCGCCGCGGCCCTCCTGCACGACACGGTCGAGGACACCGACTACTCGCTGGAGCAGCTCACCGACGACTTCGGGCCCGAGATCGCGCGTCTCGTCGACGGTGTGACGAAGCTCGACAAGGTGACATACGGCGACGCCGCGCAGGCTGAGACGGTGCGCAAGATGGTCGTCGCGATGGCGCAGGACATCCGCGTGCTCGTCATCAAGCTCGCCGACCGCCTGCACAACGCGCGCACGTGGCGGTACGTCTCCGCCGAGTCCGCCCAGCGCAAGGCGACGGAGACGCTCGAGATCTACGCGCCGCTCGCGCACCGGCTCGGCATGAACACGATCAAGTGGGAGCTGGAGGATCTGTCGTTCGCGACGCTCTATCCCAAGGTCTACGACGAGATCGTCCGCCTCGTCGCCGACCGCTCACCGGCGCGCGAGTCGTACCTGCGCACCGTCAAGGAGCAGGTGTCGGCCGATCTACGGGCCGCGCGCATCGCCGGTGAGGTGACGGGCCGGCCCAAGCACTACTACTCCGTGTACCAGAAGATGATCGTGCGCGGCCGCGACTTCGAGGACATCTACGACCTCGTCGCCGTGCGCGTCCTCGTCGAGTCGGTGCGCGACTGCTACGCCGTGCTCGGCACGCTGCACACGCGGTGGACGCCCATCCAGGGGCGGTTCAAGGACTACATCGCGATGCCGAAGTTCAACATGTACCAGTCGTTGCACACGACGGTCATCGGCCCCGGCGGCAAACCCGTCGAGATCCAGATCCGCACCTACGACATGCACCGTCGCGCCGAGTACGGCGTCGCCGCGCACTGGAAGTACAAGGACGACGCGAAGAAGGGCGCGACGAGCGCCGACGGCACCGTCAGCGCCTCGCCGGCGACGGGCACGAACGACATGGCGTGGCTGCGTCAGCTGCTCGAGTGGCAGCGCGAGACGGAGGATCCGGGCGAGTTCCTCGAGTCGTTGCGCTTCGAGGTCGGCAGCCGCGAGATCTACGTCTTCACGCCGAAGGGCGGCGTCATCGGGTTGCCGTCCGGGTCGACGCCCGTCGACTTCGCGTACGCCGTACACACCGAGGTCGGCCACCACTGCATCGGCGCGCGCGTCAACGGTCGTCTCGCGCCACTCGAGACGACGCTCGTCACGGGTGATTCGGTCGAGGTGCTCACCTCGAAGGCGGACGGCGCCGGGCCGAGCCGCGACTGGCTGACGTTCGTCAAGTCGCCGCGTGCCAAGAGCAAGATCAAGCAGTGGTTCACGAAGGAGCGCCGCGAGGAGGCCATCGAGAAGGGAAAGGATTCCCTCGCGAAGACACTGCGCAAGCAGGGTCTGCCCCTGCAGCGCCTCATGTCGCACGAGTCGTTGACCGAGGTCGCGACGCGGATGAACCACGCCGACATCGACGCCCTGTACGCCGCGATCGGTGACGGGCACGTCTCGACCGAAGCCGTCATGCGTGCCCTCGTCAAGGCGCACGGCGGTGAGGAAGCAGCCACGGAGGACCTGGCGGAGGCGACGACGCCGCGCACCGCGCCGCGCTCACGTGCGGGCGATCCGGGCGTCACCGTCGTCGGCACCGACGACGTGTGGGTCAAGCTCGCGCGCTGCTGCACACCGGTGCCGGGCGACGACATCGTCGGGTTCGTCACGACGGGCTCGGGCGTGTCCGTGCACCGCGAGGACTGCACGAACATCGAGAACCTGCGTCGCCAGCCCGAGCGGCTCATCGACGTCGCGTGGGCGCCCGGGCAGGCGAGCGTGTTCCTCGTGCAGCTGCAGGTCGAGGCGCTCGATCGCAGCGGGTTGCTCTCCGACATCACGCGCGCGCTAAGCGACCAGCACGTCAACATCCTGTCGGCGAACCTTTCGACGCAGGCCAACCGCGTCGCCATCAGCAAGTTCACGTTCGAGATGGGCGATGCGAGCCACCTCGACCACGTCATGCGCGCGGTGCGCAAGGTCAGTGGCGTGTTCGACGTCTACCGCATCACCGGCACCGGCGCGCGCGCCGACCATCGCACGACGCCGGAGCAGGTGAAGCCCGCCGCGTCGCCGGCGGCCGACGAGGACGAGTGAACCGCAGCCGCTGACGGTGCCTACGGTGTGTCGGCGCCCAGCGATAGGCTGACGGCGACCTGCCCCCGCACGAACGGACGCCCGCCGTGACCGACTCCGCAGCCACGCCTGACCTCGTCGAACTCGCCGAGGCGTACGGCATCACGACCGAGTACGAGGACTGGAAGAAGGCCCGCGTCAGCGTCGCGGCTGACACGCTCGTCGCCGTCCTGGCGGCGCTCGACGTCGACGCTTCGACGCCCGACGCCGTGCGCTCGGCGTTGCAGGCCCGTCGTGACGCAGCGTGGCGCCGCGTCGTGCCGCCGTGCGTCGTCGTGCGCGAGGGCGACGATGTCGAGTTCCCGGTGCACGTCGCTGAGGGCGACCAGGTGGCCGTGCACGTCGTCACCGAGGTCGGGGCGCATGTCTCGGTGACGGTGTCGTCGCGCGCGCAGGAGACCCGCGAGGTCGACGGACGCGTCGTCGAACGGCACGTCGCGCGCGTGGACGGCGACCTGCCGCTGGGGTACCACACCGTCACCGTGTCGCCTGTTGGCCTTGCCGCGGGCGACGGCGACAGTGACGACATGCGCGTCGACGGCGACGATCACCCGTCCACCGAGGCCGGCGACGGGCACGACACGAGGGCCGCGGGTGCGCGCGCAAGCCTCGTCGTCACCCCGCGGGTGCTCGAGGTGCCGGCGACGATGCGCGACAAGCGCGTGTGGGGCCTGGCGACGCAGCTGTATTCGGTGCGTTCGAAGGGGTCATGGGGCGTGGGCGACCTGGTCGATCTGCGCGACCTCGCCGTGTGGTCGGCGGCCGAGCACGGCGCCGACTACGTCCTCGTCAATCCGCTGCACGCGGCACAACCGAGCGCGCCGATGGAGCCGTCGCCGTACCTGCCGACGTCGCGTCGCTTCGTCAACCCGCTCTACCTGCGGGTCGAGCACGTCGAGGAGTACGCGAGCGCGGCCGCCGACGTCCGCGGGGGCATCGACGATCTGGCGCGCGATGTCCACGCGCGCCTCGACGACGTCGACCGCATCGACCGCGACGCTGCGTGGGGGGCGAAGGAGCAGGCGTTGCGAGTCCTGTGGCAGATCGGGCGCACGCCGGGGCGTCAGGCCACGTTCGACGCCTACTGCCGCGCCGGCGGCGAGCAGCTCACCCGTTTCGCGACATGGTGCGTGCTGTTCCGCACCTTCGGGCCCGACTGGCGAACCTGGCCGCACGATTATCAGGACGCGACAGCGCCCGCCGTCGCGCGGTTCGGCGCCGAGCACGCCGACGAGGTCGACTTCCACCGCTGGTTGCAGTGGTGCCTCGACGAGCAGCTGCGCGGCGTGCAGTCGGACGCCGTCGCCGCGGGCATGGCGCTCGGCGTCGTCCACGACCTCGCCGTCGGCGTCAACCCCGCGGGCGCGGACGCCTGGGCCATGCAGGACGCGTTCGCGGCGGGCATCCACGTCGGCGCTCCGCCTGATCAGTTCACCCAGCTCGGGCAGGACTGGGGGCAGCCACCGCTGCGCCCGGATCGTCTCGCCGAGACGGCTTACGCGCCTTTCCGCGAGATCGTCGGCACCGTCCTGCGCCACGCCGGTGGGGTGCGCATCGACCACATTCTCGGGCTGTTCCGCCTGTGGTGGGTGCCGGAGAGCATGACGCCGAAGGACGGCACGTACGTGACGTACGACCACGAGGCGATGATCGGCATCCTCGTCCTCGAGGCGCAGCGCGCGGGTGCGCTCGTCGTCGGGGAGGATCTGGGCACGCTCGAGGCGTGGGTGCAGACGTTCCTCGCCGAGCGCGGCGTGTACGGCACGTCGATCCTGTGGTTCGAACAGGACTGGGATGCGCAGCGTCCGCTGCCACCCGAGGATTGGCGCGAGAAGTGCCTCGCGTCGGTGACGACGCATGACCTGCCGCCGACGGCCGGCTATCTCGACGCCGCGCACGTGCGGCTGCGTCACGAGCTGGGGCTGCTCGACGGCTCGCTCGAGGACGAGTTGGCGCGAGACGAGGCGGACCGCCGGCGGTGGCGCGAGTTTCTCGTCGCTCAGGGCCTGCTCGATGACGCCGACGCGCCGAACGAACAGGTCGTCGAGGCACTGCACGCGTTCCTCGTCACGACGCCGTCACGGATGCTCAACGTCGCGCTCGTCGACGCCGTCGGCGACGTGCGCGTGCAGAACCAGCCCGGCACGGCCGACGAGTACCCGAACTGGCGTGTGCCGCTGTCCGGCCCCGACGGTGAGCCGATCCGGCTCGAGGACGTCTTCACGAGCGAGCGCGCCGCGCGCTTGTGCGGCATCTTCGCCGGGCTGAACGAGCACGCCGCCCAGGGTTGACCTCACGGCGGTGTACGGCGTCACCGCACGAACATCGCCCGAGAACGGGTCACGGTTGACGCGTTCTCGGGCGATGTGGCTCGAGCTGGGGACCTTTGTGCAACCTCAGCGGCCGTGCGCGCCAGGCGCCGACCCGTCAGTCACGCCCCGGAGCGAGGAACGCTGCGAGGGCCGCGCCGTACATCGCCTGGTCGGCGGCGCCGACGAGTTCGCGCGCCGAGTGCATCGACAGTGTCGGGGCGCCGAAGTCGACGGTCGTCGCGCCGGTGAGCGCCGCCGTCATCGGCCCGACGGTCGAGCCGCACGGCAGGTCAGAGCGCACGACGAACTCCTGCACCGGCACGCCCGCCTCCCGACACGCGGCGGCGAAGTGGGCGGCGCCGACCGAATCCGTCGCGTAGCGCAGGTTCGTGTTGATCTTCAGCACCGGCCCGCCGTTCATCGCGATGTGGTGCGCAGGTTCGTGACGATCGGCGTAATTCGGGTGCGTCGCGTGCGCCATGTCGCCCGAGGCGATGACGGTGCGCGCCATCGCGCGGTGCACGTCGTCACGCCCGCCGCCGAGCGTCGAGATGATGCGTTCGAAGATCGTCGGCAGCAGGTTCGAGAACGCGCCGCGCTCCGACATCGAGCCGATCTCCTCGTGGTCGAACAGCGCGATGAGCGGCACGAGCGGCACCTCACCCTCGGGTGCCGGGCGCTCGACGGCGTCGATGAGTGCCTGCGTCGCGGCGTAGCTCGTCGCGAGGTTGTCCATCCGGGCGCCCGCGACGAACTCGCGGTGCAACCCGGTGCGCGCGGCCGGCTGCACGTCGTGCGTCATCGCGTCCCAGCTCAGCACGTCGACCGGTTCGACGCGAACCTGCTCGGCGAGCCACTCGACGAACAGTGGTGCCTGCGACAGCGCCCACGACGGTTCCATGTGCAGCTGCTTGTTGAGCGTCAGAGCGTCGTTGGTCGAGCGGTCGAGGTGGATCGCGAGCTGCGAGACGCGCAGCAGCGGCTCGTCGACGGCGAACAGCCGTTCACCGACGCTACCGTCGGCCTCGCGTACCGCGACGCGCCCCGACAGCCCGAGGTCGCGATCGAGCCACGAGTTGAGCAGCAGCCCGCCGTACGGTTCGACGCCGAGCAGCTGCCAGCCGACGCGCTCGTGGTCGGGGCGCGGTTTGATGCGCAGGTTGGGGGAGTCGGTGTGTGCACCGACGACTCGGAACGCGACCGCGCCGCGCTCGCCGCCGGCGTCACCGTCATCAGCGCCACCACCAGAGCCGTCGAACGGCCGAGTGAGCACGCGCTCCGTCGACCACGCGACGAGCGACCCGCCGCGCGTCGTGACGTAACGTCCCGGCTCGCTCGGCCAGGCGTCACGCTCGTCGAGGGGCGTGAAGCCCGCCTCGACGAGCATCGACAGAGAGGATGCGACCGCGTGGAACGGCGAAGGGCTGGTGCGCAGGTACGCGACCAACCCTTCGGCGGCCGAATCCGTCGTGAAACGTCCGGATCCGAAACTCATGATGCCTCTCAGCCCTCCAGCTCGTTGGCGGTCGAGCGCACCTGCTCGAGCCACGACTGCTTCGCCTCGAGCTCCTGACGCAGCTTCGCGGCCTTGTTAGAGTTGCCCGCGGCCTCGGCGGCCTCGACGTCACTGCGCAGCGACGCGACGGCGTTCTCGAGCTGGGTGACCATCGAGTTGGCGCGCGCGCTCACCTCGGGGTCGGACTTCTTCCACTGCGCCTGCTCGGCGTCACGGACGCCGTTCTCGATGCGGCGCATACCCTTTTCGATGCGGTCCATGTCCTTGCGCGGAACCTTGCCCGCGGCGTCCCACTTCTCCTGTAGCGCGCGCAGCTGGGCCTTCGCGGCACCCAGGTCCTTGACCGGCAGGATCTTCTGGCCCTCGGCCAGCAGCTCCTCCTTGACCTTGGCGTTGGCCTCGAACACCTTGTTCTCCTCGGCGACGACCTCATCCTTCGCCGCGAAGAACGCATCCTGCGCCTTCTTGAAGCGCTGCCACAGCGCGTCGTCGTCGGAACGCGACGCGCGCCCGGCCTGACGCCACTCGCTCATGAGGCGCTTGAACGCCGACGCCGTGGGCCCCCAGTCGTTCGAGGTGGCGAGCTTCTCGGCCTCGGCGACGAGACGCTCCTTCTCCTTCTTCGCCGCGCCGTGTTGCTCGTCGAGCTGGCTGAAGTGCGTGCGACGCGTCTTGTCGAACCCGTTGCGAGCAGCGGAGAAACGCTGCCACAGCGCCGACTCGACGTCACGGTCGAGACGTGCACCGTTCTTCTGGTGGTTCTTCCACTCGTCGAGCAGTTCGCGCATGCGCGTCGTGCTCTTCTTCCACTGCACCTTCTCGGGATCCTGTGCGGCGATCTGCTCGGCCTCGGCGACGAGCTGCTCGCGGTGGACGAGGGCCTCCTTCTTCGCCTCGGCGCGGGCCTCACCCTCCACCTGCTGCTTGACGCGTAGCGCCGTCGCGATGTCTTCGATGATGCTGTCGAGCGCGGGCAGGTCGCCGACGGCGTTCGTCTCGGCGACCTGCTTGCGCAGCGTCTTGAGCGACTCGCCGGCGTCGTGGGCGCTGATGTCGGTCTGCGTCACGCGCTGCAGCAGCAAGGCGGCCGCGGCGCGCAGTTCGTCGTACTTGCGCGCGAAGTAGGCGAGGGCCTCATCGGCGCTCTTGCCGGGGTAGGAGCCGACGGCCTTCTCACCGTCGGGCGTGCGTACGTACACCGTGCCGTCCTCGTCGACGCGCCCGAACGAGGCGGCGTTCGAATTCGACGGCGTCTCCACCGCGGCCGACGGCGCGGGCGCCGCCTGCGTGGCCGGTGCGCTCGCCTCGGTCGCGGCGGCTGCCGGGGTGCCCGCAGGAACCGACGGCGACGTCGGTGCGGCCGGGGTCGGCGCCTTGGATGCCGCGCTCGGGGGCTTCGGCACGACGCTCGGCTTCACGGACGCGGGTGTGGGGATGGTGGAGTCCTCGGACACGGTCATGACCTTTTTCTCGACGTAGCCGACCCGCGGGTACGCGCGGACCGGACAGCAACGTCATCAGTCTAGGGGGAGGAGGTCGTCCGCGTGCCCGCAGCGGCCCGGCGTTCCTCGGGTCGGACGGCCCGTGCGCGCGCCCGATAGGCTGGGGCACGTGTTGACCGTCTCTTTCCCCGCAGCCGCGATGGGTACGAACTGCTACGTCTTCGCCCGTGAACGCGGCAGCGAGTGCGTCGTCGTCGACCCGGGAATCGGCGTCACCGACCAGCTGTTCGAGGTCCTCGGCGAACTCGATCTCAAGCCCACGGCGGTGCTGCTGACGCACGGCCATCTCGACCACACCTTCTCCGTGACGCCGGTGTGCGGTGGGCGGATCGCCGCGCACATCCACGCCGACGATCGCTACCGCCTCGTCAACCCCTATGACCAGCTCGGCCCGCAGCTGCGCGGCATGCTCGAGCAGTCGTTCGGCAAGAGCGCGACGTGGCGCGAGCCCGAGAAGGTCGTCTCCATCCACGAGGGCGAACCCCTCGAACTCGCGGGGCTGACGTTCGGCGTCACCCACGCGCCGGGGCACACCGAGGGCTCCGTCATGTTCACCGTCGACGAGGTGCCCGACGGGCTCGACGACGCCGTCGCCGCGACGGTGAACCAGAGCGTCATCACCGGGGACGTCCTGTTCGCCGGCTCGATCGGACGCACCGACCTCGAGGGCGGCAGCGACGCGGCGATGCAGCAGAGCCTGCGCACGAAGGTGCTACCGCTGCCTGATTCGTCCCTCATCCTTCCCGGGCACGGCCCGGCCAGCACGATGGCGCGCGAGCGCGTGAGCAACCCGTACCTGCAAGCACTCCAAGGATCTGGCGCATGAGCAAACCGACCCCCATCTCCGGCTTCCTCGAATGGCTGCCGGCGCAGCGTTACACCGAGCAGCTGGTGCTCGACATCATCCGTGAGGTGTTCGAGTTGCACGGTTTCGAGCCGATCAACACGCGCGCGGTCGAGCCCGTCGAGCGCCTCACGGGCAAGGGCGGTGACGCGGACAAGGAGATCTACGCCGTCAGCCGCCTCGCTGCGGACGAGGCCGACAAGGCCGAGCCGGGCCTCGGCCTGCACTTCGACCTCACCGTGCCGTTCAGCCGCTACGTCATCGAGAACGCGGGCAAGCTGACGTTCCCGTTCCGCCGATACCAGATCCAGCCGGTCTGGCGCGGCGAGCGCCCGCAGGCGGGGCGTTACCGCGAGTTCGTCCAGGCCGACATCGACATCGTCGACGTGGGGGAGCTGCCGTTCCACTACGAGGTCGAGCTGCCGCTCGTCATCGCGGACGTGTTCAAGCGGCTGCCGATCGGTGAGTTCCGCATCCAGGTCAACAACCGCAAGATCCCCGAGGGCTTCTACCGCGGGCTCGGCATCGACGACATCGTCGGCACGCTGCGCATCGTCGACAAGCTCGACAAGATCGGCCCGGCCAAGGTCAGGGAGCTGCTCGTCGCCGAAGGCGTCGAAGACGCCGCCGCCGACAAGATCCTCGCCCTCGCGGCGATCTCGACGCCCGATACGTCCTTCGTCGAGCAGGTGCGCGCACTGGGCGTCGAACACCCGACGCTGGAGGAGGGCCTCGAGCAGCTACGCGTCGTGGTCGAGACGGCCGCCGAGCACGCACCCGGCCTGCTCGTCGCGGAGCTGAAGATCGCACGCGGCCTCGACTACTACACCGGCACGGTCTACGAGACGCAGCTCGTCGGCGAGGAGGGCTACGGCTCGATCTGCTCCGGCGGGCGCTACGACTCGCTCGCGAGTGACGGCAAGAGGACCTACCCTGGCGTCGGCCTGTCGATCGGTGTCTCGCGCCTGCTCGCGAAGCTCATCGGTGACGGCGGCCTGCGCACGAGCCGTCCGACGCCGACGGCCGTGCTCGTCGCCGTCAACGACGAGACCTCACGCGCCGAGTCGATGCGGATCGCGGCGGCACTGCGTGAGCGCGGCATCCCGACGCTCGTGTCGCCGAAGGCCGCCAAGTTCGGCAAGCAGATCCAGTTCGCCGACCGTCGCGGCATCCCGTACGTCTGGTTCCCGGGCGCGGGGGAGACCGGCGACCAGATCAAGGACATCCGCAGCGGTGAGCAGTTCGATGCGGACGCGACGAGCTGGGTGCTCCCCGCGGCCGACGAGCAGGTGCGACTCGAGGTCGCCGAGGCGTCACCGGCGTCGTGAGCGCCCTGGAGCCCTCGCTCGAACTGGCGCAGGTGATGACGCAGTGGCTGCATCACCTGCGCGTCGAGCGGGGCCTCTCGCCGCACACGCTCGCGGCATATCGACGTGACGTCACGCGTTACCTCGGCTACCTCGCCGCCTCCGGCGTCACCTCGCTCGACGGGGTCGAGGAGGCGCGCGTCGAGGCGTTCCTGCGATCGCTGCGTGAGGGCGGCCAGGGCCATCCGCCGCTGGCGGCCAGTTCCGCGGCACGCGCGCTCGTCGCCGTCCGCCGCCTCCATGCGTTCGTTTCGCTTGAGACGGACGCGCCCGACGCGGCGACGGACGTCGCGCCGCCGAGGTTGCCCCGCAAACTCCCGAAGGCTATCCCTCTAGCTGACGTCGAACGTTTGCTCGCGGCTGCCGGCGATGGCGAGGACGCCGGTTCACTCCGGGATCGTGCGCTGCTCGAGGTGCTCTACGGGGTCGGTGCGCGCGTGAGTGAGGTCGTCGGGCTCGACGTCGACGACGTCGACCTGATGTCGCGTTCGCTGCGACTGTTCGGCAAGGGCAGCAAGGAGCGCATCGTCCCGCTCGGGCGCTACGCCGCCGACGCGCTCGGCTCCTACTTGACGCGTGAGCGGCCTGCTCTTGCGGCGAAGGGCAAGGCCGGGGCTGCCGTGTTCCTCAATCAGCGCGGCGGCAGGTTGAGCCGGCAGAGCGTGTTCGGGCTCGTGCGTCGCGCGGCCGAGGTGGCCGGGCTCGACGGCGAGATCTCGCCGCACACGCTGCGGCATTCCTATGCGACGCACCTGCTCGAAGGCGGCGCCGACGTGCGCGTCGTGCAAGAGCTTCTCGGCCATGCCTCGGTGACGACGACGCAGATCTACACGATGGTGTCGGTGCAGCAGTTGCGCGAGACGTTCGCGGCGGCGCATCCGCGCGCCCGCTGACGGTCGACGGGCGACGGTTTGGGCGTTGCCGCACCCGGGGCGCTAATCTGGTGCTGATTGGCGTGATGCCAAACGCTCAACTATCAGTGGAGGCTTTCGAGTGACTTCCGAGAGTTCACAGAAGTCGACGAACTCTAACGTTCGACTTGACCGTTTGCCGGGAATCGACGCGACGGGCCAGTGGGGTCCAACCGGTCGACCCCTGCCCGGCTTCCCGACGCCTCGACCTCTCGAGTCGCACGGCCCCGCGCGCATCATCTCGATGTGCAACCAGAAGGGCGGCGTCGGCAAGACGACGTCGACGATCAACCTGGGCGCCGCCCTGGCCGAATACGGCCGCCGCGTCCTGCTCGTCGACTTCGACCCGCAGGGAGCCTTGTCCGTCGGCCTCGGCGTGCGCTCGCAGGATCTCGACGTGACGATCTACAACCTGCTCGTCGAGCGCGGCCACGACGCGCACGACGTCATCCAGACGACGCGGGTGCACAACCTCGATGTGCTGCCCGCCAACATCGACCTGTCGGCCGCGGAGGTGCAGCTCGTCGGTGAGGTCGCCCGCGAGATGGTGCTCGCGCGCGTCCTGCGCAGCGTCGCGGACGAGTACGACGTCATCCTCATCGACTGCCAGCCGTCGCTCGGTCTGCTGACCGTCAACGCGCTGACGGCGTCGCACGGCGTCGTCATCCCGCTCGAGGCCGAATTCTTCGCGATGCGCGGCGTAGCGCTGCTCGTCGAGACGATCGAGAAGGTGCAGGATCGGCTCAACCCGCGCCTGGAGATCGACGGCATCCTCGCGACGATGTACGACGGGCGCACCCTGCACAGCCGCGACGTCGTCCGCTCCGTCGTCGACCACTTCGGCGACAAGGTGTTCCACACCGTCATCTCGCGGACCGTCAAGTTCCCCGACGCGACGCTTGCGGCCGAGCCGATCACGCAGTACGCCTCCGGGCACGGTGCCGCGGAGTCGTACCGCCAGCTCGCGCGCGAGCTCATCTCGCGCGGCGGGGCTCCCTGAGCCGCACGCCGATGACGGCGACCGAGGCCGAGCCCGTCGGCGACGCGCCCGCATCGGCAGTGGCGGTCACGACCTCTGGGCCGACGGCAGCGTCGACGGCGAGCGCACCCGGCGGCGTCCTGACGCGGCGTGCGGCGGCGACGCCGTTCCACGTCCACCTGGGCGAGGTGTTCGACGGACCGTTCGACCTGATGCTGGGCCTCATCGCGAAGCATCGTCTCGACGTCACGCAGATCTCGTTGTCGCAGGTGACGGACGAGTTCATCGCGCACATCAGGGCGGCCCGCGAGGCGAGTGACGAGTGGGATCTGTCGCAGGCGACCGAGTTCCTCCTCATCGCCGCGACGCTGCTCGACATCAAGGCAGCGCGGCTGTTGCCGAACCTCGGCGGCTCCGACGAGGAGGACTTCGAGCTCATCGAAGCGCGCGACCTGCTGTTCGCCCGGCTGCTGCAGTACCGGGCGTTCAAGGACATGGCGCAGTTCCTGGCCGATCGGATGGAGAGCGACGGGCGTCTCGTCGCACGTCAGGCCGGGTTGGAGGAACGCTTCTCGGGGCTACTGCCTGAGCTCGTCATGACGGTGACGCCCGAGCAGCTCGCGGCCGTCGCCGCGCGGGCGCTGACGCCCAAGGCGCCGCCGAGCGTCGACGTCGACCACCTGCACGCCGTGCAAGTCAGCGTGCGTGAGCAGGCGCGCATCGTGACGAGCAAGCTGCGACGCGGTGGTGAGCTGACGTTCGCGCAGCTCGTCGCGGACGCGGAGCACAACCTCGTCGTCGTCGGGCGTTTCCTCGCCATCCTCGAACTGTTCAAGGAGGCCGCGATCGCGTTCGAGCAGGCCGAGCACCTGCGGCCGCTCACCGTGCGCTGGGTCGCGGCGCCCGATGCGCGCATCCTCGTCTCCGACGAGTACGACGCCGAGCCGGGCTCGGGCGGCGTGGGCGCGAGCGATGACGCTGCGTCCTGAGACAATGACACGAGCGACCTCACACTTCGCCGCGCTGCGACGACTCATGGGTGGGGACACGAGACGAACGACCCGCGCCGACGACGGCCCGGAGCAGGAGGAGGTGAACGCATGACGACGCACGATACGACGGCGCAACCACCGGCGCGGGGCGCCCGCGAGCCGGTCGTCGTGCACCACCTGCCCGGCGGCTTGCGATCGACGCTCGAAGCGGTGCTGATGGTCGTCGACGAGCCCGTCTCGGTGGCCGATCTCGCCGCGGCCTTCGGCGTCGGCGAGAGCGAGGTGCGCGCCAACCTCGAGGGCCTCGAGGTGGAATACCGCGCCCAGCAGCGGGGGTTCACCCTGCGCGAGGTCGACGGCACGTGGCGCATGTACTCGCGGCCGGCCTACGCGGATGCCGTCGAGACGTTCCTGCGGGGCGGGCAGCAGGCCAAGCTGACGCAGGCGGCACTCGAGACGCTCGCCGTCATCGCCTACCGGCAGCCGATCTCGCGTTCGCGCGTCGGCGCCATCCGCGGCGTCAACGTCGACGGCGTGACCCGCACCCTGCTCACGCGTGGGCTCGTCACGGAGGTCGGCGACGACCCCGAGACGGGCGCGACGCTCTACGGCACTACCCCAACCTTTCTCGAGCGGCTCGGGCTCGGCTCGCTGGACGAGCTTCCCCCGCTGGCGCCCTACCTGCCGGACGCCGCCATCATCGACGAACTAGTGGAACAAGGACACGGATGAACTCCAGGAAACCCCGTCAGGGTCAGCGCGACAACCGAAGCAGCCGCGTCAACCGCGGCTCCGGCGGCGGCGTCAGCCGTTACGAGGCCGACGTCCTCGGCATCGGCACGACGAAGGGCGGCCAGCCGGTCGCCCCGCCGCGAGAGCGTGCACCGAAGGCCGCGACGCGCGACGTGCACGTCGAGGAGGGCACGCGTCTGCAGAAGGTGCTCGCGCAGGCCGGCGTCGGTTCGCGACGCCACTGCGAGAACCTCATCGCCGAGGGTCGAGTCGAGGTCGACGGCCAGGTCGTCACCGAACTGGGCACGCGCATCGACCCCGAGAGCGCCGTCATCCACGTCGACGGCGACCGCATCCAGCTCGACGACACGCTCGTCTACCTCGCCTTCAACAAGCCCACGGGTGTCGTGTCGACGATGCAGGACGAAGAGGGTCGCCCGTGCGTCGGTGAGTACCTCGAGGGGCGCACCGAGCGCCTGTTCCACGTCGGCCGACTCGACTACGACACCGAGGGTCTGCTGCTGCTGACGAATGACGGCAACCTCGCCAACCGCCTGCAGCACCCGCGCTACGGCGTCGAGAAGGTCTACCTCGCGACGATCCCCGGCCCGGTGCCGCGCGACCTCGGCAAGCGGATGCGCGAGGGCATCGAGCTCGAGGACGGCCCGGCCGCCGTCGACTCGTTCAAGGTCGTCGACTCTCAGCCGGGCATGGCCCTGGTCGAGATCGTGCTGCACGAGGGCCGCAACCGCATCGTGCGTCGCATGTTCGAGGAGGTCGGTCACCCCGTCATCGCGCTCGCGCGCCCGCAGGTCGGGCCCGTGAAGGTCGGTGATCTGCGCCCCGGCAAGATGCGGCCGCTCAACAAGCGCGAGGTCGCCGGCCTGTACAAGGCTGCCGGTCTGTGACACTGCCGCAGCGCGTGCGCGTCGTCGGCACCGGCCTGCTCGGCACGTCGCTGGCGCTCGCGCTGCAGGCGCGAGGCGTCGACGTCACCCTCGCCGACACCTCGCCGACGGCGGCGGCGCTCGCCTCCGACATGGGCGCCGGCCGCGTCGCGCACGCCCAGGATGAGGCGCCCGACCTCGTCGTCGTCGCCGCGCCGCCTGACGTGGTCGTCGACGTCGTCGCCGCGGAGCTCACGGCGTGGCCGGACGCCACCGTGACGGATGTGACGAGCGTGAAGAACGTCGTCGTCGAAGGGGTGGCACGACGCTGCGGCGCCGAGCGGTGCCGTTTCGTGCCGGGGCATCCGATGGCCGGTCGTGAGCGCAGCGGCGCGGTCGCGGCGCGCTCCGACCTGTTCGAGGGGCGCACCTGGGTCATCTGCCCTGACGGCGCGGACGACGCCCGCGTCGCCGACGTGACAGCCGTCGCGCAGGTCTGCGGGGCACACGTCGTCACGATGAGCCCTGCCGCGCACGACGAGGCCGTCGCCGCCGTCTCGCACGTGCCGCAGGTCGCCGCGAGCCTCGTCGCCGCGCAGCTGCGTGAGCTGCCCGACGACGCCGTCGCTCTCAGCGGGCAGGGTGTCCGCGACGTCACGCGCATCGCGGCGAGCGACCCGATGCTGTGGACGCAGATCCTCGCCGGCAACGCGGCTGCAGTGCTGCCGTTGCTCGAAGGGGTGCGCGCCTCGCTCGACGATGTCATCCACGCCCTGTCGGTCATCACGTCCGGGGGCGATGCATCGGGCGGTACGCGTGGCCTGGCCGATGTGGCGGTCGTAGGCAGCACGTCGGTTGCCGTCACTCCACCGGCCACCCCCGTGACACAGGATGCCGTCGGTATCCGCGATGCGATTGCCACCCCCGGCCCCCGGGCCGTGCTCGCGCAGACGATCGCTGGTGGCCAGGAGGGTCGTGCGCGCATCCCGGGCAAGCACGGCGCGCCGGCGCAGGCGTACGCGAGCGTCGCCGTCGTCATCCCCGACGAGCCGGGTGCGCTCGGTCGCGTGTTCACGGACGTGGGGGAGACCGGCATCAGCGTCGAGGACATGCGCCTCGAGCACGACGACGCCGTCGCCGCCGGTCTGCTCGAGCTCAGCGTCGTGCCGCTGCGCGCTCAGACCCTCGTCAGCGCGCTCAGCGCGCGGGGGTGGGCCGCCCACCTCGTCGAGACCGCCTAGAATCTGCGTTCATGACGAGCGTGGCGAACGGCATCCGGGTAGCGATCGACGGGCCCTCGGGTTCGGGCAAGTCGAGTGTGAGCAAGAAGGTGGCGGCGCACCTTGGCATCGGCTACCTCGACACGGGCGCGATGTATCGCGCGCTCACCTGGTATTGCCTCGATCGGGGCATCGACCTCGACGACCTGGGCGTCGTCGCGGACGCCGTCACCGCGATGCCGCTCGAGATGGGCACTGACCCGAGCGCGCCGTCGATCAGCATGGGGGGTACGCGCATCGACGCGGACATCCGCACGACGCGCATCGCCGAGGTCGTCTCGAAGGTCGCGACCAACTTGCAGGTGCGCCCGAAGCTGCAGCAGCGTCAGCGTGAGCTGATGGCGCAGATCGCCGCGGACCAGGGTGGCGTCGTCGCTGAGGGGCGCGACATCACGACGGTCGTCGCGCCCGACGCGGACGTGCGCATCCTCATGGTCGCGAGCGAGGCCGCACGGCTCGCCCGCCGCTCGAAGGAGCTGCACGGCGGCGCGGACGACGCCGCCATCGCGGCGACGCGGACGCAGATCGTCGACCGCGACAAGGCCGACTCGACCGTCTCGTCGTTCATGAGCGCTGCGGACGGGGTCGTCACGCTCGACACCAGCGACCTGACGTTCCAGCAGTCCGTCGAGGCGGTCCTGACGCTCGTCGAACGGGCGCGCGGCTGATGTTCCCGCGTCGTGACGTCGAGGCTGCCGCGTCGCGTGATTCGACGCCGCGCGATCCGTCCGCGTGCGAGGGGCTCATGCGCCGATTGCGTCCCGCCGTCGAGGGCCTGTTCGGTGCGCTGTACCGCCTCGAGGTGACCGGGCGCGAGAACGTGCCGGTTGACGGCCCCGTCGTCGTGGTCGCGAATCATATCGGCGTCATCGACGGCCCGCTGGCCGCGTCGCTCGTGCCGCGCCCGGCGCACTTCCTCGTCAAGCGTGCGTACTTCGTCGGCCCGCTCGGGACGCTGCTGACGCGGCTCGGGCAGATCCCCGTCACGCAGCGCAGCGCCGACCGGGAGGCGATGACGGCGGCGCGCGGCGTCCTGGCGGCGGGTGGTGTCGTCGGCGTGTTCCCCGAGGGCACGCGCGGTGACGGGTCGGTGCAGGCGGTGCACCAGGGCGCCGCGTTCCTCGCGCTCGGTGCGGATGCTCAGATCGTGCCGGTGCGTCTCGTCGGCACGGCCGGGCGCACGCGGGGACGCTGGCCGCGGCTGCGCAGTCGTCTGCAGGTGACGTTCGGGCCGGCGTTCCGCCTCGGTGACGCCGAGGCGGTGGCGGGCGCGACAGGTCGCGCTCGGCTGGCGGCCGCGACGGAGGAACTGCGTGCCCGCCTCGCCGGCCACGTGGCGGGTTGAGCCGGATCGTCTCCCCGGGCGCTCGTCGCGAGGGCGTGGCTGGCCTCGAGCGCTCGACTCTGAAAAATCGCGCCCATGCGCGAGAATGGACGTGTGACGCGCATTCGGGCGCGTCACACGAGACCTCTCCACCCGACGTCACGGCGCGAGCCGCCGCGTCGTCACGTGGCGGGGGAGAGCCTCCGAGCCCGCCGGATCCGGCGGGATACTCCACGATCTGAGGTAATCCGCGTGAGCGACGACCAGTATTTCCCCCACGACGAGCGCGACGAGCGAGCCGAGCACGACGACCTGCGCCACGATGCGCCCGCCCCGGACGAGTCGGTCGAGCAGGCGCTGCGCGTCGGGCTCGAGGACTTCGACCTGAGCGACGAGGACCGTGCGCTGCTGTCCGGTGAGGTCGACGAGGACAGCGGCTACGGCGAGGCCGACCTGCGGCCCGTCGTCGCAGTCGTCGGTCGTCCCAACGTCGGCAAGTCGACGCTCGTCAACCGCATCCTGGGGCGCCGTGAGGCCGTCGTCGAGGACGTGCCGGGTGTGACGCGTGACCGCGTCGCGTACGACGCCGAGTGGGTCGGACGCCGGTTCACCCTCGTCGACACCGGCGGGTGGGAGGTCGACGCGAGCGGCATCCACCTGCGCGTCGCCGAACAGGCCGAGGTCGCGATCGAACTCGCCGACGCCGTGATGTTCGTGGTCGACGCCACGGTCGGCGCCACCGACACCGACGAGGCCGTCGTCAAGCTGCTGCGCCGCTCGAAGAAACCCGTCGTCCTCATCGCGAACAAGGTGGACGACAACCGTTCGGAGGCCGACGCGGCCATGCTGTGGTCGCTCGGCCTCGGTGAGCCGTACCCCGTCTCGTCGCTGCACGGGCGTGGCACCGGTGACGCGCTCGACGCCGTCATCGACCTGCTGCCCGACAAGACGGCTGTCGCCGGCGCGTACCCGCGTGGCGGCCCGCGTCGCGTGGCGCTGCTCGGGCGTCCGAACGTCGGCAAGTCGTCGCTGCTCAACAAGCTCGCAGGGGAGGAGCGCGTCGTCGTCGACAACGTCGCCGGCACGACGCGTGACCCGGTCGATGAGTACATCGAACTCGGCGGCAAGACCTGGCGTTTCGTCGACACCGCCGGCATCCGACGCCGCGTGCACCAGACGCGCGGCGCCGACTTCTACGCCTCCCTGCGCACGCAGACGGCGTTGGAGAAGGCAGAGGTCGCCGTCGTCCTCATCGACGCGGAGCAGAGCATCGCCGAACAGGACGTGCGCGTCGTGCAGCAGGTCATCGACGCCGGCCGCGCGCTCGTCATCGCGTACAACAAGTGGGACACACTCGACGAGGAGCGCCGCTACTACCTGGAGAAGGAGATCGAGCGCGAGCTCGTCCAGGTGCCGTGGGCGCCGCGCGTCAACCTGTCGGCGAAGACGGGGCGTCACACCGACCGTCTCGTTCCCGCCATCGAGGTCGCCCTCGACTCGTGGGACCAGCGCATCCCGACGGGCCGGCTCAACGCCTTCCTCGGCGAGGTCGTCGCGGCGCATCCGCACCCGGTACGCGGCGGAAAGCAGCCGCGCATCCTGTTCGCGACGCAGGCCTCGACGCGCCCGCCGCGCTTCGTCATCTTCGCCAGCGGCTTCATCGAGGCCGGGTACCGCCGCTTCATCGAGCGTCGCCTGCGCGAGGAGTTCGGTTTCGACGGGACGCCGATCGAGATCAGCGTGCGCGTGCGCGAGAAGCGCAAGCAGCGCTGAGCGGGGCCTACCTTCGAGGGGCGGGCGTGCGCTGTCGCGCGGCGCCTGCCCCAGGATGGCGAGTGACTCACGCGTCGGCGCGCAGTGCGCTTGTAACTCGTGCGTTACCTGCCATGATCGGCGTCCGGCGTCGCACGTCGGGTGAGAATCCCATTCACGGTGAGAGGCAGACGAAGCAGTGTTCGGTTGGAACCACGACTACGAGTACGTCGGCGTCACCCCCGGCATGCGCCCGGCGGACGGCGTGGGCGAGGTGCGCCGCGTCAAGGGTGCGAAGGAGTGGTCGGGTGAGCCGGCCGTGCAGTTCCATCCGCCGCAGGGCGTGAGCGCGGCGATGGCGGGCACCGTCGTCGACGGGTCGGTCGACTCGCAGGACATCGGCGCGATGATGATCGACCTGTCGCTGCGCGGCTGGTTCCGCATCGAGAAGCTGCAGCCCGCTGACGGTTCGGCGCCCGCAGCGTCGCCGGCGCCGACGTCGAGGCGGGGTGCCAAGGCGCCGCAGGGTGACTGGGTGTTCATCCAGAACGAGTTTCCTGGCGGCGACGTCATCACGCAGGTCGAGGCCGACTTCCTCAACGCCCTGTTCCCGCCCGGCGTCCGTTACGTGACGCTGCCGCAGATGAAGGCGCAGTTGCGGGGGCCGTTGCGCGACATCGCCGACGGTATGTACCGCGAGACGATTCATCGGGGCTGGTACGAGCGAGACCCGCGCCGCAAGGGTTTCCTGGGGATGGGGCGCTCGCCGCGCACCGCCGACGGCACTGCAGTGCGCATCCAGACGCTCGGGTTCAAGAAATACATCGCGACGGCCGAGGCCAAGCAGATCAAGTTCGAGGAAGCGGCTGACCTGTTCAACCGGTACCTGCCGTACGCCATGGTCTTCGGTCTTGCCGACCGGTGGGCGGGCGTCATCGGTGAGGTTGCGAAGATGGCGCAGCTCGAGGGCTTCGGCAACATCATGGGCGACATCGCCTCTGACCCGTTCTTCTGGATGTTCTACGGCGACGACCTCGTCTTCCTCGGCGCGGAGGCGATCGGCGGAATGGCCGACCTGCTCTCGGGCGCCGACGGGCTGTTCGACCTCGGCGGCCTGACGGACGGTCTCGGCGACGTCTTCGGCTCGATCGGTGACGCCGTCGGCGACATCTTCGACTTCTGACGCCGGCCAGTCATCCAGGGGCCGAGCCTGCCCCGATCTCCGGGCGACAGCCAGACGTCGCAGTGCCGGCCGATTGGTCGCCCGGGCCCCGTGTGGGGTATGGTTCAATTCGCCCTTCGGGGCTTGCGCTCTCGGGCGCAGCGGGCTGTGGCGCAGTTTGGTAGCGCACTTGACTGGGGGTCAAGGGGTCGCAGGTTCAAATCCTGTCAGCCCGACCAGCGAAAATCATTGGGAGAGAGCCAGATTCGAAGAAATTCGGGTCTGGCTCTCTCGCTGTTTCTGACCCAATTTCAAGGTTTGACCCCACGTTTGACCCCATCGCGTTTCAGTGACCCCGCGTCACACCCCAAAGGCTTCGGCAACCTTCGCCACAGCGGAGGCCGCAGCGTCGTCGGTCAGGTGGCCGTACGTGTCAGCCGTGATCGCGATAGACGAGTGCCCGAGCGAGCGGGAGACCACGCGCAGCGGTACGCCGTTGAGTAGTGACTGAGTGGCGAACGTGTGGCGCAGGGTGTGGCCCCCAACCCAGTGAATCGCTCCGGGTCTGGTGGAGGCTCTGATCCAACGGAAGGATGCAGAGCATGCCCGCACCACGGAAGTACCCCGACGAGCTCCGCGAACGCGCCACGCGGATGACGCTGGAAGCCCGTCAAGACCCCGCCACGAGGACCGGAGCATTCCGCCGCGTAGGAGAACAGCTGGGGATCAATCCCGAGACGCTGCGCAACTGGGTCCGCCAAGCCGAGATCGACCACGGCCACCGCCCCGGAATCACGACCAGCGAAGCCGCCCGGGTGGCCGAGCTGGAGAAGGAGAACCGTGAACTACGGCGGGCGAACGCGATCCTGCGCTCGGCGTCGGCTTTCTTCGCGGCGGAGCTCGACCGCCCACAGCGCTGATCGTGGACTACATCGACGAACACAAGCACGAGTTCGGTGTCGAGCCGATCTGCGCCACGCTGTCCGCGGCAGGCACACAGATCGCACCGAGCACGTACTACGCGGCCAAGACGCGCACTCCTTAAGTGCGCAGCCTGCGCGATGAGCAGGTGCTCGTGGAAATCCGGCGGGTGCATGAGGCCAACTACGGGGTCTACGGGGCCCGGAAGGTCCACGCGCAACTGCGGAGGGAGGGCCTGCAGGTGGCCAGGTGCACGGTGGAGCGGCTCATGCGAGCCGCAGGCCTGCGCGGGATCAGCCGCGCGAAGGGACCGAGGACCACGGTCCCAGGCCGCGGCCCGGATGAGCGTCAAGACCTGGTCCAGCGAGACTTCACCGCGGCGGCTCCGAACCAGCTGTGGGTCGCTGACATCACCTACTGCCGCACTTTCAGCGGATGGGTGTACGCCGCGTTCATCATCGACGTGTTCTCCCGACGGGTGCTGGGCTGGCAGCTGTCGAAGTCGCTGCGCACGGACCTGGCCCTGGACGCGTTGGAGATGGCGTTCTGGACGCGTCAGCGCGCAGGCCAAGACGTGGCCGGGCTACGGCATCACAGCGATAAAGGAGTCCAGTACGTCGCCGTGCGATACACCCAGCGGCTGGCCGAGGCCGGCGCAGTCGCCTCAGTCGGCTCGACGGGGGACTCGTATGACAATGCCCTCGCGGAGGCGTTCAACTCGCTGTTCAAGGCGGAGCTGATCCGGAACAAGGGGCCATTCAAGTCCATCGAGGACCTGGAGATCGCGGTCGCGGAGTACATCGACTGGTTCAACCATCGTCGTGTGCACGGCGAGATCAGGCTGGTCCCTCCGGTCGAGTTCGAGGACGTCTACCATCATGAGAACCCCGTGCCGGCGCCCGCCGAGACGGCACTTACGAGCCTCTAACAAACCCGGGGCGATTCACAGTCGGGCAAGTTGGCTGACTCAGCGGCCTTCTCGACGGCTCGAAGGAGGTTTCGGGGGTCACACGGTTCACCGTTGGCTGTCGTGAAGATGAAGTCGCCGTCGTGCCACACGTTCGCGGCCTTGAGCCGTTCAGCCACTTGCACCGTTCGGTGATCCTTAAACAGGGCCACGGCAGAGGGAGAAAGGGCAATCGTCCGCTTCGATCCCGTCGTCTTCGGGGGAGCGACCACGAGTGCGCCGTTCTGACGTTGCAGCGATCCTCGCACCGTCGCTTCGGCTCGGTCGAGGTCTATGTCCTGCCACCGGAGGGCCAACAACTCGCCCCGACGAAGCCCCGTCAACAGGAGCAAACGCACGGCACGTCCGAACCGGGGCACTTCGTCAACGGGTCGGAACTTGGCGGGAGCGTTCGCAGCCTTCACGAGTCGCTGTGCTTGCTCAACCGACAGAGCCTTGACGACTTCGATCTTCTTGACCGCAGGACGCTTGACTTTGACCAGCGGGTTGGTCGCCAACGCACCGTTCGTCACAGCGTCATCGAACGCCGCACGCAGTGCCTCGTCCTTCCCGCATTCAAAGACCTCACCCTCCGGGAGATCGGGGTCGCCCGCTGCGACTACTTCCTCAAGCAACTCGCCAGATGCAGCTATAGCCGTGCCAAGCACGCCCGCGTCGTCCTCCGCCTCGCACTCGCGCTCGCGGTCCGCCACGAGATCCTGCCTCGCAACCCGATGCACCATGTCTCCCGGCTCCACCGGAAGAAGACCATCCCGGATGCGTTCACGATCGACGAGGTGCAGGACATCCGCGCCGCGATCAAGGCCTGGGAGTCGCGGCGGATGCTGGCGGGGCCGAGGCCGGATCGGCAGCTCGGGCGGATCGTCGAGGTCATGCTCGGCACCTCCGCGCCGCATCGGCGAAGTCCTCGCCATACGCCTCCAGGATCTCGACCTGGACGGGCCGATCCCGACGGCACGGATCGCCGGGACGATCATCAGCCGCAAGGGTGAGCCGACCCACCGGCAGGATCATCCGAAGACAGATCGCTCGGTCCGCCGCGTCGCACTGCCGTCGTTCGCGTTGCAGGCGATCCGCTCGCGCCTACTGCGTAGCGGCGACACCGAAGCGGGCGACCTCCTGTTCATCACGCGAGTCAGGACTCCGCACACGACGAACAACATCCGCCGGCTCCTGCGCGACGTGATGGAAGCGGCTGGGATCGAGAACGTCACCCCGCACCGCTTCCGCTGCACGGTCGCGACCGTCGTCAACGACGCGCAGGGCGCGCTCCTCGCCACCGAGCTCCTCGGGCCCACCGACCCGCGGATCACGATGCAGCACTACATCCAGCGCAGCGAGGCCGTGAAACCCGCCAAGGCTGAGCATCTCGAGCGGGCCTTCGGCATGGCCGGATGACCGCCGTGCGATACCCGTCAAGCCCGCTGGCGGGGGATGTCCGAGGTCCGTGACATGATCCGTCACGCCGCCCGAGGGTCCCGGGATCTGGCCGTTTCAATGAGAGAATAAGAGGCATGACGAGTGCGCCCGAACTGAGTGTCCTGGAGATCTGCGCAGGTGCCGGAGGGCAGTCGTCTGGCCTGGAGATGGCCGGGTTCGGTCACTCGCTTGCCGTTGAGATCGACCGCGATGCAGCGGCTACGCTCCGCCTGAACCGGCCAGAGTGGGACGTGCACGAGGGCGACGTCCGCGACATCAACGGCCGCGACTACAAAGGCATCGATCTGCTGTCCGGGGGAGTGCCCTGCCCGCCGTTCTCCATCGCCGGCAAGCAGCTTGGCGCCGACGACGAGCGCGACCTGTTCCCGGAAGCCATCCGGCTCGTCCGTGAAGCACGCCCGACCGCTGTCATGCTGGAGAACGTCAAGGGCCTCGCTTCCGTGCGCTTCGCGCCGTACCGGCAGTCCATCCTGGACGCGCTCGACGAGATGGGCTATGACGCAGACTGGCAGCTGTTCAACTCCAGCGAGTTCGGCGTCCCGCAGCTGCGGCCCCGGTTCATTCTCGTAGCGATGAAGCGCCGCAACTTCCGCAAGTTCACTTGGCCCCGCGCGGTCGGCACCCCGCCCACGGTCGGCCGCGTCCTCGCCCCCCTCATGGGCTCCCGCGGCTGGGAAGGCGCCGCCGAATGGGCCAAGCGCGCGAACAACATCGCGCCCACGCTGGTCGGCGGTTCCAAGAAGCACGGCGGCGCTGATCTCGGCCCCACCCGTGCGAAGCAGGCATGGCTGCAGCTCGGCGTCGACGGCAAGGGCATCGCTGACGAGGCACCTGCACCGGACGCACCGCTGGACTACGTGCCGCGGCTGACGAACGACATGGCCGCACGCATCCAGGGCTTCGACTCGGAATGGCACTTCTCCGGCCGCAAGACGTCGGTGTATCGCCAGATCGCAAATGCGTTCCCGCCGCCTGTGGCCAAGGCGATCGGAGAGTCAATCGCCGAGGCGATGGGCGCTGTCGTGTCTCGTACAACGCGCACCGGCACCAGCCTCCGCGCCGTCAGCTAAGAGAGCTCATCCGGCCGGGTTCTTCTTCGCCTTCTTCAGGCGTTCGATCTCCGCCCGGATGTTGCCGTCGGGCCAGTCCGTGAACGTGGTGAGCCGGTAGTAGCTCATCATGCGCCCGTTCTCCTTGCGCTTGCTCGTCGTATAGTCCCAGCCGAGCACGCGAAGTTCCCGCATCCGCCGTTGCCAGTCGTCCTGGTACTGATGCATCGATGCGACGACACTGACTACCTGGGCGGGCGCCTCAACGTCGGCGGCGTGGAACGCCTTGAGAAGCTCGCCGATCCGACGATGCGGCTCCATATGCTGCGTAGCGGCGCGGATCTGGTCCTCAAACGGGTCCATCTGAAGCGCCCTGGGTTTGGTTCCGACTCATCTGAAGGAGAATCGGACCATGCCCAAGAAGTACGACCAGCAGTTGCGTGAGCACGCCGTCAGGATGGTGCTCGACAAGCGCGCCGCCGAAGCATGCTCACAGCGCGTCGCGATGGACGCCGTCGGAGCCTCGCTCGGCATCG
>NZ_JANJER010000016.1:0-48742 GCF_044878485.1 Dermacoccus sp. BD5 | reverse complement strand
GGCGAAGAACAAGGGGTTGGTTCACTTTGGATGACCAAAATCGGCTCGGCGGTTCAGGTTGGATGAACGAAATCGTCATCGTGGTCCAGGTCGGGTGATTCTGGTTCACCTTCGATGACGATTGACAACGACTCGGGCGCACAGGGCGACGACCGGGCACCCAGCGCAACATGACGTTCTTGGCTCTCGACGACCAACAGCTTCTGCGCGCAGCTGGTTTGCTGCGGTTGCTTGGCGGAGGCTTTGTCGAACCGATCGAGGCACCCCCCGCGCCCCTCCATATTGCCGCGCAGCAAATGCTTGCCCGGTGCCTGGAGCAGGGCCGCGTCGATCTAGGGTCTGAGATGCAGTGGCTCTCTCAGCTCGGCCTCGGAACCCCGCAGGAGTTGCAGGAGATTGCAGAGTGGTTGCTCGCGAGCGGCCACCTTGATTCTGACGGTGGGCTCAGCTTCGTGGGCCAAGCAGCCGAGCGTCGCTACGGGGCGCGCAACTTCATGGAAGTGCTCGCCGTTTTCTCCGCTCCGCCCGAGATCGTTGCCCTGCACGGGCGCACCGAAATCGGCAGCCTCGACCCCAGTCTGCTCGCCACACGCGTCGATGGGCCGCGCCTCATCGTCCTTGCCGGTAGGGCGTGGCGAGTGACGCACATCGACTGGAAGCACCGCCGAGCCTTCGTCGAACCGTCAGATCAGGTGGGACGCGCGCGCTGGGGTGGAACGGTGGGCATGCAGTCCTTCGCGCTGGCAGGGGCCGTTCGCGATGTGCTTCTCAGGGCCGACTTGCCCGGTGTGGCGGTGTCCGAACGAGCATCAATGCGTTTGCGGCAGATTCATGACGAATACGCGCCGCGCGTCCTGAAACAGGCCACAGTGGTACGAGATGAACCGTCGGGGCGGCGGTGGTGGACGTTCGCGGGCCTTCGCATCAACGAAGTGCTGGCGGCCGCGCTCGACGATGTCGCCCCCGAACTGTGCCGGGACGGCGCCGTCGGTAACTGGTCGTTGCCCGTGGCGCCGGGAGTATCAGCAGGCCAGCTCGCTCAGGCGCTCGCCCGGGCTCGTGAGCGCTTTGGCGAGACGTTGGCCGACGTCACCCCAGCTGTCAGCGAGGACGCACTTCGCGGACTCAAGTTTGCAGAGATGCTGCCGCCACACCTGGCGATTCGTACGCTGGGCCGCCGTCTGGGCGAACCCGTCGAACTCGGCGTTCCACCGCGTCCTGCAGGATAGCGTTGAGGGAGGCTTCTCCAATGTTTCCCGCGAAACGGGGCACGCACTGAGCGGACGTGGGGTTTCGCCGTGTGCTCGGGTGGCGGCGACGCCAAGCGGAACATCTGCATCGTTGCCACCTTGCCGGATGACGCGTCTGGAGCAACGGATGCGGTGTCGAAGCGCACGAGTGCAGCACCAGGTGAGATCGTTGGAGACGCGACAGCTCGGAGGGACCGAGCAGCGCAGACCGAGCGCACAACGTGAGATGGAGTTCCACATGGCGTCGTACCTGCTGACCTGCAACCCCTCGTATTGGCCTGACGACGCAACTGACCACCGGTTCCTGGCTGAACAGCCCGAGCGTTTTCGACGCGGTGAAGCTCTCGAGACAAGCAGATGGTCGACAGGTGCGCGCAAGAAAGACTTCGTTCTTGGCGATCGCCTCTATCTGCTCGTGCAAGGCGACGGCGGGCGAAGGGGCATCATCGCAAGCGGATGGGTGACTGACCCAGCCGTCGTTGAAGACGACGCCTGGGAGGGAGCTGCCGGTCGCAAGAACTACGTCGACAACATTGATTGGGACGCGTTCGTCGCGCGAGAGGAAGCTCTTCCGCTTGACGCCTTGAAAGTTCTCGCCCCATCGACCTACTGAAATCCGCAGTCAAGCGGAACGCTGATTCATGCGGATGACAGCTTGGCTGTCGCAGAGGCGTGGGAAAGCCACCTAGAAGACCTCGGATACGCCGAGGAGGGTGCGCTCTCCGCGCAGGACGCCGCGTCTGAGGGTGCGGATATCGAACGTCGCTACGTGATGGCGGCACGTCTGGTTCGTCGGCATCAGAGCGCCTTCCGTGCCCTTCTCCTGAGGCACCAACCAAATGCTTGCGCCTACTGCGGCCTCTCGACCGTTGCGTTGCTGGAGGCAGCTCACATCGTCGACGATGCCCATGGCGGCGCGGCCAGTCTCGACAACGGAATCCTGCTCTGTGCGAATCATCACCGCGCCTTCGACAAGGGCCTTCTCGTTCGGGAGGAGACCGGAGAGTTCCAGCCCGCCGACGGGATCGAAGCCGAGGACCTCTTGCCGCTGCCGATCGGCGAGTGAGGCGATCACGAGGGGGCAGCGGCGCCGGTTTCGGTGCCCTGAGGGTCTTCGCCTTGGGGCCCTGGGTATCTGCGCCGCCCCGGAGTGCTGGCGCGGTCCCGGCACCCACGCGCACACGCCCGCCTTATCGCGGAAGCGAGGGAGATTTGAGTGGGCCTCCTCTAGCAATGCCCCCACGAGGGACTTGGCACCTGTCAGGGTTGAACCATGACGCGACAGATGGCGAACCCCGCCTTTCGACGTGAGCAGCAGCAGCGCCTGCACGAACCGCACATCGCTCCGATCACCGACCTGATCGACAGCTTGCGAAGCGATGAGGAGTGGCTTCCGTATGTCGCGCCGATCCACGGTGGCATCGATGCCCGAATGATGACCGTGCTGCGCGATCCTGGCCCAAAGACCAGTCAAGGCACCGGGTCGGGGATGTTGTGCACGGAGAACGACGATCAAACGGCGGCGAAGCAATGTGAACTGATGGCCGGCGCGGGCCTGGTGCCCTCCGACCTCACGCCGTGGAATGCCTACCCCTGGTACATCAACCGTGCTCCGTCCAAGGCGCAGATCAGACGGGCCGCGCCCGCCCTCGCGTCGATGGTGACACTCATGCCGAAACTTCGTGTTGTTCTCCTGACAGGGCGCGACGCCCAAGCCGCATGGGACGTTGCGGCGCAACAGGAGCCGCTCCTCCTGAATGGCGGATTCGTTGCCCTACGGACGTTCCACGCAAGTGCTCAGGCACTTCAGACGAGCGATCCACTCGAGCGCGCCCGGCGCATCGATCATCGCGTTAAGACGTGGAACGAGGCGGGGCGGATCGTTCGGATGGGGTGACGTTTCACTACCGACGGAGATCTGACGTCAGGGTCAGTCATCGCCCGGTCGAACAGCGCCACATCGCTACCACGCGCCAGAGCGTTCGTTGCCATGGCGCTGGGTCGCCAAGGGGAGATCACGCCGCGGTGGCTGAGCCGGGGGATCGGCTACCGTGCGACGTATGAGTGAGAGCAAGAGTGGCCTGGACGAATGGCGCGAGACGCGTACCGTTACCGTCGCCGACCTGACGTTCGATGTCGCCACCGCTGGCCCCGATGACGGCGCGCCGGTGATGCTGCTGCACGGCTTCCCCGAGTCGAACGCCCAATGGCGTTCCGTCGCAGCGCAACTCGCCGACGCCGGCCACCGCGTCATCGCCCCGAACCTGCGCGGATACTCGTCCGCCGCACGCCCCCAGGGCGCTGAGAACTACGCGATCGACGAACTCGTCGGCGACGTCATCGGCCTGCTCGACGCCCTCGACATCGAGCGCGCCCACCTCGTCGGGCACGACTGGGGCGGCACGATCGGGTGGTTCGCCGCCATCCGCCACCCCGAACGTTTCGCGACGTACACCGCCGTCAGCACCGCCCACCCCAAGGCCATGCTCGACGCCATCGCCACCGACGAATCCCAGCGCGACGCCATGCAGTACATCAAGACGTTCCGCGAACCCGACGCCGCCGAACACCTCATGGCCGACGACTGGCGCCAGCTACGCGAAGGCTGCGACGACCTGCCCCGCGCGACGTTCGACGAACACGCCCGCCTCCTCGCCGAACCCGGCGCCCTCGACGCCGCCCTCAACTACTACCGCGCCTACGGCCCCCGCGACGCCGCCGACCTCGGCCCCTGCACCATCCCGACGACGTACGTCTGGGGCGCCGACGACTTCGCCTTCGGCCACACCGCCGCCCACCTCACCCACGCCTACGTCGACGCCCCCTACCGCCTCGTCGAACTCAAGAACACCGGCCACTGGATCAGCGACCTCCACCCCGAACCCCTCGCCGCCGCCATCCTCGAACGCATCGACGAGGCCCACGAACGCTGAGCTGGCGCCGTCATCGCCGCCACTCGAAGGGCCCGGCGGAGGCGCGCGCTCGCCCGACGGGTGTGTGCGCTCGCTCGGCAAGCCTGCGAACGATCCATGCCAACGACCGCGGGAGCGCGCCTCAAGCGCGCCGAGCCCATCGAAACGGACAGTGGACGGTCTCGATGCCCACAGCCTGGACGGGCGACCGACACGCCCACGACACGGCGTTACCCGCCAGTTGGAACCGATGAACTCCCAGGTTCCTCTAATGTGTTGATCAAACGTCCGTGGCACGGGAGGAAAACCGCGATGTCCAACTCGAACGACGACCTGAACGAGCAGCCGACGCAGATGGCGTCGGCCGGTTCGCACGAGCAGGCCGGCGAGGGCCAGTCGACCTGGCAGAGCCAGGGTCAGCAGGGTCAGCACCAGGCAGGCGGGCTCGGCGGACAGTTCGCTGCTAACGAGGGCGAGACCCGCGCGATGCCGCACAACGCCTCGAACCCGCAGGGCTCGAACGGGTACGGCCAGACCTCCGGCGGCCCCGGCCAGTACCCGCCGGTTCCCGGCTCCGCTCCGCAGGGCGGCACCTACCAGACGTCGGGCGGGCAGCAGGGCTCGAACCCCTCGGGCCAGCACGGCTCGGGCTACGGCTCGGCGCCGCAGAACTCCACGCCCAACGGCCAGGGCGGCCAGTGGAACTCGGCTCCGCAGGGCGCGCCCTACGGCCAGAACGGCCAGGGTCAGCCCGCCCAGCAGAACGGCGGCTACAACTCCTCGCCGCAGGGCTACGCTTCCGGCGCGCAGGCTGGATACGCCAACACCAACCAGCAGGGCGCCGCCTACAACCCCGGCCAGCAGTACAACCAGGGCCAGACGGTGACGCAGAACCAGTACGCACCCCAGAACGGCGCGACGGCCGACAAGCCCCGCCCCGGCATCGGCAAGACGCTCGGCTGGGGCCTCGTCGCCGCCTCGCTCCTCGCCATCATCGGTGTCTTCGGCACCTGGATGTGGCTGAAGATCGACGCCGGCACGCTCGGCAACTTCAACGCCTCGACGAACGGCATCGGCATGGAGTCGAGCAACATCCCCAACTCCGACTCCGCCGGTGATGACAACAAGGTGACGGACGGCTGGTTCGTCCTCATCCCCGCCATCATCGCCCTGGCTCTCGGCGTGCTGCGCGCGCTCGGCAAGATCCGCAAGCCCGTCATGTGGGTCGGCGCAGCGCTGGGCGGTATCGCCACGGCAGTCGCCGTCTACGACTACTTCGACGTCCGCGACAAGCTGGACGAGGCCAAGCAGGGCGCGAACGGCCTCGCCGGGTTCAGCGCCGGCAGCGGCTGGGGGCTGACGCTGTGCATCATCGCGGGCCTGCTCATGCTCATCACGAGCATCATCAGCGCCCTGCGCGACTGACGAACAACCGCACCGCAGAGAGGCGCCTCACCCGAACAGGGTGGGGCGCCTCGGGCGTTGTCGGCGAAGATGACGGGCGCTGTGTAACTGTTCCAGCCGCAGCGTCGCCTGTGGACGGTGACGGTTGTGGATGACGAACGCGCGGCCGGTCGTGGCGTCGCAAGACTGACGTCATGTTTCCCGCACCCGAACCGCAGCCCACGTCGTTGCCGTACCCGCTCCCACCGGCTCACCCGCGCGTAGACAGCTACGGCCCGCCCATCGACGCACCCCACATGCCCCCGACTCAGAGCTTCGCGCCTGACGCTCGGGGCCACCACGACAGCGCGTGGAACCACGAACAGCCCATGCCCGGCGCCTGGCCTTCGGGCGCATGGTCGTCGGACGCATGGGCCTCAGGGCCGTGGACGCCCGGAGCCGTCCCCCCGCAAGCCTGGTCGGCTGGGCCGTGGGCTCCTGGGGAGTGGTCCGCGGCGGGGTGGCATCAGGGACGTTGGCAACCCGGCCCATGGCAACCTCGCGCATCGCCGACGCAGCCCGCATCCGTGCCGCAGCATTCACCGCGCAAGAAGACGACAGCGGGGCTCCTGCAGATCGTCGGTGGCTGGGCGGGCCTTGGCCGGTTCTACGCCGGTGACTCACGCCGCGGCGGCATCCACCTCGCGGTGTTCAGCAGTGGCATCTTCGTGCCCGGCTGCACGATGCTCAGCATGTTCATGGTCGCCTACGGCGTCATCGACGGCATCCAGATCCTCATGCTCAACGCCCGCGACGACACCGGCCGGTTGTTGAGCGAATGAGGAGGTTGCTGACGACAGCTCAGCGTGCCTCCAGACGTGAGATCAGGGTGCTGACCCGCTCGCGGCGGCCGTCTTCGGAGCCTCGGGGCCTCCGGTGCCGAGCGTATTGGTCGGCTCGGGAGCAGGCGGCGTCGTCGCCGGGGGCTGCGTGGGCGCAGGCGTCGTCGGGGCCTGCGTCGGCGGCGGCGGTGCGGACGTCGTGGTGGGTTTCGTCGTCGTGGTGGTCGACGGCGCCGTGGTCGTCGACTTCGTCGTCGGCTTCGTCGACGTGGGCTTCGGTTTGGACGAGGTCGTCTTCGGCTTCGTCGTCGTGCGAGGCGCGCGCGTCGTCGTCGTCGTGCGGGGCGCGCGCGTCGTCGGCGCAGTGCGCGTGGGCGCCGTGGTCGGTGCCACCGTCGTGGCCTCCGCGGTCGGCCGGCTCGACGAGGTCGTCGACGTGCTCGGGGAGGACGACGAGCTCGAGCTCGATGAACTCGACGAAACAGACGATGAATTCGACGGCGTGGCCGATGTGCTCGACGCCACCGAGGCCGGGAGCTCGGAGTCGCTGTTGCTGCCGTAGTTCTTCGCGAACATGGTGGCACCGACCAACGCGCCGGCACCGATGATCGACGCCGTCACCACCCCGATGAACGCGCGACGACGAGACCGGTTGGCTTCTTCCTCGGCCAGCAGGTCATCGTGCTCGTCGTCATGCCAGAACGGCTCATCCTCCACCATCGTCACGAGTCTACGAAGGTGCGACGCCGACGACAAACAGGCAGCCGCGAACCTCGTCGGAGGATGAGTCTGCGGCCCTCGACGTCCGGGACCCGCGCGCGTTCAGGGCACGCGGCCGTGGCGACGTCGACGGTGTGTTCGAGCTTTCTGCACCCCTGCGGCGCGAGAAACTCGACACCGAGTCCGGCATACCACCGGGGCGAGCCGTCAGCTCGGTCGTCCACGCCGCGCGGTCTTCCATGGGGCGCCGGCACTCAGTTCGACGCGAGGTCGCAGATGTTGTACCACCCCTGCGGGTTCGTCTCGTTCTTCTCGAACGACGTGAAGTTCCACGCCACCTTCGTGTACGCGGGCCGCCCGCGGCACGTGCCGAGCTTGGCCGTGATGTACGCCTTCTGCCGCGGCAGGTCGACCATCGAATCGGAGTTCTCGCCGTTCTCGGCGATGCCCGTGGCACGTGCCACCTGGCCGCCCCAGCTGCTCCACACGACGTCCGTCACGAACATCGTGTGGTGCGACGTGATGGCGAACGTCGACGGCTTGACCTTGCCGATGCCATCGGCGATGACCGGGCTGCCCGGCGTGAGAACTTGCTCGCGCCCGAACGTCACACCACTCACGGTGCTCGGCGTGGGATCACCCGGCGCAGGCGGGCGCTCGGAGGTCGCGCTGTACGTCGGCGAACTGCGCGTCGCCGACGCTGACGTCGGCTGCGGCGCCACCGTCGACGACGCAGGCGTCGTGGGGGCAGCGGTGCTCGACGTCGGGGCCGACGTGGAAGTCGGCACGCTCGAGGACACCGCCGTCGACGTGGTGGGTTGCGACGAGGTCGATGACGGCCTGGTCGACGCCGAGGTGGACGCCGTCGCCGTGAAGGACGACGCGCCCGACGCCGGGTCCGACCCGTCGTCCGAGGAACAAGCCGTCAGGGCTGCGAGGCCGGCGATGAACGTGATGCTGACGATCCCCCGAGTTCTCATGCTTCAACGCTAGGCCGATACCAGGCGGTAGGGGTGCGAAGTGGCCGGGAATTCGGGGTGCGAGATCAGCAGGTTCACCATCGAGCCGACGAGCCCGCCACACGGTCGGCGGAACTCGTCGGCTGGACGAGATGCGTCAGGGGGTGACGACGATCTTGCCGCGCGTGTGGCCCTCACGGCTCTGGGCGAAGGCATCGGCAAGCCGCTCGAGCGGGTAGGTCGCGGCGATGTCGACGCGCAGCGCGCCGTCGTCGACGAGTTGCGCGAGCTTCGCGAGATCCTCGGCGCTCGGGCGCACCCACGCATAGAGCCCGCCATTGAGCGCGACGCTCGGATCGGCGACCGACACGTGCCGCCCGGCCGGGGTGAGCAGCTGCATCGTCTGCTCCTCGACGTCACCGACGTAGTCGGCGCTCACCGTCACGCCGTCGGGTGCGATGGCGCGCACACGCTCGACCAGGCCGTCACCGTATTCGACGACGTCGTCCGCCCCGAGGCCGCGCACGTACTCGTGGTTGCGCTCGGACGCGGTGCCGATGACACGCGCCCCGATGTGCTTCGCGATCTGCACCGCGTACGACCCGACGCCGCCGGCCGCACCGTGCACGAGCAGCGTGTCGTTGGCGTTGAGGTTGAGACGCGTCAGCGTCTGGTAGGCCGTGAGCCCGGCGAGGGGCAGGGAGGCCGCTTCCTCGAACGTCATCGACGCGGGCTTGCGAGTCGCGGTACGCACCGGGACGGTGACGAGTTCGGCGAACGTGCCGCCGGCCACGACGTCCTTGCGGGCGTACGCCATGATCTCGTCGCCGACGCGGAACTCGGGCACGTCGAGCCCGACGGCCTCGACGACGCCCGCGACGTCCCAGCCCGGAACGGCGGGGAAGACCGTCATCATGAGCGAGTCGAGCCCGCCCGACACGATCTTCCAGTCGACGGGGTTCACGCTCGCCGCCTTGACGCGCACGAGCACCTCACCGGGGCCGAAGCGCGGGGTGTCGAGATCGCGCAGTTCGAGAACACTGTCATCGCCGTAGCGGGAGTACGTCATCGCCTTCATGCTCGGTTCAATGACATGCGCGGCGCACGTATTCCTTCATGCGGTCGGCAGAGTCGTCGATCGCCACGTCGAGCGCGTCCCCGATCGTCGTGGCGTGACGTGGGGCGCGCCGAGGCGGCAGGGCGGCACGTCGCACCCCGGCGTCCCGGCGGCAAGGATGAGCGCGGCGCGCTGATGGCGCATCATGGGGACGTGCATGACGACGACGCGACACACGAGTTGCCCCTCCGATCGGCGGGAGAACACCCGGCCTGGATGGCCTCCGGGGGAGACGCTTCCGGACCGGACACCGCGCCGTCGGACCCGTCGGATCGCCCTGTCCTCGACGTCGGGCTCGTCGTCTCACCCGCAGCGCTGACGAGCGCGACGCTCGCGTCCGACGTGACGGCGGCGCTCGCGGCGCAGTACCCGCAGGTCGAGTGGAACCTCGTCGTCGTCGAAGATCGTCTCGCCGAACCGCCAGTCACGCCCCTCGACCTCATCGAGACGGCACGTGATCGGATGCTCGACGAGAACTGGGATCTCGTGCTCGTCCTCACCGATCTGCCGCTCAAGGACGGGCGCCGCGTCGTGCAGACGCAGCTGTCGCCCGTCCATGGCGTGGGGCTCGTCGTCGTGCCCGCCCTCGGCGATGTGCAGGTGGCGACGAAAGTGCGCGCCGCGTGCGTGCGTCTCGTCGAGGAGCTGCTCCACTTCGACGAGGGCGACACGAGCGACGACATCGACCGCCGTGCCCGCCAGCGGGCCGAGGACGTCGAGGGGCGCGACGACGAGAACCCGGTGCAGTTCGCGGCGCGCGTGCTCGGCGGCAACGTCGGCGTGCTGCTCGGGCTCGTGCGAGCCAACCGTCCGCTGACGCTCGCGCTGCGCCTCAGCCAACTCATCGCGGTGACGGCGGCAGCCGGCGCGCTCATGCTCATCACGCCCGACATCTGGGTGCTCGCCACGAACTACGGGCCGTGGAGGCTCGGCCTGCTGTCGGTGATCGCCGTTGTGGCCGTAGCGGTTTCGCTGATCGTCGGGGCGAAGTTGTGGGAACGCCCGCGCCGCAAGGCCGAGCGCGAACAGGTGATGCTCTTCAACGTCGCCACAGCCCTGACGATGACGATCGGCGTCAGCGTCTTCTACCTCGCCGTGTTCTTGCTGGCGCTCGCGGCCGCTTTCCTTCTGCTCGACGGGCATTCGTTCCAGCAGTTGTCGGATCAGTCGTGGTCGATCGGCAAGATCGTCGAGAGCGCCTGGATGACGGCGTCACTCGCGACGCTGGGCGGCGCGGTCGGAGCAGGCCTCGAGGAGGACGACATCATCCGCGCCGCGGCCTACACGCGTGGACCGGACGAGGGCTGAGCCTCGCCTCAGTGACGCTCCGGCGAACTGTCGAAGTAGCTGATGAGCTGCAGCATCTCGGGCAGCACGTGATCGTCATCAGCGGAGTTCGCCGTGCGCAGCGCACTGATCTCGTGGTGCAGCCTCTCCATGTCGGCGTCGAGGCGGCTGGCCGTGTGCGCCGCCGTCGTCAGCTCCGCGAGCAGGTGCGCGGGCACGTCGCCGTCGTACTTGTAGTAGATCTTGTGCTCGAGGCTCGCCCAGAAATCCATGGCGATGGTGCGCAACTGCACCTCGACGGGCACGGGCTGCGGGCCCGTCGACAAGAAGATCGGCACCTCGACGATGAGATGCAGGCTGCGATACCCGTTCGGCTTCGGGTGCGCGACGTAGTCCTTCTGCTCGAGCAGCGTGACGTCGTCCTGCGCGAGCAACAGGTCGCGGACACGGTAGACATCGTGCGTGAACGAACAGATGACGCGGATGCCGGCGATGTCCGTGACGCGCGCCCGGACGTCGTCGAGGTGGCGGCAGTCGCGTTTGCGGGCCTTGCGCAGCAGCGACTCCATCGACTTCAGCCGCGTGCTGACGCTCTCGATCGGGCTGTAGCTGTCGGTGTGCGTGAACTCGCGTTGCAGCACGCGCAGCTTCGTCTCGATCTCGTCGATGGCCGAACGGTACGCGACCATGAACTGCTCGACGGCCGCGATACGCTCACGCGCCTCCTGAGCCGACAGGACGGGACGAGGCATGGGGTGCGAATCGGTCATCGGTGAGCTCCAGCACATGGTCGGGACGCCCCCAGCGTAGGCCTGCGCCCCTGCGCGTACGTTGAGCAGCCGCTCAACCCTTCGTCAGACCGCGTTCGATCATGCTGCGGGTTCGACGAACGTCATCGCGAACGCGGCTGGGCGGCTCGTATCCGCACACAGCGTCGCGTAGGGGGTGACGGGGGTTTCGGCGACGTCGGCGGGTGACGCGTCGGGCGTCGTCGTCAGCGTGGCGAGGGTGAACGGGTTGGTGATGGTCATGCGTGATCCTTCGAGTCAGGTGGCCGGTCGGCGGCGCGATGGTTCGCGGCTTCGCGTCGTGGCGAGGTGGGGATCCGGGCCGGGCGTCACGGACGCGGGGCGCGGATCATCGAGCGGCGCCGGAGAGATCTCGTCGGCTGCGTGCTCGTGTTCCACTCAACCACACGACGCGCGATTTCATGCCATCGGGGTGCGGCGTGGTGCTGTGCCCAACCGAGCGGTACGGACGGCGCGGGCTCCCGCCGCGCGTGAATTTCGGGGTTGCTTCTTAGCCTCGACGTCTTGTGAGCCGCCGTCGACGGGCGGAGGCTGACGTCGAGGCACCAAGGAGGCCACCATGACCATGACCGGGCTCGAAGCCGACACCGCCACGGCCTACCGCAGGTTCGCCACGAACGAAGCTCGCGGAAATTCGCCGATCTACGAGGCGATCTGCCTGCGCATCGCGGATGACGACGCCGTCCTCTCGCTCATCGCGACGCTGCCTGCGCCCAAGCGTCAGCCCAACCTCGTCCTGGGCGCTGCGCGCTACCTCGACGCGCCGTCCGACGATGCGTCGTCGTTCGTCAACTGGCTGCGCGAGCACTGGGACGAGGTGCGCGCGGTGGCGCTCTCGAGGGCCACCCAGACGAACGAGGTCGGGCGATGCGCGACGCTGTTGCCGTTCATCGCTGATGCGGCGCGTGCAGCGGGCGACGGCCCGATCGCGCTCGTCGAGGTCGGGTGCTCGGCCGGGTTGGCGCTCTACCCCGACCTATACGACTACGAGTACGTCTCCGCTGGGTCCGAGGGCGGCGTTGACTCCGGCGCCGGTGGCGAGCGGCCGCTGCTGACGTGCGTGGTCGCCGGCGCACTCGACGAGATGACGAACGCAACGCCGCGTGCGCCGACGATCGCATGGCGTGGCGGCCTCGATCTCAACCCACTCGATGTGTTGTCCGATGACCCCGAGGCTCTCGACAACGCCCGTTGGTTGCGAGCGCTCGTGTGGCCCGGCCAGGACGAGCGCGCATCGCGGCTCGCTGCGGCGATCGACACCGTCAGGCGGCACGTGACGTCGCACCCCGAGGACGCCGCGCACATCGTCCGTGGCGATGTCGTCGACGATCTCGAGCGCCTCGTCGCGCAGGTGCCGGACGAGCTGCACCTCGTGCTGTTCCACTCGGCCGTACTTGCCTACGTCGACGATGACACCCGCACACGATTCGAACGTCGCCTGCACGAGTTGACGCATCGGCCCGGTGGTTTCACGTGGATCAGCAACGAGGCGCCCAGCGTCATGCCGGGCACGCGCGACGCGGTGGCGGCTGCCTGGGAACCACGTGATCTGCGGGGACGTTTCGTGCTCGCCCTCGACGGGCAACCCCGCGCTCTGACGGGGCCCCACGGGCAGTCGCTGACACCGTGGGATGCCACGAACTGAGCTTCCCCCCGTGATGTGGCCGGAGGGGGCGAGAGCCTGACGTCAGCTGGTCAGCCGCCTGTGGCTGGCGAGGCTGCCTCAACTGCGATTCTTGTCCACATTCGCTCGACCTCACTCAGGCGGGCGCGCGGCACCCGCCCACCTCTACCTACGGTGCATCCCAGTCAGCCGGCTCCAGGGGCGCGGACGGTGGTGACGCCGTCGTCTCCGCGTCGGTGATGTGACGAGCGACGGCTGAGGCCGAGACCTCGCCCATCCGTCGTCGGTCCGGAGGCAGCGGCGCCATGAATGTGACCGTGGATCGCCAATGGGGACGGGATCCGCGAATGTGGACGAGAATCGCCGATGGGGACAGGAACCGCGGATGGGTATGGAGCGGGGGGCTCCGGCCAGGGCCACGACCAGATCGCCGAGGTGCGAGCGGGCCAACGGGTGAACGGGCGAGCGGCGGGGCGTCAGCGCACGTGGAGGGCCATGCGGAGAGTGCCGACGGCCTCGGCCATGCAGCGTCGCCCGAGGTCCGTCGCGAGGATGTTGATGAACGGGTGCACGGCGTCGGTGTGCACGCGCAACGTCGTCGCCACACCTGCGTCGGAGAGCTTGCGCGCGTAGGCGATTCCCTCGTCACGCAACGGATCGAATCCCGCGACGGCGACGTACGCCGGTGCCAGCCCGCGCTCCGCGAGCTGCTGCAGATCATCGGCCAACAGCGGTGAGACGCGCGGGTCGCGGCGCATCGCATCGACGTCGTCCGGCAGCGTTCCGCCTCCGAGGTAGTTCGCCTCGTACCAATCCATGTTGGCGCGCGTGAGGAAGTAGCCCTCGCTGAACAGTTCGTAGCTGCGCGAGCGCGGCAGCGTCAGGTCGGTGACGGGTACGAACAGCATCTGCCACGCAGGTTGCGGTCCGCCGACACGGGCGCATTCCTGCGCGACGACGGCTGCGAGGTTGCCGCCGGCCGAATCGCCTCCCACCGCAATGCGATTCGGGTCGATGCCGAGTGCGTCAGCATGTGCATGCGCCCAGCGAAACGCCGCGACGGCGTCGTCGACGGCAGCGGGGAACACATGTTCAGGAGCGAGGCGGTAGTCGACGTTGAGCACCGCCACCTCGCCGCCCGCGCACAACGCCCGAGCGACGGCGTCGTGCGTGTGATGCGATCCCAACACCCACCCGCCGCCGTGGAAGTACACCAGCAGCGGCAGCGGGTCTGCGCGAGGCTCGCGGTTGTCGACGTTCGGGGCGTCCGTGCGAGCAGCGACCGCCGCGCCGGCCTCCTCCGCGCCGGCTTCCGAGGTGCCGACTTCTCCCGCATCGGGGTCGACGACGCGCGCATGCTTGCCCACCACCGTCACGGGCGAGGGGTGCGGGCGGTACAGGCGGGCGGGGATGTCTCCCGCGCCGTACGACGAGCCGTCGAGGACGACATCTTCGACGTTCGCAACGTCAGCGAGTTCACCTGCGAAGAGCCACGATTCGGCTGCGAGAGCGTGACGGGCGTCAGCGACCGAGCGCTCGTCGAGCTCTTTGCCTCCGATGCGTCCGAGCACCTTCAACCCGACGGTGATGTCGGGGTCGAGCGCCCCACCGTCGACGATGTGCGGTTGGCCTGCGGCACGATGACGAACGGCTCGCGGCAGCGCGAGCAACGCTTCGAACGCGCGTCGCTGCGCACGATCAGCGACCGACGGGAGGAAAGGGGCATTGCCGGGAGTCACGTCTTCACTATGCCGCCTCGCGTCGACGCTGCGGGTCATAGGAATCTGTGTTCATGCGAATCGAAGCGCCGGTGGATCGCGCCGCCCCCGTGCCGCTGTCCGTGGGCTGGCGGTGAATTCGGTCGAGCCCCGGAACGTCACGGGGCTCAACATTTAGGGTTGGAAGAATGGTGGCGGAGAAGCTCATTCGGGTCGCTGCGGTCGTCTTTCGGAACGCCGAAGGTCACGTGCTGACGGTCCGCAAGCGCGGCACGCAGCGGTTCATGCTGCCCGGCGGCAAGCTCGAGGACGGAGAAACGTTCGCTCAGACGGCGTCGCGGGAGGTTGAGGAGGAGCTGGGGCTCGTGGTCTCGGCGGCCGAGCTCGAGCCGCTCGGCGAGTTCCGCTCCGACGCGGCGAACGAACCAGGTTTCGCCCTCGAGTCCCACGTGTTCACCTACCCCGGAGAGCTGACGCAGACGCCGCGCGTCGCCGCCGAGATCGAGGAGCTGCGGTGGTTCACGGAGGCACAGTTGCGCGAGCCGGAGGGCGACGTCCTGCTCGCTCCGATGCTCGAGTTCAACGCCGTCCCTGCGATCTTCGGCTGACGCCTCCTGCGCGTCCCTGCGTCTCAGACGCCCGCTGACGTGCGGGGGTGGCGAGGCCGGCGTCCAACGTGGGGAGGCTGATGGGCGCCGAGCCGAGGACGAATGTGACTGAAGACCGCCGATGTGGACGAAACTCGCCGTTGGGGCAGCGCTGGACATGCAAACGCCCCGGCAGTCGGCAGCGTGAGCAGATCCGACGAACCGGGGCGTCGCATGAGGGGTGAACCTCAGCCAGGAACCCACTGGCGACAAGCCTCACGAGGAGGCGTTGTCGAGGCCAACCTCAGACGGAGGCCTTCTCGACCGCGTCGAGGAGCGCCTTGTCGAAGGCGGGCAGGTCGTCGGGGTTACGGCTCGTGATGAGGTTCGCGTCGATGACGACCTCTTCGTCGACCCATTCGCCGCCGGCGTTGCGGATGTCCGTCTGGAGGCTCGGGAACGACGCGACGCGCTTGCCGCGCACGACGTCGGCCTCGATGAGCATCCACGGAGCGTGGCAGATGGCCGCGAGGGGCTTGCCGCCCGTGACGAACTGGCGGACGAAGTCGACGGCTTCCGGCACGGCGCGCAGGTTGTCGGGGTTGGCGACGCCACCGGGCAGCACGAGCGCGGCGTAGTCGTTGATGTCGGCGTCCGACAGCTCGACGTCGACCTTCTGCGTGCCCGACTTCTCGAGGTGGTCGAACAGGTCCACCTCGCCCGACTCGGGCGAGATGAGGACGGGCGTGTGGCCCGCGTCGGCGACGGCCTTCCAGGGGTCGGTCAGCTCGACGCTTTCGATGCCTTCAGAACTGGTGAGGAATGCAATCTTTGCCATGTGTTCCAAGATAATTCGCACGGCAGCGGCACGCAACGCCCGACGGGGTGGACGCGTTGGAACCTCCAGACCGGCCGCGCGGTCGCGTAGTGGCCGCACCGTCTCGACGATGACGGCGACGTCCACATCGCCGGTATGAGTTGCCGGACGCCGTACTTGACGTCCGACGACGGGAGCTCGATGCCGCATTCATCCCTCGGCGGCCTCGTATCTCTCTGGTGTCGACGCAGACGCCTCGTGGGCCGTCGTCCGGAGTGTCGACGCGACGGCCGGCACGGCGGGTGCGCCACAATGACCCCATGGACGACGAGAGCCCCGAAGCCGCGTATCGCCTCCTCCACGAGCGGGTGACGGGCGGGTCACCCGAGGCCGGTGGTTCGTCGATCAGCGCCGCGCAGTACGACGCGGCGCGCAGCGCGTATCTCGAGGAGCGGGGCATCGTCGCCCGCGTCGGTGTGGCGGTGTGGCCGCCGACGTCGCAGACGATCCGTCAGCGCCTCGGCGGCGGGTCGTGGGCGCGCGCCGCCGAGGCGCTCGGGCTGACGGCGAACGCCGGACGCTCGCGCGGCGCCGGCTCCTTCTCCGACGACGACTACCGCGCGGCCGTCGCCGCCTTCCTCGCCGCTGCAGCCGACGACGGCCGCCCCGACGTCGCGTCCACCTCCTTCACCGCCTACGGCGCGTGGGTGAAGAGCGAATCCGACGCGAGCCGCACGGCGCCCAGTGGCGCTGCGATGCGTCAGCACTTCGGGTCGTGGGACGCGGCGAAGGGCGCCGTCGCGCGCGGGTGAGTCGCGCGGGTGAGGAGACCGCACCGGGTGGGCCCCGATCCACTGGTCGTGTGATGCAGGTCATAGAGTGGCGAGCATCGTCGTTCACGCCCACCCATGGCGTGTGCGCACCCACGACCCCAGGGGAGCATCATGACCACCGTCGCGTTCATCGGCCTCGGAAACATGGGCCTGCCCATGGCGAAGAACCTCATCGCGGCAGGTTTCACCGTCCGCGGCCACGACGTCGTCGATGCCTGCCGCGCGGTTGCCGCCGACGCGGGCGTCGAGCTGGCCGGCAGCGCGCCGGAGGCCATGGAAGGCGCCGACGCCGTCATCACGATGCTGCCCAAGGGCGAGCACGTGCGCGCCGTCTACTTCGGAGCTGCTCAGGCGGCCGACGGCTCCCAACCCTCGAACGACGACGGCATCCTCGCCCATGCGACGCCCGAGCAGATGCTCATCGACTCCTCGACCGTCGACATCGCGACCTGCCAGGCCGTGCACGACGCGGCCGCCGCGAAGGGCCTGCACTTCGTCGACGCGCCCGTCAGCGGCGGAATCTCCGGCGCCGAGGCCGGCTCGCTCACGTTCATGGTCGGCGGTGCGGACGCCGACGTCGAACGTGCGCGCCGGCTCATCGAGCCCATGTGCGGCAACTTCTTCGCCACGGGCGACCCGACGACGGGTGAGGCTGCAAAGATCGTCAACAACATGATGCTGTTCGTCGCCGTGCAGGGCCTCTCGGAAGCGGCCACGCTCGCGAAGAAGCTCGGCCTCGACGCGAAGACGTTCCACCAGATCGCGAGCGTCTCCTCCGGCAACTCGTGGGCGCTGCAGACGTGGTATCCCGTGCCCGGCGTCGTCGAGACGGCCGCGGTCAACAACGAGTTCTCCGCGTCGTTCCGCGCGGATCTGGCGCTCAAGGACATCGGTCTCGCCCTCGCTGCCGCGGCCGATCACGGCCTGCACCTGCCCGCGACGGGCCTGTCCGCGCAACGCCTCGCCGAAGCCGTCGACGGTGGGGGCGGCGAGCTCGACTGCACCGTCGTCATCGCCGCCGTCGACCCTGACGCCGAAGGCCTGCCCGAGGGCTACGTCCACGGCGGCGCACGCCGCGACGCCTGACCGAGCGCCCGCGCGAGTCGCGTGGCCACGGACGACCAGCCCCGGCCCGACGCGGCACCATCGCTGGCCCCACGCGTCACCACCACCGAGCCCCACGCGGCGCTCGCACCACTGACCACCCAGAACCCCGCAGACAGCCACGAGCGCATCGCGGGACCCACGAGACGAAGGTGTGAACCATGAGTGACATCAAGCAGATCGGCCACTGGATCAACGGCGGCGAGGTCGCCGGAACCGGCCGAGAACAGGACGTGTTCAACCCCGCGACGGGTGAGGTGAGCGCTCGCGTCGCGCTCGCGAGCGTCAGCGACCTCGAGCAGGCCGTCGACGCCGCACGTGCCGCCCTGCCGGCCTGGCGCGCGACCGGGCTGACGAAGCGCGCCGCCGTCATGTTCAAGCTGCGCGAGATCGTCACGGCGAAGAGCGACGAACTTGCGCGCATCATCACGGCCGAGCACGGCAAGGTCGTCTCGGACGCCGCGGGCGAGGTCGTGCGCGGCCTCGAGAACGTCGAGTACTGCGCGGGCCTCATGCACCACCTCAAGGGCGAGTTCTCCGAGCAGGTCTCCTCGGGCGTCGACGTCCACTCGGTGCGCCAGCCCGTCGGCATCGTCGCGTGCATCACGCCGTTCAACTTCCCGGCCATGGTGCCGCTGTGGATGGTGACGACGGCGATCGCGTGCGGCAACACCGTCATCCTCAAGCCGAGCGAGCGCGACCCCTCCGCCGCGCTGTGGATCGCGCAGGCGTTCAAGGACGCAGGCCTGCCCGACGGCGTGCTCAACGTCGTCAACGGCGACAAGGAGGCCGTCGACGGCATCCTCGACCATGACGACATCAAGGCCGTCTCCTTCGTCGGGTCCACGCCGATCGCGCAGTACATCTACGAGCGCGCGTCGAAGAACGGCAAGCGCGTGCAGGCCCTCGGCGGCGCGAAGAACCACATGGTCGTCATGCCGGACGCCGACCTCGATGCCGCCGCCGACGCGGCCGTCAGCGCCGCGTACGGATCGGCGGGCGAGCGCTGCATGGCCGTGTCGGTGCTCGTCGCCGTCGGGGAGGTCGCCGACCCGCTCGTCGACAAGATCGCCGAGCGCATGGGCAAGCTCGTCATCGGTGACGGCTTCGACGAGCGCTCCGAGATGGGTCCGCTCATCACGCGCGAGGCGCGCGACCGCGTCGCCTCGTACGTCGCCGGCGCCACCGACGAGGGTGCGCGCGTCGTCGTGGATGGCCGCGAGAAGCACTTCGACGAGAGTGGCTTCTTCATCGGCACGAGCCTCGTCGACCACGTCAAGCCCGGCATGAAGGTCTATGACGAGGAGATCTTCGGCCCGGTGCTGTCGGTCGTGCGCGTCGAGACGTTCGAGGACGCCGTCGAACTCATCAACGCGAACCAGTTCGCCAACGGCGTCGCGATCTTCACGCGTGACGGCAAGAGCGCCCGCGAGTTCGAGTTCGCCATCGAGGTCGGCATGGTCGGCGTCAACGTGCCGATCCCGGTGCCCGTCGGCTCGTTCAGCTTCGGCGGCTGGAAGAAGTCGCTGTTCGGCGACACCCACATGTACGGCGCGGAGGCGTTCAACTTCTACACGCGCCGCAAGGTCGTCACGACGCGCTGGCCCGACCCGACGCAGAGCCAGGTCGACCTCGGGTTCCCGACGAACTGACGATCGATGCCACGAGGCCGGGTGCAGGTCGCGTGTTTCACGTGAAACATGCAAGACGCACCCGGCTTTCTCGTGCGCCACACCGACGCGCCACTCTCCTTAGTGCAAGCACCGTCTTGCGTGCGGGTCGTGACCAGAGCGTCTGACTGGCCACCTTTTGAACACGTTGCAGATGTACTGCGTCGATCCTCCATGAGGGAAGCTGGGTAACGCTGCCTGCCGCCACGCCGATGATTTAGACGGTACGAAGCATGCCCGCGCCGTCGAGGAGGTGTCATGGGTCAGCTGCTCCACCCCACCGGCGCGCGCCGGGCGCTCGCCGCCGCCGGGTGCATCGGCACCCTCGTCTTCACCGCCGCACCGACGGCCGACGGGGGCCGCACCCTTCAGGCGGCCGGTGCCAACCCGACGTCCCGAACCGGGGTGCTCATCGAACCCTCCGACGGTGGGGACGAAGCGCATTTCTGCACCGCCTCGGTCGTCCACAGTGAGAGCAAGGACGTCATCATGACGGCCGCGCACTGCCTCGGCGGCAAGTCCGACGACCTCGTCTTCGTCCCGCAGTACTCGGGTGGGGCGCGTCCGCTGGGCACGTGGAAGGTGAAGGCCGCGTTCCTCGACTCCGCATGGATGAAGGATCAGGATCCCGACGCCGACGTCGCGTTCTTGAGCATCGAGACGCACGGCAGCGGCAAGAACGTCCAGCACATCGAGGACGCCACGGGCGCCTACGAGCTGGAGGTCGGGCGCTCCCGCGCGGCCGGCACGCCAGTCTCCGTCCAGTCGTACAACAACGACTCCGACATGCCGATCGTCTGCCAGACCACCGTTCTTGACGATGACAACGACCCCGTCTTCCACTGCGACGGGTACTCGACGGGCAGCAGCGGCTCGCCGTGGGTCACGACCGTGACGAGCAAGGGGCACAGCGAGCAGCAGGTCATCGGCGTCATCGGCGGTCATCATCAAGGCGGCTGCTACACGCACACGTCCTACAGCCCGACGTTCGACTCGCGCGATCTCGTGCTGCTCGCCCGCGCCGACGCCGGTGGTGCCGGCGACACGGCCCCCACGCCCGGCGACGACGGCTGCTGACACGACGCGTCTCACCACGGCCTGCTCGCCTGGCAACCCGCTGATCGCGCATCCTCCGAGACGCGCGGGCTGATGCCCGTCACCCGATGACGATGCCCTGCGCCGCTGCGACGGCGAGCGCCGCGTCGACGTCCATGCGGGTCTGCGCGAAGCGTGCCTGGGCGAGATCGATGCCGTCGACGCGGGCGCCGCGCAGGTCGGCGTCCCGTAGGTCGGCCCCGCGCAGGTTGGCGCCGCTGAGGTCGGCGTCGGCGAAGACCGTTCTGCGCAGGGACGATTCGCTGAGGTCGGCGTCGCTGAGGCGGGCGCCGGTGAAGTCGAGGCCGTCGAGTTTCTGCTGACGCATCGTCACCATCGCCCACTGCCCGCTGACCATCGTCGTGTGGCGCCACCCGCAGTCGGCGAACGTCGAACCGGTCATCTTGCAGCCGTCGAGCGTCGTCATCGCGAACGAGCAACCGCTCAGTGTGGCGCCGGTGAACGCGACCCGCTCGAGTGTGGTGTCGTTGAAGCGGCAGTCGAACAGGGCGCATCCTTCGAACGTCACGTCGACGAGGTCCTTCTCCGTGAAGTCGCACGCCGTGAACCGACAGTCGACGAAGCGGGCCCCGTCGAGGTCGCGCTCGTAGAAGTCGATCCCGACGAACCGCTCGCCGCGCGTCGTGTCACTCATGCGCCCATGCTCGCATCGCGCGCCGCGCATCCATCGCAAGGATGACGCAGGCTCCGTCGCGCGGATGAATCCTCGGTGCCGGGAGGATGAGATGACACGCCGATGCGGCCTGACGCGGCGTGAGCCTCCTAGGGTTGAGACCATGATCACAGTGGAGGGGTTGACCAAGGTCTACGGGAACACCGTGTCGGTCGACAACGTCAGCTTTCAGGCCAAGCCGGGTCGCGTGACCGGCTTCCTCGGCCCGAACGGCGCTGGCAAGTCGACGTGCATGCGGATGATGACGGGGCTGACACCGCCGACGCGGGGTCACGCCACCATCCTCGGCAAGGACTACAGCAAGCTCGATAACCCGGGCCGCCACGTCGGCGTCCTGCTCGACGCGAGCGCGCAGCACGTCGGACGCACCGGACACGAGGTGCTGACGATCGGCGCGAAGACGATGGGGCTGCCCGCCGACCGAGTCACCGAGATCCTCGACGTCGTCGGCCTGACGCCTGCGGAGGCGAAGCGACGCGTCGGCGACTACTCGCTCGGCATGCGTCAGCGCCTCGGCATCGGGCACGCGCTGCTCGGCGACCCGGACGTGCTCATCCTCGACGAGCCCGCGAACGGTCTCGACCCGGCCGGCATCCGCTGGATGCGCGGGCTGTTGCGCTCGTACGCGGAGCGCGGCGGAACCGTGCTGCTGTCGAGCCACCTGCTGCACGAGGTCGAGCAGGTCGCCGACGACCTCGTCATGATCGGACGCGGACGCATCGTGCGTCAGGGCTCGAAGCAGGAGCTGCTGCGCGGTGCGGGCACGAACGCCGCGAGCACCGACGACGCCGCCCTCGCCTCCGCCCTGCAGGCCGCCGGAATCCCGGTGCAGCGCACCCAGACCGGCATCCACACGCCCGCCGAACCCATCGACGTCGGCCGCGTGGCCGCGCAGCACGGCATCGTGCTCGTCCAGCTCGGCGCCGCCGGTGGTGCGGGCCTCGAAGAGATGTTCCTCAACCTCACCGCCGCCGACTCCCGGGAGGTCGCACGATGAGCACACCGATCAACCCCAACCAGCCGCAGCAGCGTCAGCCGCAGGGCGCGCCGTCGGGACCGCCGCAGCCGCAGGGCGCGCCGACAGGGCGCCCCGGCATGCAGCCGCTGTATGCGGGCGGCCCGGGCGGTGGTGTGCTGGATTCGGCCGCGCCGACGCACGCTCGCCTGCCCAAGCGTCTCGGTGACGCCGGCAAGTCGACGCCGATCGGCTTCGGCCAACTGCTCGCCGTCGAGCTGCGCAAGCTGACGGACACCCGCGCCGGCACGTGGCTCATGGCCATCACCGCGTTGCTCATCGTGCTCGCCTCCGCCCTGGTGGCGTACACCGAGCGCGACGGCGTGAAGTTCTTCGACCTCATCGGCGCCACCCTTATCCCGATGAACTATCTCGTGCCGATCCTCGGCATCCTCGCGGTGACGAGCGAGTGGTCACAACGCACCGGGCTCATCACGTTCACCCTCGAACCGCGACGGGGGCGCGTCGTGCTCGCGAAGCTGGCGGCGACGCTCCTCGCAGCGGTCGCGGCGACGATCGTCGCGCTGGCCGTGGCGGCCGGGCTGACGCTGCTCGTCGGCTCGCTCGGCAGCGGGGACGCCGATTGGCACATGAAGGGCACGGCCTACGCGACGTTGTTCGCCTACATGCTGCTGCAGGCGGGCATGGGCGTCGCGTTCGGTCTTCTCATCCAGAACACGCCCGGTGCGATCTGCGCGTTCCTGTTCATCCCGATCGTCGTCTCCCTGTTCAACCTGGCCGGCGAATGGGGCCAGAAGGCGGCCGAGTGGGTCAACCCGCAGCAGTCGATGGCACCCCTCATCGACGGCTCCGTGAGCGGCGACCAGTGGGGCAAGCTCGCCGTCACGCTCGCGCTGTGGCTCGTGCTGCCGATGGTGCTCGGTTTCGTCCGCCTCACCAAGCGTGAGGTCAAGTCGGCCTGACGTGCTCGACATGACGAACGGGGCCGGTTCCTTCCTGGTGAAGGAGCCGGACCCGCTCGTTCGGTTCGGTGGACGTCGGCAGTCGCGGATCAGCGGGTCGCCCACGTGGTCATAGCGCCCACCGGGCACCAGCGCCCACCGGGCACCAGTGCCCACCGGGCACCAGTGCTCGCCGCACCTGAGCGGATGCCCTCGAGCGTCAGCTCATCGCTGCAGCGAGGTGCGCCCATTCGTCAGCGCTGACGTTGCCGCCCGTCACGATGACGGCGGCGGTGCCGGAGCTTCGGGCGTTGAGGCCGGTGGTGCCGTGCTGGGTGCCCTGCCGCGCGACGAGACCGGCGAGTGCTGCAGCGCCGGCGCCCTCGGCGAGCACCCGCGCGTGACGGGCGAGAAGCGTTGCAGCGGCGTCCATCTCGTCGTCGGTGACGAGGTCGAAGCCCTGCAGGCCGAGACTGCCGGCGCCGCCTGCGTCACCGCGCATGATGCTCTGCGGCGTCTCGAAACCGTGCGCCGTCGCGAGGCCGCTGACGCGCGTCGTCGCGGGGCGGCTCTGCATGAAGCCACTCGTCCACGAGTCGTACGCGGCCGTCGCGCCGTCGGACTGCACGCCGATGATCCGCACGTGCGGCGCGATGACATCGCGCACGAGGCAGGCGCCGGCGGCCCCGGAACCGCTGCCGATCGGGATGACGACCTCCGCGATCTCCGGATGCGTCTGGAGCAGCTCGAGGTAGACCGTGGCGTGACCGTGGATCATCGCCGGTTCGTTGCCTGGATTGACGAACCGCATGCCGCTCGTCTCCGCAAGGGCGCGGGCGTGAGCGGATGCCTCGGCGAGCGTCGGGCCCTCGATGACGACGTCGGCGCCGAGGGCGCGCACCGCGTCGACCTTGACGCTCGGCGCGCACTCAGGCATGACGATGACGGCGCGCGTCCCGGCCACGCGTGCCGCGAACGCGATCGACTGCGCGTGGTTTCCCGTGGAACAGGTGACGAGACTGGCGGCACGCTCGTCGGCGTCGAGACGGCTCGCGAGCGTGAGGCCGCCACGCACCTTGAACGAGCCCGTCGGGTTCATGTTCTCGTGCTTTACGACGACATCGCGGCCCACCGCGTCACTCAGCGCCGCGTACCGCCACGTCGGTGTGGGGGCGAGGTGCGCAGCGAGGACCTCGGCGGCGAGAACGCCGTCGAAGGAGACGACCGGGGTTGCCGAGCCGGTGTCGCCGGTGGCGCCGGTGGCCGGTGCGGCGAGGGCGGGCTTGGCGGGCTGCATCTGCGGGTTCGACGCAAGGTCGTGCGGCGCGGCGGTTTCGCGGGTGGGCAGCGGCAGGATCGTCATGCCTCCAGCGTGCGGGACGGCGAATCATCCGTCCAATACATGCAATCACTCGATCGCATCGATGACGCCGATACATTGAGGGGGTGGAGATGAAACGCCTCGAAGCCCTCGTCGCGCTCGCGCGGGAAGGGACGGTGAGCGCGGCCGCGACGGCTCTGGGCTGCGGGCAACCGACGGTCTCGCACCACCTGCGCCGACTCGAAGAGGAGACCGGCGCCGTGCTCGTGCAGCACGTCGGGCGTGGGGTACGACTGACGCCCGACGGCGCCCGTCTGGCGGCGCGCGGCGAGGAGATCCTCGGCCTGTTGCGGCGCGCGGAGGCGGAACTCGACACCATGACGACGCTCGCTGCCGGGCACGTGCGTCTCGCGGCCTTTCCTTCAGCGTGCAGCACGATCGTGCCGCGGCTGCTCTCGACGCTCGCCGACACAGCACCCGGCCTGACGTTCGACATCGTCGAGGTCGAACCGCCGGAAGCCGCGACGTTGCTGCGCTCGGGGCAGGTCGACGTCGCCATCACGTTCGCGTATTCCGGGCAGCACTTCGACGACGACGTCACCGTCGAACACCTCGGGTGGGACGCGTTGCACCTCGTCGAGCCGTCTCGCGGGGCGTCTGGTGTCGGGGGCGCAACAGCGCTGCGACCGGAGGAGCTGCGCCGACTGTCGAACGCCTGATGGATCGCCGGGTGTGAGCGCTGCCGCACGGGGCTGCTCGATCTGTGCGCGGCCGTCGGCGTCGAGCCCGACATCGGGTTCGCCAGCGACGACGTCGTCGCGGTGCAGGCCCTCGTCGCCGCCGGTTTCGGCGTGACGCTGCTGCCCGCCCTGGCGCTCGCGGGCCACCGCAACCCGGGCGTCGTCACGCATCCCGTCGTTGGCGCGGGGCGCGAACTGCACGTCGCGACGTACGGCGCACCGCCGCGCCCGGCCGCCGTCGAGGAGGTCGTGCAGACCCTGCTCGGCCTGTCGTGGGGCGCGTGACGGCAGATTGAGCCGTGTCTCGACGCTGCGCCGGTTGCGGAGGCGCAGGCTCGTCGGTGCTCGAGGATCATTGCCCGGAAACGCGTCGTGCCTGACGCGTTTCCGGGCGATGTTCGGGCGCGCCGGGCGTCAGGGTGGGCCGTCAAGGCCGAAGATGCCGCCGAACGGATCGACGAGCTGACAGATACTGCGTCCGCCGTCGATGACGAGCGGCCCACGGTGATGGCGTGCGCCGGCAGCGAGCAGCTCCTCGCGGTGGGTGCTGAGATTGCCCGTCGCGAAGTAGGCGACGACGCTGGCACCGAACGGGTTGCGCTCGTCGTCGGCGGGGTGGAAACCGATCTCGACACCGTCGACCTCGACGAACCAGAACCCCGAATCAACTTGCAGGGCAGTCGATTCCAAACGCAGGACGTGCTCGGTGTACCACCGGCATGACGTTTCCGGGTCTCGCGCAAAGATCATGACGCCCCGAAGCGGGGAGGTGTGCTCGTGGGTCGTCGTGGCCCCAGGTTGCCACGGCCGGGCGGTGAACCTGGTCGAGACCCGACCGCGCCGCCGCGAACGAATGTGACCGTAAATCGCAGATGTGTGCACCGCCGTGGGACTGAGAAACCGGAGTACGCCGAAGAGGAGCGGGTCGTTCACGCGATGTTCATGCGGCCCGCTGTTGGACATGGCGACCAGAGACGCTAATATGGAGTCATTCCAGTTAAGGAATGCTTGCGGCGGCGCCACGCTCGCCGCCGACCCCCAACGCGAAGGAGCATGACGTGTCGCTCATCAACACGACCATCAAGCCGTTCAAGGCCACCGCTTTCAAGCAGGGCGAGTTCGTCGAGGTCTCCGAGGCCGACGTCGCCGGCAAGTGGAGCATCTTCTTCTTCTACCCGGCCGACTTCACGTTTGTCTGCCCGACCGAGCTCGGCGACCTCGCCGACTACTACGACGAGCTGCAGAAGCTCGGCGTCGAGGTCTTCTCCGTCTCCACCGACACGCACTTCACGCACAAGGCGTGGCACGGCTCGTCCGAGACGATCGGCAAGATCAACTACGCGATGATCGGCGACCCGACGCTGCAGATCTCCCGCAACTTCGAGATTCTGCGTGAGGACGAGGGCCTCGCCAACCGCGGCACCTTCCTCGTCGACCCCGACGGCGTCATCCAGTTCACCGAGGTCACCTCCGAAGGCATCGGCCGCAACGCCGCCGAACTCGTCCGCAAGGTCAAGGCCGCCCAGTACATCCGCAACCACCCGGGCGAGGTCTGCCCCGCCAAGTGGGAAGAGGGCGCCGAGTCGCTGACCCCGTCGCTGGACCTCGTCGGCAAGATCTGAGTTCAGTTCTCGCAGGCTCAGCCTCCAGGCTCGCTTGATCGTCGCCAGGTCGTGGCCGTCGCCGCCTCACCGTCATCGACGGCGGGGCGGCGCCGGGCCTGGCGTGATCGCTTGAGGTCTGAAACTCGGCATGGCGGAGTTTCAGTCCGCACCGCCCCGGTTGAGGACTGAAACCCTGCAGTGCAGAGTTTTGGCCCTCAGGCCGCGGGTGGAGGGTGACGAGAACGCCCCCAAGGCTCTCGTCGCCGTCCACTCGTGACCTGCCCGCCCCGGATCGTGGGCGTGTCCTCGTCACACCGTGCTTGCACACCCTGCTTGAACACCTCGCCGCCCAGGCCAATCCGTTCTTTTCTCGTTTCCCCGCCGACACCAGGAGGCACCCCATGGCCGTTCTCGATGCCAACATGACAGCCCAGCTGCAGCAGCTGCTCGGCAACCTTCGTGAGCCGATCGTGCTGCGCGCCAGCCTCGACGACTCCGACAAGTCGAAGCAGACCGAAGAGCTCCTCAAGGAGATCGAGGCGCTGCACGACAAGGTGAGCTATGAGCGCAGCGACGACAACGAGCGTCGCCCGAGCTTCGAGATCGCTCGCGCCGGCACGGACGTCGGCGTCCACTTCGCGGGCCTGCCGATGGGGCATGAGTTCACGTCGCTCGTCCTCGCGTTGTTGCAGGTCGGCGGCCACCCCGTCAAGGTCAGTGACGAGCAGGCGCAGCAGATCCGTGACATCGAGGGCACGTTCTACTTCGAGACATACATGTCGCTGACGTGCCAGAACTGCCCCGACGTCGTGCAGGCACTCAACGCGATGAGCGTGCTCAACCCGAACATCCACCACATCGCGATCGAGGGCGGCGCGTTCCAGGACGAGATCGAGGCGCGCGACATCAAGGCCGTCCCGACCGTCTACCTCAACGGTGAGGTCTTCGGTCAGGGCCGCATGACCGTCGAAGACTTCATCAGCAAGCTCGACACCGGCGCCGACGCGAAGGCCGCGGCGAAGCTCAGCGAGAAGGAGCCGTTCGGCGTCCTCGTCATCGGTGGTGGCCCCGCGGGCGTCGCGGCCGCGATCTACACCGCACGCAAGGGCATCCGCACCGGCCTCGTCGCCGAGCGCATCGGCGGCCAGGTGCTCGACACGAACGCCATCGAGAACTTCATCTCGATGCCGTACACGGAGGGCCCCAAGCTCGCCGCCGCGCTCGAGGCGCACCTGCACGAGTACGAGATCGACGTGATGAAGGCGCAGAAGGTCGCGTCCATCACCGACGAGGACGGCCTCAAGAAGGTCGTCACCGAGACGGGCGCCGCACTGCGCGCCAAGCAGGTCATCCTCGCGACGGGTGCCCGCTGGCGTCGCATGGGCGTCCCGGGCGAGGAGGAGTACCGCAACAAGGGCGTCACCTTCTGCCCGCACTGCGACGGTCCGCTGTTCAAGGGCAAGAGCGTCGCCGTCATCGGTGGCGGCAACTCGGGCGTCGAGGCTGCGATCGACCTGGCGGGCGTCGTCGGGCACGTCACCGTCGTCGAGTTCCTCGACACGATGCGCGCCGACGACGTGCTGCAGCGCAAGCTCAAGTCGCTGCCCAACGTCGACATCATCCTGTCGGCCGCGACGAGTGAGGTCGTCGGCGACGGCAAGGGCGTCACCGGCCTGACGTACACCGACCGCGAGACCAACGAGAGCAAGAGCATCGACGTTGAGGGCGTGTTCGTCCAGATCGGCCTGCTGCCGAACACCGAGTTCCTCGACGGTGTCGTCGACCTCAACGAGCGCAAGGAGATCGTCATCTCCGACCGCGGTGCGACGTCCGACCCGGCCATCTTCGCCGCCGGCGACGTCACGACCGAGCCGTACAAGCAGATCGTCGTCGCCGAAGGCTCCGGCGCGACGGCCGCACTCGGCGCGTTCGACGCGAGCATCCGCGGCTGATCCGTCAGCGTGTTTCACGTGAAACGTCCCGGTCACCCTGAGGTGGCCGGGACGTTCTGCGTCGATGCTCCCTGACGCAGTTGCGCGGGTCGGATGCCCCATCTCGATTGCGTTGACGACGGGCACGAACCTGCGCGTCCAGGAAGTGAGGCAGCCAAGCCGGGGGCTTCCACAGGGTTCATCTGAGCCTGGGCATCCCAAACGCTGGCCGACATCATCAGGACACTGACGGCGAACGGTCGAGCCGCCGCCCGCGCGTCGATAACGAACAGGTCACGCCTGGTTGCTACCGTGTTGCGTCATCCAATCCACGCCGGGAAGCCCTGGAGGCGCCATGCTCGAGCAGCTGCAGCTCATCCTCAAGGCCCTTCCCTGGACAGGCCCGGCCGTGCTCGGCGGGTTCGTCCTCGCGCTGCTGACGACGTTGCTCTTCCCGACGCGCCGCTCACGCGCCGATCGGCTCGGGTTCGCGCTGCTGACGTGGTGTCTCGTCGTCGCGGCCGTCGTGACGTTGAGCCCGGTCAAGAACGACTACTTCGGGGTGCCGGCGGCGGGCTGCGACTGGTCGGTATGGCGGCCTCTCGCCCGTGAGTACTGGTTCAGCGCCGGCTCGCGGCCCCCGAACGTGTGGCTGTTCCTGCCTGCGGGCGTCGGCGTCATGCTGCTCGACGGCGTGTGGCGCAAGATCCTCGGCGTCATGGTGTTGTTCGCGCTGCCGCCGGGAATCGAGACGCTGCAGGATCTCTACCCCGAACTCAAGCGCAGTTGCTCGAGCCAGGACGTCGTCGACAACTGGACGGGTCTCGTGCTCGGCCTGACGCTCGGGCTCGTGCTGGCGATCCTCCTCGCGATCGCGCGTGCCATCTCGCGCGCCTCACGGCGTCGGCGTGAGCGCCGCGCGGGAGTGCTCGAGGGTGGCTCTGCGCAAGGTGCGCACCCGGCGGACGCTCGCACCGACGACGCATCGCGCGCCGACGATCGTCCCCTCCCGCTCGGTGGCCGCGCCGACAGTCGCCAGTACGACGACTTCCGTGACTTCGACGACACGCCCAGCTCGACGCGGTGGTACGAGCGCTCGGGTGAAGCCGCCGTCGACCACACCCCGCCCTACGGCACGTCACGCGACGAGGCCCGGACGCAGGCGCTTCGGCCCGCGCGAGCCAATGACGGCGACGATGACGCGCGGACGCAGGCCTTCCGTCCCGTGCGCGCCGACAACGGCGATGACGACGCCCGGACGCAGCCCATGCGACCCGGACGTGCCGGTCGTGACGTCGGCACTGACGGCGGCGCGAGCGCGCCGCGCCACGGGCGCGGCGGAGACGACGACACCGAGATCATTCGGCGCACATGACCCCGAACAAGGGGACGAACGAAGCCAGGCGACCGTCGCAGGTCCGCCCCACCGGCCCGGCCATGCCAGCTGACGGCGACCGCGGTTCGACCGCCTACCTCGCGCGCGTGCGTCAGGGATGGAGTCGGCTGACACCGCGCCAGGCGTTCGACGAGCAGCAGCGTGGGGCCGTCATCGTCGACACGCGGACGGCGGAGCATCGCGCCGAGAGCGCGAACATCCCGGGTGCGCTCGTCATCGACCGCACGGTGCTCGAGTGGCGTCTCGATCCGAGCAACGCGTGGCGCATCCCGGAGGCGAGCAGCTGGCAGACGCGATACATCGTCATCTGCCGTCACGGTTTCTCCTCGAGCGTCGCGGCGCGGGCGCTGCAGGACGTCGGGCTCGTCAACGCGACCGACGTCATCGGCGGGTACGCAGCCTGGGTCGAGGCGCGTCTGCCGACGACGCACGCCCCCGCCGACGTCCGCTTCTGAGCCGTGCACACCTGCGATTCTGGGTCACATTCGTCCCCGGCGCCCCGCGTCCGTAGCCGCCTCCTTACGCTTCACGCATGAACTTGACGCGCGTGGCAGTGGTCGGCGCCGGACCCAACGGTCTCGCCGCGGCCGTGACGCTGGCGCGCGCCGGGCTCGCCGTCGACGTCTTCGAACGCAACGAATGGACGGGCGGTGGCGCGGCCACCCGCGAACTCAGCCTGCCGGGCTTTCGCCACGACGTCGCGAGCGCCGTCCACCCGATGGCGCTCGCGAGCCCGTTCTTCCAGGAGTTCGACCTTGCGCGGCGCATCGACCTCGTCGTGCCCGAGGCCTCGTTCGCACATCCTTTGCCGGGGGGCCGCAGCGGCATCGGGTATCGCGACCTCGACCGTGCGGCCGACGCACTCGGCGCGGACGGCGACGCCTACCGCTCCTTCCTCAGCCCCGTCGTCGAGCGCCTGCGCGGCGTCACCGACATGACGATGAACACGCTGCTGCGGGTGCCACGCGACCCGATCGCGGCGGCCGTCTACGGCGCGCGCGTCCTGGAGGCGGGCACGCCCGCGTGGTCACGCCGGTTCGTCGAGGACGTCGCCCCGGCGATGCTGACGGGGTGCGCCGCGCACACGATCGGCCGCCACCCCACTCTCGCCATGGCCGGTGGCGGGCTCATGCTGAGCGCAACCGCGCACGCGCAGGGTTGGCCGGTGCCGGTCGGCGGTTCACAAGCGATCGTCGACGCGCTCGTCGCGGATCTCGAGGCGCACGGTGGGCGCGTCCACCTCGGGCAGGAGGTCACTGACCTCGCGCAGCTCGACGAGTACGACGCCGCCGTGCTCGACGTCGGCGTCCCCGCGTTCCTGACGATGGGCGCCGCGCGCCTGCCTGATCGCTACCGGCGCGCTCTCGAGCGGTTCAAGCCGGGCAGCGGCGTGAGCAAGGTCGACATGGCGCTCGCCGGGCCGGTCCCGTGGAGCGATCCGCGCATCGGCGAGGCCCCCACGGTGCACCTCGGCGGCACACGCGAGCAGATCGCGGCGGCGGAGAACGACGTCGCGCGCGGGCGGGTGCCCGAGCGTCCCTACGTTCTGGCCGTGCAGCCGAGTATCGCCGATTCCACGCGCGCGCCGGCCGGGCAGGCGACGTTCTGGGCGTACGTTCACGTGCCGTTCGACAGCGACGTCGACGCCACCGAGGCCGTCCTCGCCGCCGTCGAGGAGCACGCCCCGGGTTTCCGTGACCTCGTGCTCGCCTCAACAGCGACGCGCGCCGACGAGTTCGCGGCAGCCGTCAGTCCCAACTTCGCGGGCGGCGACTTCGCGAGCGGCGCCGTCACGATGACGCAGATGCTCAAGCGTCCCGTCGTGTCACCGACGCCCTGGCGCACACCCGCCGACGGTGTCTACCTCGCCTCGGGAGCGACGACGCCGGGCCCCAGCGTCCACGGCATGTGCGGCTGGCACGCGGCGCGAACCCTGCTGCACGACAACGGAATCCCCGCCCCGAACCTCGCGCCCACCTCGGCCGCTGAACCGTCACCATGCCCAGGGAGGCGTGCCCTCGCACGCACCGCCACCACCATCGTCGAGGCCATGCCGACATCGGCGACACGGGCGGCATCGGCCACCCGAGTTGCGCGCTTCGGCCCACAGGCGGCGTCGCAGGCGGCACACTGGCAGATCGAAGCTGCCACGACGAAAAGGGGTCAGATGATGTCCGAGACGAGGCCGAAGCAGATCCACGCGTTCACCGACGATGCGCTCGGTGACATGGACGCGACAGCGCTCGCCGACGCCATCGACTCGGGCCGCGTCAGCGCGACGGAGGCCGTCGAGGCTGCGCTCGCGCGCGCCGAGAAGGTCGACGGGGTGCTCAACGCCATCGAGTTCATCGATGCCAAGCGCGCCCGTCAGCGTGCTGGTCGTATCGACGCGGGCCTCGGAGGTGGGCGCCACGATCATCCGGACGCCGCGCTGCGCGGCGTGCCGAGCGCGTTCAAGGACAACGTCGTCGTCGCCGGCGTGCCGATGACGCAGGGTTCGGAGGCGATGCCGCGCGTCAGCAGCCGCCGCAGCGGCAAGGTCGTGACGCAGATCCTCGGCACGGGCATCGTCCCCATCGGCACGACGACGATGCCGCCGTTCGGCTGGACGGCGACGACGGAACGCCCTGGCGGCAACGTCACGCGCAACCCGTGGGACACGTCGCGCAGTTCGGGCGGTTCCTCCGGCGGTTCGGCGGCGCTCGTCGCGTCGGGCGCCGTCCCCATCGCGCACGGCAACGACGGTGGTGGCTCGATCCGCATTCCCGCCGCGACGTGCGGCCTCGTCGGCCTCAAACCGACGCGCGGGCGCCTCATCATCGGTGAGAGTTCCGCGCAGATGCCGGTGAAGATCGTCACCGACTCGGTGCTGACGCGCACGGTGCGCGACACCGTCACGTTCTTCGAGGACGCCCAGCGCGTGCACCCGGCGCGCCGCCTACCGCCGATCGACGTCACGTCGCACCCCGAGCTGACGCGCCCGCTGCGCATCGGGTTCATGCACGACAGTCCGTTCGCGCCTCCGTCGGATGCACCGACGCGAGCCGCCGTCGACACGGCTCTCACGATGCTGGGCGGGCTCGGGCACGACATCGTCGACTGGCAACCGACGATTCCCGAGTCGTTCCAACAGGATTTTCTCGACTACTGGGGTTTCCTCGCGTTCAACACGGTGGCGGGCGGCAAGCGCCTGTTCCACAAGGATTTCGACGCGAGCAAGCTCGACCCGTTGACGCTCGGGCTCGCGCAGATGGGACGCCGCCGGCTCGCGCACGCGCCGAAGTTCCTCGCGCGTCTGCAGGCGTCGGGTCGTGTGTACCGTTCGCAGATGGCGAGCGGCCCCGATGTCTTCGTCTCGCCCGTCCTCGCCCACGTCGCACCCGAGATCGGTTATCTCGCAGGCGATCTCGACTACGAGACGCACCTCGAGCGCGTGCTCGCCTACTGTGCCTTCACGCCGCTGCACAACGCGACGGGCGCACCCGCCATCAGCCTGCCGCTCGGACGGACCGATGACGGGCTGCCGGTCGGCGTCATGATCTCCGGGCAGATCGGCGACGAGAACACGCTGCTGCGGCTGGCCCTGCAGATCGAGGCGGCCCACCCGTTCCGTCGCCTCGACCAGGTGGGCGAGGCGGCCCAGGGCGGCGTTCCGAACCGCGACGAACCGGGTGTCGGCGCCGCATCGAACGGCGCGTGACGACGGCGTTGTCGGTGACGCCAGGCACAATGGGCGACGTTCGACGATGAGCACCTGAAGAACGAAGGAGACGCAGTGGAGCGTTCAGGCACGCGCGTGCCCGCCCGACTCAGTCGGGCGTGGTGGGCGGCGTTCGTCGTCGTCCCACTCGTTCTCGGCGCTGCGGCTGCGTTCCTCGGCAAGTCCTCGATCGAATCCAACCTGCAGCAGCGAGTCGAGCGCAGCGTCGCCGGCACGGGCGTCGCGCAGGTCTCCGTCTCGGTCGACGGCCGCGACGTCACCGCCGTCGTCCCGGCGCGGTCGGGCAACGACGCCATCGACTCGGTGCGCGACGCCGCGTCGCACGTCGACGGCGTCCGCACGGTGAAGGTGCACCGATGAACCTCGTGATCGACAGCGTCTTCGTCATGCTCGTCTGTTTCGTTCTCGGCGCCCTCATCGCCTGGCTGCTCGCCGCCGCGCTCTACCCGACGCGCCGCGACCTGCGCCAACTCGACGAGCAACACGAGGGCGACGCGGGGAGCGTCCGATGATCTGGCTCGCCGCTCAGCTGTGGCCCGCAGCGGTGCTGGCGCTCGTCGCCGGTTTCGCCATCACCTGGTTCACCGTCGTGCGTCGCCTCGACGATGCGCCCGTGAGCGCTGAGCGTGAGCGACGCGACGGTGGCTCGCGGCGCGCAGGACGTTCTAGCGACGGCCATTCGGACGCAGGACGCGCCGGCGCAGGACTGGCAGGTGCAGGACGCCAGGTTGCAGCAGGCTCGGATGCAGCAGGCTCGCGCCGCGACGACCCGTCCGACGGGCTCGGCGACGGCGAGCCCATCAACGGCGAGCGACACGTCGCGTCCCGGGTCGACGGCGAAGAACGCGACGAGGCCCGTCCCGACGTGCCCGCGCATCGCCCGAGTGGCAGTGTCGGCAGCGCGTTCACCTCGCGCCGCGACGAGTGATGCGCGGCCGCTGGCACACCGACGACGGGCCAGGACGAACATTCGACGAGCGAGGATCTGACATGAGCGACGACACGATCAACGACCCCTACGACGAGGCCCCGGTTCACGTCCTCGATGACGAGGCAGAACCCGACGCCGAGGCTGACGGTGGATCCGACGCCGACGCCGACGCCGACGCTGACTCCGACGACGTCGTCACCGACACGGGCACCGATGACGACGACGCCGGCTCTGTCGGCGTCTCGTGAACCGCGCTGTGCTGCTGAACCCCACGCTGCTTCGGTGAGTACCCGAGTCGACGCGCCGAGTGAGCGCGCACGAACAGCGCTCGGCCGTCTGCGAGGCCAGATGGCCTGGCCTGGTACGAGACTCGACGTGGCCCGCACGCGCCTGCCGCGGCGTCAACTGCTCGCCGAGACGGTCATCGTCCTGCTGCTCAGCCTCGGCGCGAGCGCGATCTGGTCGGCGCTTTCGCTGCTGCGCACGGCCCTGACGGCGCGCGCGACGCACACGTCGATCAGTCAGCAGACGTCGACGCTCAACTCGTCGCGTTCGAGCACGCAGTGGCTCGACGTCGTCTATCAGCTCGTGCAGATCGCGCTGGCGCTCGTGCCGGTGGCGCTCGTCGTTCTCCTGCTGTCGCGCGAACTGCGAAAGCCGCTGGCTTACCTCGGGATCGACCGCACACGCCAGGCACCCGACGCCGTCCTCAGTGCGCTGCTCGCCGCCGTCATCGGCATCCCGGGCCTCGCGCTGTACCTCGTCTCGCGGGCCATGGGCATCAACACGACGGTCGTCGCGTCCGGCCTGGGCGAGCACTGGTGGGTCTTTCCGATCCTCGTCCTCGCCGCCGCGCAGAACGCGATCCTCGAAGAGGTCGTCATGATCGGCTACCTCTTCACGCGCTGGTCTCAGGCCGGGTGGGGGCGCACGAAGGTGATCGTCGTGAGCGCGCTGATCCGCGGCAGCTACCACCTGTACCAGGGCCTCGGCGGGTTCGTCGGCAACGTCGTCATGGGCCTGATCTTCGGCTGGCTCTACACGCGCACGCGACGCGTCCTGCCGCTCATCGTCGCGCACACGATCCTCGACGTCGTCAGCTTCGTCGGTTACGAGCTGCTCGCCGGCCGCGTCAGCTGGCTGTGACGCCCTGGCGGCGCCATCCGAAGCGTCGCAGCACGCGACTCCAACTGCCTGTGCGCGGCCGATAGACGGTGAGAGCGCGGTAGGCGACGTCGAGGTCGAGCACCGTCCCCGAGCCGGTCACCTCGCCGTCGCGGGCGAACGGGATGGGACCGCCGACGACCTCGAGGTGAGCCTTCGGCGCGTCGAACTCGTGGTAGAGCGGCAACCGTCCGAGCCCGCCGGTGAAGACGGCGAACAGCGTGCGGACGGCGGCCCACCGCGAGCCTCGCTCCAAGAACCGCAGGTCGAGCTGCCCGTCGTCCATGCGCAGCCGCGTCTGCGGTGCGTCGCCGGGCGGGTCGTAGCGGCCGTTGCCGATGAAGATGCCGGCGAGGGTGTACTCGCGGTTGTCGTAGCGCAACGTGAACGGCTCCGCGGTGCGCAGCATCCGCCATCCGGCGACGACGGCGGCGAGCGGTTTGCCGATGCGCCCCTCGAGCTTCTCGCGGCGGATGACGAACTCGGGGTACGAGCCGGCGCTCGCGGTGTTGAGGAATATCTCGCCGTTGAGGCGCGCGACGTCGACGGTCGTGCACCATCCTTGCTCGATCGCCCGCGCGGTCGCGTCGACGCTCACCCCGAGCGCCTTCGCGAAGTGGTTGAACGTGCCGGCGGGGAACACCGCGAGCGGCACGTCGTGCTCGATCGCGTGCCGCGCACCGGCTTGCAGCGTCCCGTCACCGCCGCCGACGCCGAGCACGTCGCAGCGCGCGGCCGCGTCGGCGAGCAGGTCGTCGAGATCCTGCCCCTGCCCGAGGCGGACGATCTCCGCCTCGGGCAGCAGCTTCTCGATGCGTCGGATGACGCGCGCGCCGTTACCTCCTCCTGCTCGCGGGTTGATGACGCAGACGACGCCCGCGCCGCGCGGGTGGGGCGGCACGTCGATCGTCAGCGGCGGCGCCGGCGTCACCTTTGCCGGCGGGGCGGACGGTTGCACGCGCGCCCCGAGCGTCGAGACGGCCGAGCCGATCGCCCAGCCGACGGCGACGTCGCTCGGGTAGTGGGCGCCCGTCGCGATGCGGGAGAACGCGACGAGTCCCGCGAGCGCCTGCACGACGATGCCGGCCGCGGGCGCTTCCGTCGACACACCCATGGCGAAGGCGGCGGCGCTCGCGCTGTGGCCGGAGGGGAAGGAGTTCGACGTCGGCAGCCGGAAGACGCGCCGAGCCAGCGGAACGCTCTCGATCGCGGGGCGTAGGCGTGGCGCGAGCCGCTTGCCGACCTGGTTCGTCAGGAGGCTCGCGAGGGCGATGTTGCCGAGCCCGCGCTCGGCGGCCCACTTGAGCCGACGGTCGCCGGTCGCGGCGAGCCCGGCGCCCACCGCCATCCACAGCACCGAGTAGTCGGCGGCGCGGCTCAGCTTCGGCATGACGCGGTCGAGCATGGGGCTGCGGTGCTCGGCGATCGCCGTGAACAGCGAACGGTCGAGACGGTCGACGTCACGCACGACGCGCATGATCTGCGGGGTGAAGCGGGGTCGGGGCAGACGCATGACGGTTCCTCGTCGCTCGAGTCGTCGGTTGGCATGTCCACCTTGCCACCATGAGCATCCGGGCGCTCCCGGATCTGCGCCCCACCTTCGGCGTGGTGTCAGCCGTTCTTCGAGGCGCGTCGTGGCCACAGCGTGTAGCTGACGGCCCACAACACGTCCAGGCCGAGAATGACGCCCATCCACGTGTAGTTGCCCGAAAGTGCGCCCGCGGACGAGGTGTCGGCTGCGATCGCGATGAGTACCGCCGTCAGCGTGCAGGTGATGGCCGCGGCCACGCTCGTCCGCGCGACGTCGGCCCAGCATTGGCGGGTGTAGGTCGCCCCGGTCGCCTTGACGGGCGCCGGCCCGGCCGCGAATCGATGGGCGAAGCGTGTGTCACACCAGTCGATCATGCGATGGCCGTAGGCCACGCTGAATCCGATGTAGACGGCGGCCACCGCATGCCCGAGGTGTGCCACGTCACCGCGGTGCAGGCTGATGGCCGTGGCGGCGAGGAGGACGAGGTCGGTCACGGGGGCCATGACGAGCAGGGCAGCTCCGAGGCGCCGGCGCTCGAGGAGGTAGCGCGCGGCCAGGCCCGCGATGACGAAGACCCAGAAGAGGATCTCGCAGGCAGCGATGATGGCGACGATCATGACCCTCCCAATGAGTACGGTTGTACCAAAAACAAGTTAGCACGACCGTACTAAGATGGCGGGATGCCGAAGGTCATCGATCATGCCGCGAGAGAGATTGCGATCGCAGAGGCGGCATGGGAGGTGCTCCGTAGCAGGGGAATCCGGGGTCTGTCCGTTCGCAACGTCGCCGCGCAGGCGGATCTCGCGGTCGGCTCACTGCGTCGCTCCTTCCCGACGCAGCGCAGCCTCGTCCGATTCTGTCTGGAGCTGGTGCTCCAGCGCGGGGTCGAACGATTTCGCGCGTTGCCAGTGGACCTCGACGCCCGCGAATTCGCGTGGCAGGCGTGCACCCACGTCCTGCCCCTCGACGAAGACCGCCGCGTCGAGATGGAGGTCTGGCTGGCCCTGTCCATCAGCGCGTTGGCGGACCCGCAGATGCGCGAGGAGTGCACCAAGTCCGACGAAGCGTTGCGCCAGATGTGCGTCATCGTCATCGGCCGCCTCGACGCGGTCGGCCTGCTGGCCGGATCGCGAAGCGCCGACTCCGAGCCCAGGCGTCTGCACGCCCTGCTCGACGGGCTGGCGCTGCAACTCATCCGTCAAGGGCCGGATGATCCGTGCGACTGGGCGCTCGACGTGCTGCAGGATCACCTCGAGCAGCTGACGGGTGCGGCGGCGGGGTTTCGAGACATGCGTGACCCGGGTCACTGAACACCCGGGCTGAGTGATTAGGATCACGTCATGACGAACGAGCTCAACATCGCCGCCAACCTCACGCGCACCGCCGAGCGTCAGCCGGACGATGTCGCGATCAAGCTCGACGACTTCACGCTGACGTGGTCGCAGCTGGACGACGCGACGCAACGACTCGCGACCTTCCTCGCCGACCAGGGGGTCGGCGTCGGGGATCGCGTCGCGCTCAGCCTGCCCAACGTGCCGGCGTTCCCCGTCGTCGCGTACGGCGTGTGGCGCGCGGGCGCCGTTCTCGTGCCGATGAACCCGCTGTTCATGGGGCGCGAGATCGACTACTACTTCGAGGACGCCGGCGTGAAGCTCGCGTTCGGCATGGCCGGTGAGATGGCCAAGGCGGCCGAGCAGAAGAGCGTCACGTTCGTCGAGGTCGGTGACGATCAGCTGCAGAGCCTGCTCGCGAAGTTCGAGCCGACGTCCGACATCGTCGAGCGCGATGGCAGCGACACCGCCGTCATCCTCTACACCTCGGGGACGACGGGTCGCCCGAAGGGGGCCGAGCTCACCCACGACAACCTCGAGACGAACCAGGACGTCACGGCGCGCACGCTCGTCGAGGTGACGTCCGACGACGTCGTCATGGGCTGCCTGCCGCTGTTCCACGTCTTCGGCCTGACGTGCGCGATGGCCGTGTCCGTCTCCAGGGGCGCGACGCTGACCCTTCTGCCGCGCTTCGAACCGACGAAGGCGCTCGAGATCATCGAGCGTGATTCGGTCACCGTCTTCGAGGGCGTGCCGACGATGTACCAGGCGATGCTCGCGGCGGCCGCGAAGGCGCCCGAGGTGAAGCTCGCGTCGCTGCGCACCTGCATCTCGGGTGGTTCGGCGATGCCCGTCGAGGTGCTGCGCAAGTTCGAGGAGCGCTTCGACGCGACGATCCTCGAGGGCTACGGCCTCAGCGAGACCTCACCCGTCGCGTCGTTCAACCACCCGAACGCGCAGCGCAAGCCCGGTTCGATCGGCACGCCGATCGAGGGCGTCGAGATGAAGGTCGCCGACCTCGACGGCAACCCGCTGCCCGTCGGTGAGGTGGGCGAGGTCGCCGTGCGCGGGCACAACATCATGAAGGGCTACTGGAACAAGCCGGAGGAGACGGCAAAGGCCATCCGCGACGGCTGGTTCTACACCGGCGACCTCGCCCGCCAGGACGAGGACGGCTTCTACTTCATCGTCGACCGTTCGAAGGACATGATCATCCGCGGCGGGTACAACGTCTACCCCCGCGAGGTCGAGGAGGTGCTGTACGAGCACCCGGAGATCGCGGAGGTCGCCGTCGTCGGTGTGCCCGACGAGCACTACGGCGAGGAGGTCGCCGCCTTCGTCGTGCGCACCGAGGGCTCGAACCTCGACGCCGACGCCGTCAAGGCCTTCGCGAAGGAGCGCGTCGCCGCGTACAAGTACCCGCGCCACGTGACGTTCATCGAAACGCTGCCCAAGGGCGCGACCGGAAAGATTCTCAAGCGCGAACTGCGGCCGCAGTGAACGGTGTTCGCCTCACCCCGCCCGTCGGGGTGAGGCGGTGACGCTGACCTCGCCCCTCGAGACGCCCGCGGGTCTTACGATGGCGAGCATGACGACTTCACGAGGCGACCGTCTGCTGCTCGTCGTGGCCCGGCTCAACCGATGGGCGTCACGCCACGCGCAGCTGCCTGCCCCCGCGGCTCAGCTGCGGCTGCTCTCCCTCATCAACGACCTCGGCCCGTCACGCATCGGCGATCTCGCGACGGCCGACAACTCGTCTCAACCGACGATGACGACGCAGGTCAAACGCCTCGAGGGCCTCGGCCTCGTCAACCGTTCGCAGGACGCGCGCGACGGGCGCGCGACGCTCGTCACGATGACGCCCGCAGGCCGGGAGACGCTGGCGAAGGCCCGCGAGGCGCGCGCCGAGGTCGTCGTCCCGCTGCTCGACGGCATGAGCGAGGACGAACTTGCGACGCTCGACGCCGCTCTCGAGATCCTCGAGGGACGCCTCGCGAAGCAGCGCGCCGACACTCAACCCTGACGTCTCGTCGCCCCCTGACCCGGGCGTCACGAACCCCCGAGCCACCCACCCCGAACGTCAGGATGGCGGGTGACTCACGAGTAGGCGCGAAGTTGCCCTCCTACCTGTGAGTTACCCGCCATCGTGCTCGCCTGCGCGAGCGTGAGCGGCGTCAGCGCCCCTCGGCCGCCTTGGCCTCGGCTGACTTCTGCTCAGCCGACTTGTCGCCGTCACCGCGCGCGATGGACTCGGCGGTCCGCTGCATCTCGAGCGCCTTGACCTCGGCTTGGGCCTTGGCGCGCGCCTTGGCAGCCGACTTCGACTTCGGGGCCGTGTGCGTCGGCGTCTTGCCGCCGTCGTGACGGTCGGGGTAGCCCTCCTGGAATCCGCCCTCACCCTCGTCGAGGATGTGCTTGGCGGGGCCGACGATGAGCGGGTCGGGCGCGTGGATGAAGTCGGTGTTCTTGCCCGGGTAGTCGAGCGAGTCGAGCACGTAGCGCATGACCTCGACGCGGGCGCGCTTCTTGTCGTTGCTCTTGATGACCGTCCACGGGGCCCACTCGGTGTCGGTGTGCTCGAACATGGCCTCCTTCGCCTTCGTGTAGTCGTCCCACTTGTCGAGGGAGGCGAGGTCGGTGGGCGACAGCTTCCACTGACGCACCGGGTCGGTGCGGCGCTTCTCGAAGCGCGTCAGCTGCTCGGCCTTGCCGACGGAGAACCACAGCTTGCGCAGGTGGATGCCGGAGCCCGTCAGCATCTGCTCGAACTGCGGCGCGGTGCGCATGAACTCGTCGTACTGCTCGTCGGTGCAGTAACCCATGACGCGCTCGACGCCGGCGCGGTTGTACCAGGAGCGGTCGAAGAAGACGATCTCACCGGCGGTGGGCAGGTGCGAGACGTAGCGCTGGAAGTACCACTGGCCCATCTCGCGCTCGGTCGGCTTGTCGAGGGCGACGGTGCGCGCACCACGCGGATTGAGGTGTTCGTTGAAGCGCTTGATCGAACCACCCTTGCCGGCGGCGTCACGCCCCTCGAAGATGAGGACGACCTTCTCGCCACTCTCCTTGACCCACGCCTGCATCTTGAGCAGCTCGATCTGCATCTGGCGCTTGAGGTACTCGTACTCCGTACGTGTCATCTTCACGTCATACGGGTAGTTGTGCTGCCAGGTCTCGTCCTGCGTCTTGAACTTCTTCTTTCCCATGCCCCCATTTTGGTCGACATGACATCCCCAGGGCTAGGGTTTGGCGCCAGGATGGGTCAAACGTCCCCTCGCGTTCACGCGGCGGCTTCGTCAGGCTGGTGAGCAGACGTGTGCCATTCGGGCGGATGCTGCCCGCGGATGACGCGGGAGGCGGCCACCCGTAAGGGCGGTGCGGCGGACGTCCGGCTCGTGGTGCACTGGCCTGCAGGCGTCCGAGGTGCTCGGACGCGACCCACCGCGAAGGAGCAGAGCATGAACTCGTACACCGACGAAGAGCTGCAGGCCGCACGCGACGCCGCGCAGGCCGCCGTCGACACCGCGACCTCGTGGGACTACAGCGCGAGCGACGCGAAGATTGCCGACAAGCTGCAGGAGGGCCTCGACGCGGCCGGCGTCACCGTCGACACGCCCGAGTTCGAGCGCCTCGTCCGCGAGATCACCGCGCTGAAGGACGACGAGGACGCGGGTACCCCCACCGTCGAAGCCGCGCTGCCGAAGACGCAGGCCTGACCCACGCCTGAGCATCGACCGCTCACCGCCGCCCCGGCCCCGTATCCTCACCGCTGCCCAGCGGTTGTCGGTGCGGGGTCATAGGGTGGTGGCATGTCTCGCGCGCACATGGCCTCCCGCCTCGAGGATCGGCTGAACAGCTCGACGTCGACGCTGCTCGAGCGGCGTCACTGGAGCAAGCGCGTGTTCCCGTACGTCGGTTTCGGCTCGGTCGACCCCGAACTCGAGGGGCGTAACCCGTACGTCAGCGCCCCACGCCCGAAGACCCAGACTTGGCGTGCATCGGGGCAGCCGAGCGGCCGTCAGCGCCGCATCCCCGAGGGCGGGCGCGCCGTCGTGCTGGGCCGCGTCGTCATGGGCAAGAGCGGCCAGCCCGCCGTGCCCGCCGCGCACGACGACTCGCTCGTGCGCCGCGGATTCCGGGCCTTCTTCTCCGTCCCGCAGACCGGTGAAGAGGTGACGGTGAGCCTCGGCGCCGCGCGCGCCGTCGGCCACACCGACCGGGGCGGGTACTTCGACATCGAGGTCGTCGGCCACGGCCTGCGCGACGGCTGGCACGAGGCGACGATCGAGTGCGACGGCATCGTCACGCACGCCGCGATGCAGATCATCAGCGGTGAGGCGCGCTTCGGCATCATCAGCGACATCGACGACACGGCCCTCATCACCGCGCTGCCGCGCCCGCTCATCGCGGCGTGGAACACGTTCGTCGTGCGCGAGACGGTGCGTCGCGAGGTGCCGGGCATGGCGGCGTTCTATCGCTCGATGCTCTCGGGGCACCCGGGTGCGCCGATGTTCTACCTGTCGACGGGTGCCTGGAACACCCAACCCGTTCTCACGCGTTTCCTGCGCCGCAGCGGTTTTCCGCGCGGCACGCTGCTGCTGACGGACTGGGGGCCGACGGAGACGGCGTGGTTCCGCTCCGGCCCGGAGCACAAGCGTCGCTGGCTGCGGCGTCTCGCGTCCGAGTTCCCGGACGTGCGCTGGCTCCTCGTCGGTGACGATGGCCAGCACGACCCGGCGTTGTACGAGAAGTTCGCGCTCAGTTATCCCGAGCACGTCGCGGGTATCGCCATCCGTCAGCTCACGCCCGCGCAGCAGCTGCTCAGCCACGGCCATCCCTTGCAGATGGACGACGTGGCCGGTCGGGTGCCGGGCGTGCCGTGGCTCGAGGGGCCCAACGGTTTCATGCTCCACGAACGTGTGAGCGCGGTCGTCGATCCGGGGCGTGGTTCGGTCGCCGCCATTGCGGCCCCGCAGGCGCGACGGGTGAGGGGGAAGGTTCATGCCTGAGCTACCAGAGGTGAGCGGGCTCGTCGGGTTTCTCGACGAGCGCATCGTCGGGCGCGCGATCGTCGGGGTCGAACTCGCCTCCATCGCCGTGCTCAAGACGTTCGACCCGTCACCGCAGGCGCTCGTGGGGCTCGTCGTCGACGCCGTCAGCCGCCACGGCAAGTGGATCGCCCTCGAGACGAGCGGCGGGCTGTCGCTCGTGTTCCACCTCTCGCGTGCCGGCTGGCTGCGCTGGTCCGACGCGCTGCCGACGACGGTGTTGCGGCCCGGCAAGTCGCCGATCGCGCTGCGCGTGCGCTTCGACGACGGCTCCGGTTTCGACCTGACCGAGGCCGGCACGCAGAAGCGCCTCGCCGTACACATCGTGCGTGACGTCGTCGACGTGCCGGGCATCGCGAAGCTCGGCATCGACCCGCTGTCGCCCGAGTTCACCCGCGAGGCGTTCGGGCAGCTCGTGGCGAGCAGGCGCATGCAGATCAAGGGTTTGCTGCGCGATCAGAACGAGATCGCGGGCGTCGGCAACGCTTACTCGGACGAGGTGCTCCACGTCGCGAAGCTCTCGCCGTTCGCGTTGACGTCATCGCTCGAGCCCGGGCAGATCGACACGCTGTACGACGCGCTGATCACGACCCTGACGAATGCCGTCGACGCTGCGGCCGGCAAGCCCGCGAAGGATCTCAAGGACGCCAAACGCGCCGGGATGCGCGTGCACGGGCGCACGGGCGAGGCCTGCCCGGTGTGCGGCGACGTCATCCGCGAGGTGTCGTTCGCCGACCGTTCGTTGCAGTACTGCGCGACGTGTCAGACGGGCGGCAAGCCGCTCGCCGATCGACGGATGAGCAAGCTGCTCAAGTGAGCCTGCTCGCGAGATGCCTGGCGGGTGATGTCAGTTCGCAGGCCACAACATGGCGGGTAACTCACAGGTAGGCAGCCAACTGCGCGCCCACCTGCGAGTTACTCGCCATCGTGCGAGGAGGCCGGGTCCGGGGCGGCGCCCGGTGTGACGCGGATGCCGCCGTGACGATATCGTGACCTCGACGAGATCGTCTTCCCGTTTTCGTTCGTCCCCCGCTCAGATGTGCAGCCAGAGCGTGGGCGTTGTCGACGGGGCGTGAAGAAGGGTGAGGGCCATGGCTGACGTGACGCGCCGCGCGGCCCTCGCCGCACCCGTGGCCGCGCTGGCGGCAGCCGCCGGAATCGCGGGTTCGTCCGGGGCGCTGGCGGCATCGACGACATCGCCCTCGCTCGTCACCGGCACTGACGCGGACGCGCTGCGCGCCCTGCACCTGCAAGCCTTCGCCGTGACACCGAACGTCGCCGCCGTCGTCGCGCGGCTCCATGACGGCGAGTTGTGGGCGCACCAGGACGACGCGGTCGCCATCGAACGCGCCGCAGGTGGCGTCGTCGTCGTGGCGCTGCCGGTCAAGCACTCCGCCGTGAGCCGCATCGACATCAGCACCCCGAGCGCGCCCGACACGTCGGTGAGCGTCGACACGCGGCCCGACGCGCTGCGCTCGTCGTTGCTGCGCGTCGTCAACAAGCGCCTCGCGCTGGCCCGTTCGGACGAGCCGAAGAAGCTCCTCGCGGCGCACGGCGTGATGATCGACGAACGGCTGAGCAAGCCTCTCGACGCGATGTTCGCGCGCGCCGAGCGCGAGCACGTCGCGCTCGAAGCCGTCAGCGCACACCGCGACTTCGACGACCAGGCCCGCGTCTACGACGCCTACGCCGCGCGCGACGGCAAGCAGGCCGCCGACACGTACTCCGCGCGCCCCGGCCACTCCGAGCACCAGCTTGGCCTGGCCCTCGACGTGCGGGGCGTCGACCGTCAGCACGAGCTCGAGCCCGCATTCAAGGACACGCCCGTGGGTCGCTGGGTGGACGCTCATGCGCACGAGTTCGGTTTCGTCGTGCGTTACCCCGAGGGCCAGCAGGCGGTGACGGGCTACGAACCCGAACCATGGCACCTGCGTTACGTCGGCCCGGAGGTCGCAGCGTTCATGCATGCGCGACGCGACATCGCGACGCTCGAAAAACTCTTCGGCCTGCCCGCCGCGCCGGGATACTGACGGCTTGGCGCCGCCTGCCTGAAGCCGCGCCGGATGTCGAGTTCTCCGCCCCGGAGAGCACCCCGGTGCTTGCCTTCGATGCACCGCATGATTGCTGGCTCGTGGTGTTGTCCCTCGGAGCTGCCAGCGAGCCCATCGCATCGTGGCAGCAATGCGTGCCGAGGTCACTTCTTCGGCGCGGGCACCTTCGCGAACGCGTCTGCGTCGCCGTGGCCGCCTGCGAGGTGGTTGAGGGGCCAGACGACGGCGATGGCGCGCCCGGTGACGGCGCTCAGCGGCACGCTTCCGAGGCCTCCGGTGCCGTCGTCGTGCGAGCGACTGTCGGCGGAGTCGCCGCGGTGATCGCCCATGACCCAGATGTGCCCGGCCGGCACGGTGATGCTCCACTTGCTCGCCTGCCCGGGGCTCGGCGTGCAGCCGTCGAGCCCGCCCTGCAGGTACGGCTCGTCGACGGCGACGCCGTTGACCGTCAGCTTCGCGTTCGGCTCGGAGCAGCTGACGACGTCGCCGGGCAGGCCGACGACGCGCTTGACGAGGTGGTTGCCCTCCGCAGCGATGTGCGTGGCCGTCGCGACACCGCGCACCGCCTTGCGCCAGCCCGTGGGTGCGGCCTGCGCGGGTTCCCAGTGCAGGTCGTCGGCGAAGACGACGACGTCACCGCGCTTCACGTCCTGGCTCCACTTCTCGACGACGATGCGGTCGCCGACCCCGAGCGTGTTCTCCATCGACCCGCTGGGGATCTTGAACGGCTGGGCGACGAACGTCGAGATGAGCGCCCATGCCACCCAGATGATGACGATCGTGAGGAGACGATCGCGCCACACCGCGAGCTTCGGATTCATGCCCGACATACCACCATCCCAGCCTGAGAGAACCGTGGCACCGACGGCCAGACGAGGTGAGGCGCCGGGCCATCACTGGCCGCGGCGCCCCGTCGCGAATGATCGTTCAGCGCGAACCGATCACCTGGCGGCGGGCACCTTCGAGAAGGCGTCCTCGTCGTTGTGGCCGCCGGCGATGTTGCCGATCGGCCAGACGACGGCGAGACCCCGGCCGGTGATGTCGCTGACGGGCACGCTGCCGAGGCGTCCGGTGCCGTCGTCGTGGTAGCGGCTGTCGGCCGAGTTCGAGCGGTTGTCACCCATGACCCACACCTTGTCCTTGGGCACGGTGATGGAGAACTTGTCCTGGCACGGCTGCACACCCGATTTCAGGTACGGCTCGGTGATCGCGACACCGTTGACGGTGAGCTTCTGCCCGGGCCCCTCGCACGAGACCTTGTCGCCGCCGACGCCGACGACGCGCTTGACGAGGTGGCTGCCGCTCGCGGACAGGTGCGTCACCTCGGCGATCTTGCGGATCCCTCCGGTGATGGCGTTGCCGCTCGGAACGGGGTCGGTCCAGTCGCCCGGATCCTTGAACACGATGACGTCGCCGCGCTTGACGTCCGTGAATCGCGGCGCCCACTTGGCGACGACGATGCGGTCGCCGACCCGCAGCGTGTTCTCCATCGAACCGGACGGGATGCGGAACGGCTGCACGACGAACGTCGTGATGAACGCCCAGATCGCCCAGACGGCGACGACGAGGATGAGGCGGTCGAACCACGTGCGAGCCGCCGAGCGTGGCTTGTGCGCACGCTTGCCGTCACCGGATGCCGTTGCAGCAGTAGCGCCGTCGTCGCGCGAAGGGCGCAACGAGGTGGCGTCGCCGGAGACGGCGGACGTGGCGTCCTCGCGCGAGGAACGCGCCGACGTGGCTTTGCGGGAGCTGACGGACGCGGCGCCATCGCGGGTGTCGCTCGTCGAGGGGGTCGTGTCGGACCCGGTGGCGGCAGCGTCATCGGCCGCAGGTTGCGGGTCGGCGTCGCGCCGCGCACGACGCGAGAGGGGGGAGTCGCTCACGTCAGATGACGTTGGCGTCGCCGCCGCCGACAGCCTGGATCGGCTTGCCGTCCGCGTGCCACTGCTTCATGCCGCCCTCGACATTCGCCACGTCGAGACCCTGCCCCTCGAGCCATTGCACGGCGCGACTCGAGCGGCCGCCGCTGCGGCAGACGACGGGGAGGTCGCCATCGACCTCGGGAAGCTCGCCGACGCGGGCCGGGAGCTCCGCGAGGGGGATGTGGATGGCGCGCGGCGCGTGACCGGCGTCGTACTCGTCCTGCTCACGAACGTCGAGCACGACGGCGTCGTCAGCAATGTCCTTCGGAGTCACGGTGTTCATGCGTGCAAGCCTCTCACGTCTTGGGGTGGGCTTCATAGGCGTGACGCGCCCCCACGCAGGCCTTTCACGCCGCCCCGAGGCACCAAAAAGCGTCCAGCAGTGTGCTGCTTGCGGCCGGTCAAGACGCGGTGGCCGAATTTGTTCCAGGGCGCTACCGACCAGATCAACAAACTGTCGGGGTGAACGTCAGCCCCGAGACCGCGACGAAGGGGCCTCCAGAAACAATGCCACCTTGGTCGTACGTCAACGAAAGCTGCGTCAGCGGCCCGGCCCACGTCACCGTGACGTTGCCGGCGGATGACGGGCTCTTCACGAACGAGGGTGTAGTCGGTTGAGCGCGTCAGTGGCCGGGTAGGGGTCGAGGTCTCCCGGATGATGGAAGTTCTTCACGCTCGCCATCCCGAAAGACCTCGACGTGCTCCACCCTACT
>NZ_JANJER010000015.1:0-62046 GCF_044878485.1 Dermacoccus sp. BD5 | reverse complement strand
TCCTCAACTTAATCCGTGCTGATTTGGTTCACTTTGGATGGTGCCTGGCGGCCGCCGGGCTGTCATCCAAAGTGAACCAGGCCCCTTATTCCGCGAGTCAGTGGTTCACCTTGGATGGCGAATGACATGTCGCTTTGCTTCCAGGGTGAACCAACAGCAGATAGCCAGGACCACGCCGCCTATTTGTTGCATCCAATTTGAACCGCGCCGCCCGGTTACAGGCCGACCGGGTGGAATGACCGCTTCTTGTCCCCGATGAGGGAAACGGCCGGTGCTTTCCGACCGGACGTGGGTCGTCGAGCGGTAGCGGCACCCGGTGCACCGCCGCCCCTAAGCGGACTAGGACAGATGGGGACACAGTACGGGCTACGCTGGGCCGTCACGCGCAGAGCGCGCGAGTCGCGCCCAGTGCGGCTGTCGCGAACCCACGATCGGGAATACGGATGAACCCCCTACCACCGCCGCCCTTTTCCAACATGTTCAGCGGACCCGGGGCGGAGCGGCCATGAACGACGCCTTGTCCCTCTTGAGCGGTGTCGTCGTCGTTCTTGCGATCACCGCAGTGACGGCGTACTTCGTGGCGCAAGAGTTCGCCTACATGTCCGTGGACCGCTCCAAGCTGACGGCTCGCGCGCAGGCAGGCGATGACACGGCACGCCGCACCCTCGCTATCACCCGCCGCACCTCGTTCCTCCTGTCCGGCGCGCAGCTCGGTATCACCGTGACAGGCCTGCTTGTCGGCTACGTGGCCGAACCACTCATCGGAATGGCGCTGTCCTCCATGCTCGGCGGAGTCGGCATCCCCACCGGCATCGGCCTGACCGTGGGCGGCATTCTCGCAATCACCTTCTCCACGTTCGTGCAGATGCTGTTCGGTGAGCTTTACCCGAAGAACTACGCTATAGCTCGCCCCGAGCAGGTCAGCGGCGCTCTCGCACGGTCGAGCGCCCTGTACTTGAAGGTGTTCGGTCCGGCCATCTGGGTGTTCGACAAGTCCGCTGAGCTGCTGTTGAAGCGTGTCGGCATCGAACCGGTGCACGACGTCGAGCAGGCCGCCACAGCGGATGACCTGCACCACGTTGTCGAGGCGTCGAAGCAGACGGGCGACCTCGCGCCGGAACTGTCAGACATGCTGGATCGCATCATCGACTTTCCCACCCAGAACGTCGATCACGCGATGATCCCCCGCGCTCAGGTCGACTCAGTGCGAACTGAAACAAACATCGCTGAGATGCGCGCTCTCATGGCGAAAGGGCACACGCGCTACCCCGTGATCGACGGCACCGACGACGTCGCCGGTGTCGTGCACCTCGTCGATGTGCTCGCCGCACAGGATGGCGATCGGCCGGTCTCGTCGGTGATGCGTCCGGCACTGATCGTTCCTGAGCTGATGGGGTTGTCCACCGCGTTGAGCGAACTCGACCGCGCCAAGCAGCAACTCGCATGTGTCATCGACGAGTTCGGCGGGTTCACCGGCATCATCACCGTCGAAGACCTGGCAGAGGAAGTTGTCGGGGAAATCACCGACGAGCACGACCCGGTCCTACCCGAGTATGCGCCGCTGCCCGATGACGGCCAGTGGGTGATGCAAGGGTCCGTGCACATCGACGAGGTCGAACGTGCTCTTGACGTAGACCTGCCCGAGGGTGAATACGAAACGGTGGCGGGCCTCGTGGTGGGTCGCCTCGGTACGCTCCCGCGCGTCGGTGAGCGTGTCGTCATCGACGTACCCCAGGGCCCGCGTGTACTGGCCGTGGATGAGGACGCCCCGCCATCCCGCCTCGACATCCAAGTTCTTGCTGTGGAACGGCACGTGCCGTCCCTGCTCAGGTTGACCCTGCTCGAACCAGAATCAGCCCCGCACGACACCGAGGAAGAAGGGAGCGACCGATGAATCCCTTCGCCACGACTATCGCGACAATCGTCATCATCGCCCTGTCGGCGTTCTTCGTCGCCGCCGAGTTCTCCCTCATCAACGCGCGCACCCACCGCCTTGAAGACAACCCGTCAGCGTCCGCTCGTGCGGCGCTTCGCAGCTCGGGCGAAATCACGATGCTCCTCGCAGCGTCACAGCTTGGGATCACCGTGTGCACCCTCGCATTGGGTGCCATCACCAAACCTGCCGTGCACCACGCCCTGATGAGACCCCTGGAGATGGTCGGCCTGGGTGAGACGGCGGCCGACGTCGCCGCGTTCGTCCTCGCGCTCATCATCGTCACGTTCCTGCACCTCGTCATCGGGGAAATGGCGCCCAAGTCATGGGCGATCGCACACCCCGAAAAGTCCGCGATCATGCTGGCGCGGCCGATGCGCGCTTTCATGCGTGTCACACGTCCGATCCTTGCGGCGTTGAACCGTGCCGCGAACTGGCTCGTGCGCCGCTCCGGTGTCGAACCGGTCGATGAAGTCAGCGAATCGCAAGACTCGACGTCATTGCGCCAGCTCGTCGAGCACTCAGCGAGCGTCGGAGCGCTCGACCTCGCCTACCGCACCTCACTGACAAGTGCAATCGACCTTGAACGCCTGACGATCGCAGACCTGCTTGACGGGCGTGGCGCCCCTACGGCGGCTCCCGCCACGGCAACCGTCGGTGATGTTCAGGCTGCCGTGATGCGCAAGGGGCACACGCGCGTGTTGCTGATGGAGCCCGCCGGCGCTGGTTCCGGCGTACGGGGCGTCGTGCACGTGCGAGACACGCTGATGCTCCCCGCGGCGACACCTGCGGACACCGTGGCCCGTCCCGTCCTCGAACTGCCCCGCGACACGGCCCTGCATGAAGCGCTTCGGCTGATGCGTGAAGGCAGCCACCAGCTCGCCGTCGTCACCGACAACGGCGCTTTCAGTGGCGTCGTCACCCTGGGCGACATCCTGCCCAAACTGCTGCCCCGCGCAGACGAGGTGACAGACGGCGCGGCGTGACGCTCGCCTCACCGAGCTATTTGCCTGCTTGGTTCACTTCGGATGCAAACCTGGAGCCGTCATTGACGCTCCGCGAAGGGCCTGATCCTCACACCGCGCGCGGAGAGGTCAACATTCCCCGGGGCCGACGTCGTCATCGAGCCCGGTGGCGACGGTTCGCTCGAGCGTCTGCGAGACGAGAGCCACCGCGGCTGGCTGCAGGAGGTTGCGCAGCGAGGTGCCATCGTCGCGAGTGTTTGCACGGTCCTTGCCGCCGCGGGGTTGCTGCACCAGCGCCCGTTCACGACCTACCACGACACGTTCGACAGCGTCGCGGCCCTCGACCCCAAGGCCCAACCATGCCCGGGTCAGCGATGGATCGACGACGGGCAGGTCATCACGGACGCAGGCGTCTTCGCCGGCATCGACATGGCCCTGCATCTCGTCGGACGCCTCGCCACCGCTGAGCGCGCACGCGAGGTCCAAGATGGGATCGAGTACCGCCCGGCGCCCCCGACGTGGGCGTCCCGATCATGACCGCGGTGTGCCCCGCCGACGCGGGGACGAGCACGTCGCACACCTCGTTGGCGTGGCGCGGACGTGTGATCGAACGCGTAGCATCCATCTGAACGACAACTATTCCAGGAGACCGCCATGAACGCACCCCGTCCCCCTGTCCCACCCTTCACAGCCGAGACAGCGGCCGCAAAGGTGCAAGCTGCCGAGGACGCGTGGAACACGCGAGACCCCGAACGCGTCGCCGGCGCCTATACGCCGGACACCGTGTGGCGAAACCGCGGCGAGAGCATCGTCGGGCGTGACGCCGTCATCGAGTTCCTCACTCGCAAGTGGGCGCGCGAACACGAATACCGGTTGCGCAAGAACCTGTGGGCGTTCACCGACGACCGCATCGCCGTGCGTTTCCAGTACGAGTGGCATGACGATGACGGTCAGTGGTGGCGTTCCTACGGCAACGAGCTGTGGCACTTCGATGCCGACGGTTACATGAGCCGTCGCGAGGCGAGCATCAACGATGTCGCCATCACCGAGGCCGAACGACGCGTACGGCCCGGACGAGGCGAACTTCCACCCTCCTGAACCCGCGCGCAGGCAGCGGTGCCGGCGTTCGAGTCACACCCGGCGCTGCAAGCGTCGATCAGAGGGGCGCACGCGCGATGGAGGTGACGCCTCCAGCGTTGTCGCTACGACCTCGCGAGCGTCGTCCGGGCCGCCACTCGGGACGACTCGACCCCCAGAAGCTCCCGAACCGGATCCAGCGACCCGGGCACACTGCGGTAGTAGACCCACGTGCTGCGACGTTCTGAGGTGACGAGCCCAGCGTCGCGCAGCTTGCGCAGGTGATGCGAGATTGTCGCCTGCGACAATTCCAGGTCCGGCAGGTCGCAGACACAGATCTCCCCCGGCGCCGCCGCGACGATCGCGTCGAACAGGCGTAGACGCGCCGAATCGCCGAGCGCCTTGAACACGGCAGCAGCGCGCGCAACATCTTTGTCGTTCGCCACGACTCGAGGCGCACCATCCCGCGACGTCGCCTCACCTCGCCGCTCACACCCGTCGATCGTCACTCAACTATTTTGACACATGTCGAATCACGCCTCACGATGGCACCGTATTCACCGATGACGAAACAAGGCGGCCGACCGTGAACTCCCCTGCATCGCCCCGCGCAAGACTGTCGACGCTCGACCGCTTCCTGCCCGTGTGGATCATCGCCGCCATGGTGACAGGCCTCCTGTTGGGACGCCTCGTGCCCGGCCTCGACGACGCCTTGTCAGCCGTCGAGATCCAGGGGGTCTCGCTGCCCATCGCCATCGGGTTGCTCATCATGATGTACCCGGTGCTCGCCAAGGTGCGTTACGACAAGCTCGACGCCGTCACGTCCGACCGGCGGCTACTCGGCGCCTCGCTCGCACTCAACTGGATCGTCGGGCCGTTGCTCATGTTCGCCCTCGCGTGGATCTTCCTGCCGGATCTGCCGACCTACCGCACCGGCCTCATCATCGTCGGCCTCGCGCGCTGCATCGCCATGGTCATCATCTGGAACGACCTCGCCTGCGGCGACCGCGACGCGGCTGCGGTGCTCGTCGCGCTCAACGCGCTGTTCCAGATCGTCGCGTTCGCCGCGCTCGGCTGGTTCTACCTCAGCGTCCTGCCCGGCTGGCTCGGCCTCGACCAATCACATCTCGACGTCTCCCCCTGGCACATCGCCGCGTCGGTTCTCGTCTTCCTCGGCCTCCCGCTGCTCGCGGGTTACCTCAGTCGCCGCATCGGCGAGAGGCGTTGGGGCCGTAAGGCGTACGAGTCGCGTTTTCTGCCCCGCATCGGGCCGTGGGCGCTCTACGGCCTGCTGTTCACCATCGTCGTCCTGTTTGCGTTGCAGGGCGCACAGATCACGTCGCACCCCCTCGACGTCGCCCGCATCGCGCTGCCCCTGCTCGCCTACTTCGCGCTCATGTGGGGCGGCGGCTACCTGCTCGGCCGGGCCCTGGGCATGGGCTACGAACGGACGACGACTCTCGCCTTCACCGCTGCCGGCAACAACTTCGAGCTCGCCATCGCCGTCGCCATCGCGACGTTCGGCGTCACCTCCGGCCAGGCACTCGCCGGGGTCGTCGGCCCGCTCATCGAGGTCCCCGTTCTCGTCGCTCTGGTCTACGTCAGCCTGGCTCTGCGCGATCGCTTCCCCCAACCCATGCTCGAGGCCGGCCACGATGCCCCGCGCTGACCGTCCCACCTCCTCGCCCGACGGCGCAGCTGGCGCGGATCGTCGACCGCGTGTCCTCTTCGTCTGCGTCAAGAACGCTGGCAAGTCGCAGATGGCGGCCGCGCTCACGCGCCATTTCGCTCGCGAGCGCCTCGATGTCCACTCCGCCGGCACTCAGCCCGGCAGGGCCGTGAACGCGGAGTCGGCGACCGCCGTCGCCACCCTCGGCGCAACCTTCGACGGCGAACATCCCAAGGCCATCGACCCCGCCGTGCTGCGCACTGCCGACCGCGTCATCATCGTCGGCTCTGCTGCACGGCTCGAACCGATCGACGGCATGCTCGCAACGATCGAGACGTGGCACACCGATGAGCCGTCGACGCGTGGCATCGAGGGCAGCGAGCGCATGCAGCTCATCCGCGACGACATCGCCGAGCGCTGTCGCACGCTCGTCGGCGAGATGCTCCACCGAACTCAGGGGTGAACAGAACTACCTCCCTCAGGCGCAAGATGGCCTTGTCGACGCCCCGCCCGTTGATGCGTCGCACCTCGCGCCCTCGGGCCCGCCATGACGCTGGGCGACGACGCACAGGACGGACGCTTCTTTGTCAGTGTTGTCGTCGTCTGGAGTGGTTACTGCCGGCAGCACGCGTACCGCGCTCGCCGCGAGCTGGGTGCGTCAGCGACGCGGGTCGATCATCGTCACGCCGGAGAGCGGCGAGGCGTCGAACGTCGGCAGCATCGCCGCGCCGTCGTCGAGGCTGACGGTGCGGGCGATGAGTCGCCCGGGATCTAGTCGGCCGTCGGCGACGAGCGCCAGCATCGCAGGATAGTCGGCGGCGGCCATGCCATGGCTGCCGAACACGTCGAGCTCCCAACCGATGACGCGGGCCATCGGCACGCGCGGATGCCCGTCCACCGGCGGCAACAACCCCACCTGCACGTGCTGCCCACGACGCCGCAACGCATGAATCGCGTCAGAACACGTCGATTCGCTGCCCACCGCGTCGACGGCGACGTGCGCTCCGCCACCCGTGATCTCGTGGACGCGGGCCGCCACGTCGACAGGCTCGTTGGTCTGAGCGACCCCGGCGCCCCTGGCCAGGACGACGGCGTCCGCGCCCTCGCGCGTCGCGAGCGCCAGCGCGTCGGCGTTGCGGTCCACGGCGACGACACGCGCCCCGAGCGACTTCGCGATCAGGACGGCGCTGAGTCCGACTCCCCCGGCGCCGACGACGCACACCCAGTCACCCGGCTGCACATCAGCACGAGCCGTCAGAGCTCGAAAGGCCGTCGCGAACCGGCACCCGAGGCTCGCGGCGGCCGCGAAGCTCACAGCGTCGGGGATGGCGACGAGGTTCGTGTCCGCGCGTCGCGCGACGACGTACTGCGCGAACGATCCCCAGTGCGTGAACCCCGGCTGATCCTGGGTCGGACAGACCTGCGCGTCACCGGTGCGACACCACTCGCAGGCGCCGCAGCCCTCGACGAACGGCATCGTCACCCGCTGCCCGACCCGCCAGTTCACGACGTCCGAACCGACCTCAGTGATAACCCCGGCGAACTCGTGACCGGGCACGTGCGGCAGCTCGACGTCATCAGGACCGGCCCACGCGTGCCAGTCGCTGCGGCACAACCCCGTCGCGCGCACCTCGACGAGGACGGCGTCGTCAGGCAGGGTGGGCACCTCGACCTCCTCGACGCCGACGGCCCCCGCGATCTCTTGCATTACCGCTGCGCGCATCGTCATCCCGCCACTGTGGCAGATCGCGAGAACACGTGCTCTACGGAAGCCACCCGATCTCGAGGGGTGTTCAGCGGCCGCCGGTCGTATCGACGTCACCGAACCCCGGCGGCAACCCGGCGATCCCGACCAGCAACTTCGGGTCGATGCTCTCGCCGCGCCGGACGACCGTCAGCGTGCCGCGCGGTTCTAGGACGGCGAGGGCGACGTCGTCGAGGTGCCGCACTCCCCCGGCTCGCAACCGTTCGTGCAACCGCTCGGCGGTGAGGCCGACGTGGCGCAGGGCGTCCGGGCGTGCCCGCCCGTCGATCATGACGGCCCACGCCCGGGCGCGACCCACGGCGCGGTGGCTGCGCATCGACATCACCGCGTGCAGCCGTCCGAAACCGAACTCCAGGACGAACAGGGTGGCCATCGCGACGAGCGCACCGCACAACGTCGGCGAGTTGCCCAGCATCGCGCGGGCGCACAGCGCCCCGAGGACGGTGAACACGGCGACGGACATCGTCGAACCGGCCGCCAGGTACCGCACACCCCAAAAATGTAGGATCGCGACGAAGACGGCGTACAGCACCACTGTCGCGACCACGACGCCGACGATGCCACTGGCGCTGATGCCGATGTGCGGCCAGATGTTCACACCGCCCCCTTTCGCTCCTGTCCCCCGGCGACCAGTGTCTCCTACCCCCTCACACCGTTCCGAGCCGGCCCCGGCGCGCGCATGTGCACGAGTTCTGAGCATCTGCACGAGGAATGTCGCGCACATTCCTCGTACAGATGCTCGAAAGTCGTGCAACGTCGCGGCCGTGCGCTGCGCGCCCCCCACCACCTGCCGCGCGGACGTCAGCCGACACAGCGACTCCACAGGTCGGCGACAGCGGACCCCACGGTGCGTCACCTTCACTGGGTCTCAACACGTCGACGCACCGCCGTCGCCGTCGCCCTCGCGCCAACACATCGCGACGCCAGGGACGCACACCATCGCAAGCCCGAGCACTCGCCCCAAGGAGCATCCCATGCGCAGCCCCGCCCTCGTCGCCCTCACCGCAGCATGCTCGGCCGCCATCGCCGCCCCCTTGGCGATCGGCGTGCACGACGGTTCCCTCAGCGCGTTCGACGCCGGCTCCGTCACCCGTCAGCTGCGCAGTCAGCTCGACGCCGCCAGCGGTCGCAGCACCACCGATTCGGGTAGCTCATCCACTGACACGGATCAGGGCGGCGCCTCGATGCCGCAAACCGCACCGGACGGCTCGAGCACGTCGCCGTCGAACGGCGGCGCGCAAGCCAGTGGCGCGTCATCCAGCGGAACGACGACGCGCGCCACCGCCGCTCAGAGCAAGGGCGTCGTCATGATCGACGTGGCCACCCCGAGCGGTGAGGCTGCGGGCTCCGGCATGGTGCTCACGGCCGATGGCACCGTCCTGACGAACTACCACGTCGTCTCCGGCTCGACGCAGATCCGCGTCACCGTCCCGAACGGCGGGTCATACACGGCAAGCGTCGTCGGGCACGACGAATCCCACGACGTCGCCCTGCTCAAGCTCAGCGGTGCGAAGAACCTCGATACCGTCACTCTGGACACCGACGGAGTCAGGACGGCCGAAGAGGTTCTCGCCGTCGGCCAAGGCGGCGGCGAGGGCGTGCTCTACGCCGCCTCCGGCATCGTGACGGCGACGGGGCGCTCGATCACCGCCTCCGAGCAGGGGTCATTGTCGTCCGGTGAGAACCTGACGAACCTCGTGCAGACGAACGCGCCCATCGTCGGCGGCTACTCCGGCGGGCCTCTGTTCGACGCCGCGGGCAAGGTCGTCGGAATCGATACCGCCGCATCCGCGACGAACTCGCTCACCGGCTATCAGCGCAGCAACGCCGAGGGGTACGCCATCCCGATCACGCAGGCCAAGTCGATCGCCGACGACATCCTCGCCGGCCGCAAGACGACGACGAATCACATCGGCGCGAAGGCCGCCCTCGGCGTGGCCGTCGTCCCGAGCTCGTCGTTGCGGGGCGCGAGCGACACCGGCGTCGTCGTGCAGCAGGTGCTGAGCGGCTCGGCTGTCGCAAGCACGGGGATGACGGCGGGTGACACGATCACCGCCCTCGACGGCAAGGCCGTCACCTCGAGCGACTCCCTCAGCTCGCTCATGGGCACCCGCTACCCCGGCTCGACGATGAAGGTGACGTGGAGCGACACCTCCGGCGCGTCGCACACGGCGTCCGTCACGCTGCAGAAGTCGACCGCGAACTGACGTGTCGCGGGTCTCGAGGTGGCCTTGCGCCATCTCGAGACCCGCGTGCCCCGCATCGGGACGCACGAGAGCAACTCGCCCCCTTGCATCCCGATCCAGCCGGGCCGGGCGCCATCGTCAGCAGCTCGTCAGGACGCAAGATCCTCGGCGTATGCCCGACCGGCGGCGATCATGTCCTCACGGGACACGACCTTGACGCGCTCGCGGCCGGCGCTCTCACCGAGGGCGATCTCGTGGGCGTCGAGACGCTCCCAGTGATCCCAGAGCGTGATCTCGACACCCGAATCAAGCAGGTGACGCAGCAGCGCGTCCGGGTCGCCGCCACTGGGCGTGGGCAGCGAGTCGAGGTCCTCGAGCAGGCACGCGATGGTCTCCGACGCATCCGACTTCGTGTGCCCGATGAGCCCGACGGGGCCGCGCTTGATCCACCCCGTCACGTACGTCGCTGGCATCGCCTCGCCGCTGACGTCCGTCACGCGACCCGCCTCGTTGGGCACGACGCCCGCGGCGTCGTCGAAGGGCAGGTCGCGCAGCGGAGAACTGTAGTACCCGACGGCGCGGTACACGGCCTGCACGTCCCAGTCGCGGAACTCGCCCGTGCCATGCGTCGTCGCGTCGCCGTTGAACTCCTGGTGCTCGGTGCGCAGGCCGACGACGCGGCCGTCCTCGCCGAGGATCTCGACAGGCGCCTCGCACAGGTGCAGGTGGATCTGGTGCGGCGCGCCGCTCGGCTCGTTCTCGAGGTACTTGAGCAGCGTGTTGACGACGAGCTTCGTCGACTTGCTCGCGTTGATGGCGGCCTGGCCGGCCTCGTCGATCTCGAAGCCCTCCTCGTGCACGATGACGTCGATGCTCGGGCTGTGCGACAGCTCGCGGAACTCCATCGGTGAGAACTTCAACTGCGCCGGGCCGCGGCGCGCGAAGACGTGCACCTCCGTCGCCTGGTTCGCCTTCAACCCGTCGTAGACGTTCTGCGGGATCTCGGTCGTCAGCTGCTCGTCGGCGGGCTTGGCGAGCATGCGCGCGACGTCGAGGGCGACGTTGCCGGCGCCGAGGACGGCGACCTTGCGCGCCGTCAGCGGCCATTCGCGCGGCACGTCGGGGTGGCCGTCGTACCAGGAGACGAAGTCTGCGGCGCCGAAGCTACCGTCGAGGTCGATGCCGGGGATGTTCAGCGGTCGGTCGCTCGAGGCGCCCGTGGAGAAGATGACGGCGTCGTAGTGCTCCTGCAGCTGCTCGAGGTCGAGGTCGGTGCCGTAGTCGACGTTGCCGATGAAGCGGATGCGATCGCCCGACAGCACGCGACGCAGCGCCTTGATGATCTCCTTGATGCGCGGGTGGTCGGGCGCCACGCCATAGCGCACGAGGCCGTACGGTGCGGGCAGCCGGTCGAACAGGTCGACGCGCGCGCCCTCGTGCTGCTTCGTCAGGATGTCCGAGGCGTAGATGCCGGCCGGGCCGGCTCCGATGACGGCGACGCGAAGGTCTCGCATGCAATCCCCTTCTACAGGTGGCACGGCGTTGGCCGCGCGGTGGTGGCGTCGTCGGGCAGGGTGATGTCCGGCAGGCGTCATGAACGAGTTGTTAGCGTAAACATAACCAGGCGTTACTTGTCGAACGGCTCGTCAATGCTTCTCATGGCATTTTAGGTTTGCCTAACGTTCAGCACCAATCCCCCACGACGCGACCGGCGCTCGCCTCTCGCGCGATGAACGCCGGTCTGCGGCGGGATGCCGTCAGGCGTCGGCGGGCGAGCGCTTGTGCCCACGATGTGGCAGGAACGTGCCGTCCTGCAAGCTCGACTCGATCTCTTCGAGGCTGCGACCCTTCGTCTCAGGAACGAAGAAGTACACCGTCACCCAGGCGATGACGTTGATGACGGCGTAGAAGATCATCGCGCCCGGTAGCGACAGCCAGTCGATGAGCGTGAGGGCGGTCAGCGTGATGAGCAGGTTCGAACCCCACAGCGCGGCCGCGTGCAGCGCCGTCGCCGCCGAACGCACCTTGAGCGGGTACAGCTCCGAACCCATGAGCCACCCGACGACCTGGATGCCGCCGGCCTGGAAGAACATGAAGGACAGGATGAGCGCGAGCGCGAGGCCCGCAGGCGGGTCGTCGTTCGTCACCCAGAACGCGATGCCGAACGCGGCGATCGACACCGCCGCGCCCGGCAGCATGACGAGCATGAGACGGCGACGCCCGATGCGGTCGACGACGAACTTACCGAGCGTCGTCATGACGAGATAGACGACGCCGACGCCGACGTTGCCCGCCTGCGCCATGTGGTCGGAGAAGCCGACGTTGTTCTTCAGGATGGTCGGCGTGTAGTAGATCATCATCTCCAAGCCGGTGATCTGCGTGAAGATCGCGACCATGATGCCGGCGAACAGTGCCGGGCGAATCCACTTCTCGCTGAACAGGGTTCGCCACTCCCCCTCACCGGAGGCCTGCTGCTCTTCGCGGTAGGTGCGCTTGATCTCGGCGATCTCCGCGTCGACCGCGCGCGTGCTCGGACGCACCCAGCGCAGCACCCGACGAGCAGGGTTGACGAACCCCTGCTGCACCAGCCAGCGTGGGCTCTCCGGCAGCGGCTTCATCCCGATGAGCAGCACGAGCGCCGGAACGACAGCGGCGGCGATCCGGACCCGCCAGCTGATCGCGGAGTCGCCGAAGTAGTTGACGAGGCTCGCGGTGAGGATGCCGACGCCGATCGCGACGTTGAAGAACGTCACGTAGCTGCCGCGCTTCGCGGGCGGTGCGAGCTCGGAGATGTACGTCGGGATCGCCATCGTCGAGCCACCCACGGCGAGGCCGAGGAAGACGCGCGCGAGCGACAGCGTCCACCAGTCGTTCGCGGCGCCGCTGAGTAGCACGCCGATCGCGAACATGGCCGCGATGCCGATGATCGCCTTGCGCCGCCCGACCTTCTTGACGATGACGCTCGTGCCCAGCGCACCGAGCACCGCGCCGAGCAGGATCGATGAGGTGATGATCTCCGTGATGTTGTGCGCCGCCGAGCCGAAGCGCTCCTCGTTGATGTGGAACTCTTCGGTGACGTGCAGCATCGCACCCGAGATCACGCCGGTGTCGTAGCCGTAGAGCAGCCCGCCGAACGCGGCGATGAACGACACGTGCAGCACATGTCGACGCGCCAGACGCTCCGCGTCAGCGGGGCTGACGTCGTCGTCGCGGGCTGCGTCGGGGATGCCGCCGAGGCGACGCTCGGCGTCGGTCCACTCGTTCGGGGCGCTCTCGGCACCCGGTGCGTCGGACATGCGCCATCCATTCTCGAGGCCTGCCCAGCGACGCGGCAGGAGGAACCAAGGGTCGAGAGTGAACCTATCCAACGCGCGATCGGGCTGCGAAACCGGCGGGGGTCGACCCGAGAAACCGGCCACGGCCCCGCCCGTTCGGGGCTGGTGCAGCGCAGCGGGCCGCTGACGTACCGTAGGCGCATGTCAGTCTCGAACCAGTCCCGCGCGGTCGATCTGCGCGTCACCGGCACGGTCCAGGGCGTCAGCTACCGCGCCGCGTGCGCCGAGCAGGCGCGCACGCTGGGCCTCGTCGGATACGTCGAGAACCTCGATGACGGCGCGGTGCACGTCGTCGCCGAGGGTACGCCCGACGCCGTCGAATCGCTCGTCGACTGGTGTCACGACGGCCCCGACGCGGCGTCCGTCGACGACGTCGAGGTGCGAGACGTCGCCCCCGAGGGCCACGACGACTTCACCGTCCGCCGCTGAGCGCGTGCACTGCCACTATTTCGACGTCGGTGCGTGCCGCTCGTGCACGAACCTGGCTGTGCCGTACGACGAGCAACTCATGCGCAAACAGACGTCCGTCGAGCACACCCTCGCCGCACGAGTGGCGCCCGAGGCGTGGCTCTCCCCCACCGCATCGCGCCCGGCCGCGTTTCGCAACAAGGTGAAGTTCGCCGTCGGCGGCCACGTCGACGCTCCGACGCTCGGTCTCGCACTGCCCGGGCGCCCGGCCGTCGACCTGCGCGAGTGCCCCATCCAGGAACGGCCGATCTGGGACGTCGTGCCCGACCTCGCCGGGTTCATCACCTACGCACGTCTCATGCCCTATGACGTCGACGCGCGCACGGGCGAGCTCAAGTTCGTCATCGTCACCACCAACACTGACGGCGAGTTGCTCGTCCGCTTCGTCGTGCGCACCAATGACGGAGTCGACCGACTCAGCGCCGCCCTGCCCGCCCTGACGGACCGCCTGCCGCAGATCGTCGCCGTCTCGGCGAACATCCATCCGCAGCACAAGGCCGTCGTCGAGGGGGACGTCGAGATCGCCCTGACGCCCACGCAGACGCTGCGTGCGGCCGTCGGCGACGTGACGCTGCACCTGCAGCACCGCAGCTTCTTCCAGACGAACACCGACGTCGCCGCGGCGTTGTACCGCCAGGCGCGCGCGTGGGCCGACGACGTCGACGCGCGTCAGGTGCTCGACCTGTACTGCGGTGTCGGCGGCTTCGCCCTCCATCTTGCGGACGGCACCCGGCGCGTCCACGGCGTCGAGATCGAACCGAGCGCCATCGACAGCGCCCGCCGCAGCGCTGCGGACGCCGGCCTCGAGGCGAGCGTGACGTTCGACGTCGGCGACGCGAGCACCCTCGTCATGCCCGAGCACGACGTTCCGGATCTGGTCGTCGTCAACCCGCCGCGACGCGGCATCGAAGCGCTGGCCGACGCGCTCGAGCGCAGCTGCGTCGCGCACGTCATCTACTCGAGCTGCAACCCGACGAGCCTTGCCGCCGATCTCGCCGCGATGCCGAGCTTCGACGTGCGGGCCGCGCGACTGTTCGACATGTTTCCGCACACCAACCACGCCGAGGTCGCGGCGCTCCTGTCACGCCGGCCCGCGTGAGTTGAGTCACGGCCCGAACTCGTAGTTGACCGGAGCCCGCGAGTGCCCCCGCCCGCAGCCAGCATCGATTTCGTCACAAAATCCGGTGTGAGGCACCCCACCTCGTGGTTCGTCTGATCTTCATCCTAGGGTGAACGGCGTCACAGTTCAGCCGCAAGATCGGGAGCCATCCGTGCCGGATCAGTACGACCACGACGTATCGTCGTCGCCCACGCCACCACCGCGCAGTTCCGCTGAGGGCGCGCCGCCGGAGGTCTCCACGGCCGCGACATCCCCCAAGAAGGATCGCAGCCACTACCTCTACATCGGCGTCATCGTCGCCGTCATCGCCGGCATCGTCTTCGGTCTCGTCGCGCCGGACGCGGCGAAGGCCTGGAAGCCGCTCGGTGAGATGTTCGTCAGCCTCATCAAGATGATGATCACGCCGGTCATCTTCTGCACGATCGTGCTGGGCATCGGCTCCGTCCGCAAGGCCGCGACGGTCGGGCGCGCAGGAGGCCTGGCGCTCGCCTACTTCCTCACCATGTCGACGTTCGCGCTTGCGATCGGTCTCGTCGTCGGCAACATCATCCAGCCGGGCCACGGGCTGACGGTCAAGCACGGATCGGCCGACAAGTACGTCAAGACGGCCGAGAAGTCGGGCGGGTTCATCGACTTCCTCAAGAGCATCATCCCCGACACGTTCTTCTCCGCGTTCACCTCCGGCAGCGTCCTGCAGGTGCTGTTCATCGCACTGCTCGTCGGCTTCGCCATCCAGCGCATCGGCGACTCCGCCGAACCCGCGCTGCGTGCGATCGCCACGATGCAGAAGATCGTGTTCCGCGTGCTGTCGATGGTGCTGTGGCTCGCCCCGATCGGCGCGTTCGGTGCGATGGCGGCCGTCGTCGGCGAATCCGGCGCCAAGGCCGTCGGTGAGATGGCGAAACTGATGGCGGGCTTCTACGTCACGTGCGCGCTGTTCATCTTCGTCATTCTCGGCGCGCTGCTGTGGGTCGTCGCGCGCGTCAACATCTGGAGGCTGTTCAAGTACCTCGGCCGCGAGTTCCTCCTCATCCTTGCGACATCGTCGTCGGAGTCGGCGCTGCCGAACCTCATGGCGAAGATGGAGCACGCCGGCATCAACCGCTCCACCGTCGGCATCGTCGTGCCGACGGGATACTCGTTCAACCTCGACGGCACCGCGATCTACCTGACGATGAGTTCGCTCTTCATCGCCGACGCGATGAACATGCCGATGTCGATCGGGGAACAGATCGGCCTGCTCGTCTTCATGATCGTCGCCTCCAAGGGTGCGGCCGGCGTCACCGGCGCCGGTCTCGCCACCCTCGCCGGCGGCCTCAGCAGCCACAAGCCCGAGCTCGTCGACGGCGTCGGCCTCATCGTCGGCATCGACCGCTTCATGTCAGAGGCCCGCGCACTGACGAACTTCGCGGGCAACTCGGTCGCGACCGTTCTCATCGGCACGTGGACCAAGACGATCGACCGCGAGCGCCTCGGTGACGTGCTCGGCGGGCGCGACCCGTTCGACTACTCCTCGATGGAGGACGATCCGCACTCCTCCGGCGTGCGCGGCGCGTCGCCCGTCGCGCAGCACTGACGGTTTCGAGCGTCACGACGCATGACGAGCGGGCCCCCACCTCGAGGTGGGGACCCGCTCGTCATGTCAGTCACGCTGCCGCGGCGACGGGCCGTCGCGCGGCCGGTTCAGCCGACGCGGCGCCCGCGCGAACCGCTCTCGGTCGCGGCGCCTCAGTCCTCGCTGACGGTGATGGTGACGTCGATGTTGCCGCGCGTCGCGTTGGAGTAGGGGCACACCTGGTGCGCCTTGTCGGCGAGCGCCTGCGCCTCGTCATGCGGCAGGTCGGGGATGACGACCTCGAGTTCGACGGCGAGGCCGAAGCCCTCACCGGCCTTGCCGATGGAGACGCGCGCGCCGACGCTCGACTCCCCCAGGTCGGCGCCCGCGCCGCGGGCCACCATCTGCAGTGCCGAGTGGAAGCACGCGGCGTATCCGGCGGCGAAGAGCTGCTCGGGGTTCGCGCCGTCACCCGACCCACCCATGCTCTGTGGGACGGCGAGGTCGAGGTCGACGCGACCGTCGCTGGAGTGGACGTGGCCGTTGCGGCCGGCGCCGGTGGCGAGTGCTTCTGCGGTGTAGATCGGTTCCATGCTCGGTGCAACCACGCGAGCCCGCCGGCCATTCCATGACGACGCCACCGTCGGTGCTGCCATCAGCGCCACCGTCATGGATCGACGACGGCATCCACCCCAACTAAGCGTTATGCAACCTTGATGCGAAAGGCGTGTGTCACGTCATACCGATGAAACATCTTGCTCATAGGCTCCCCTCGGCGCGTGACCACGATCAGGAAGGCAGCGCATGTCGACACCCGCAGCGCCGGTTCATGACGAACCGGCCGGCGAGCACCTCTCCCGGGGGCTCTCCAACCGCCACCTCCAGCTCATCGCCATCGGCGGAACGATCGGCACGGGCCTGTTCATGGGCTCGGGCAAGACGATCAGCGTCGCCGGCCCGTCCGTCATCCTCGTGTACGCGATCATCGGGTTCTTCCTGTACTTCGTGCTGCGCGCCATGGGTGAGTTGCTGCTGAGCAACCTCAACTACAAGTCGTTCGCCGACTTCGCGGGCGACATCCTCGGCCCGTGGGCCTCGTACTTCGTCGGCTGGACCTACTGGTTCTGCTGGATCGCGACGGCGATCGCCGACACGACCGCCATCGCCAAGTACATTCAGTACTGGTGGCCCGACACCCCGTCGTGGATCCCCGCCGTCGGCCTCGTCGCGCTGCTGTTCCTGCTCAACCTGCCGAGCGTCAAGGCGTTCGGCGAACTCGAGTTCTGGTTCGCGCTCATCAAGGTCATCGCGATCATCACGCTCATCGTCGTCGGCCTCTACATGATCTTCACGGGCAGCTCGCACGGCGGGCAAAAGTCGTCGTTCTCGCACCTGTGGTCGCACGGCGGCATCTTCCCCATGGGGTTCATGGGCTTCGCCGCGGGCTTCCAGATCGCCGTGTTCGCGTTCGTCGGCGTCGAGCTCGTCGGCACCGCCGCTGCTGAGACGAAGGACCCGGAGAAGAACCTGCCGCGCGCCGTCAACTCGGTGCCGATCCGCATGCTGCTGTTCTACGTCGGCGCGCTCGTCATCCTCATGTCGGTGCGTCCGTGGACGGAGTTCAAGGCCGGCGAGTCGCCGTTCGTCAAGATGTTCGCCCTTGCCGGGCTCGCCGCGGCAGCCGGTGTCGTCAACTTCGTGGTCATGACGTCGGCCGCCTCGTCCGCGAACTCGGGCATCTACTCGACCTCACGCATGGTCTACGGCCTCGCCGAGGAGAACGACGCGCCGCGTGTGTTCTCGCGCCTGTCACGCAACCGCGTGCCGGTGGCTTCCCTCGCCTTGTCGTGCGGGTTGCTGCTGCTCATCGGCCTGCCGCTGCTCGGCGCGAGCGGCAGCGTCGCCGACGCGTTCGACAAGATCACGACGGTCTCCGCGATCTGCTTCATGTTCGTGTGGACGATCATCCTCATCAGCTACGTCGTCTACCGCCGTCGGCGCCCGCACCTGCACGAGGCAAGCACCTTCAAGATGCCCGGTGGCGTCGTCATGTGCTACGCGACGATGGCGTTCTTCGTCTTCGTGCTGTGGACGCTGTGGATCAAGGACGACACCCGTCAGGCGTTGCTGTGGACGCCGCTGTGGTTCGTCATCCTGCTCGCCGCGTACTTCCTCATCGTGCGTCGTCGCCCGGCGCACGAGCAGCTGCGTGCCGAGCACGCCGCGAAGGTGGAGCGGGAGAACGCCGAGGTCACGCGTCGTAGCTGACCCGGCTCGCCCACGACGACGGGGTGTCGTCCGCTCAGGCGGACGTCACCCCGTCGTCATGTCGACACGCGGCTGTGAGTCTCGTGCAGTCGCAATCGGCTCATCCCCAGGTGTGACGGCTGTGGATGACGAACGCGGCGCCGCGAAGCCAGGCGTCAGGGTGGAGCCATGACTGCTGCGCACGAACCCATCACCGACCTCACCGAGCTCGTCGCGACGTGGACGACGCTGCTCGAGACCGCCCCGCTGCGCGGGCGCAACCTGTGGCTGATGTTCCTCGACCCGAGCGCCCGCCCGCTGCCGGCCCTCACGCAGATCGAGGGCCTCAGCCTCACCCCGGATGCCCGCTCGATCGACAGCCTCGGCGAGCTCGTGCGTCACCTCGTCGACGATGATCGCGTCCCCAGCGGCGCGGCACTGTGCCTCGAACGATCGGGCACGACCGGCGCGTCACCGTTCGAGGAGGGCTGGGCCGACGCCCTGACCCGTGAGCTCGGCGAGCACCTCGCGTGGCCCGTGCTCGTGCGCACACCCGGCGGCATCACACCCGTGCGGTTGTGGTCGAGCGCGGCCTGAGACGTGCGTCGTTCGTCGGCACCGGATCGGCGCGGGCGCCGCCCGGGCCCGATTCGCGGACGCCTACGCTGGAGACATGACGTCCAATCCTGCCGCCGTGACCACACGCATCGTCCCGCCCGCCGTGGCGCACGACCTCGTCCGCACCGTCTGTGACGCGCTCGGCAGCGACGAACGCGAGGCGCGCCTCGTCGCCGACCACCTCGTCGCCGCCAACCTCGCGGGGCACGACTCGCACGGTGTCGGCATGATCCCGACGTACGTCGGCTCGGCCGCCGCGGGTGGGCTCGTCGTCAACGCCGAACTGGAGACGGTGACGGACGCGGGCGCCGTCCTCGTCGTCGACGGCGTGCACGGCTTCGGTCAGGCGATGGCGTTCGACGCGATGGCGGTCGGCATCGAACGGGCCCGCGAGTACGGTCTCGCGCTCGTGGGCCTGCGCAACTCCCACCACGTCGGCCGCATCGGTCACTGGGCCGAGCAGTGCGCGGCGGCGGGGCTCATCAGCATCCACTTCGTCAACGTCGGCGGCAGCCTCATGGTCGCGCCGTTCGGCGGCAGCGACGCCCGTTTCAGCACGAACCCGTTCTGCGTCGCCTTCCCGCGTGTCGGTGAACCGACCATCCTGCTCGACTTCGCGACGAGCGCCATCGCGTACGGCAAGGCGCGTGTCGCGCACAACAAGGGCGTCGAGGCACCCGAGGGCAGCCTCATCGACCACGAGGGGCGCCCGACGGACGACCCGTCGGTGCTGTTCGACGAACCGCACGGCGCGCTGCGTGCCATGGGTCTGCACAAGGGCGGGGGCCTGGCCATCATGTGCGAACTGCTCGGCGGCGCCCTCACAGGCGGGCTGACGACGCGTGAGGAGACGGCGCACGATGCGACGTCGATCTACAACTCGATGACGAGCATCCTCATCGACCCGAACGCACTCGGCTCACTCGACTCCGGCGCGGCCGATGCTTTCCTCGAATGGGTCAAGGCCTCCCCCGCGCCCGCCGGCGCCGAGCATGGGCCGCTGCTGCCCGGCGAGGTCGAACGCGCCACGCGCGCCACCCGCACCCGCGACGGTCTGCCTGTCGACGAGACGACGTGGCGCGGCATCGCGGACGCGGCGCGCGCCGCAGGCGTCCCCGACGACGACACCACCCTCGCCGCCTGGAACGCCTGCGCCGCCGCCTGAATGCGTCAGAGCTCCTGAGCGCGTCAGCCCGCCGTCACGCTGACGTCGTCGACGAGGAAGCTCGTCGCGAGGTCGGCGTCCTCGCTCTCACTGAAACGCAGCGTGACGCTGCGGCCCTTGTACGCCGACAGATCGACGGTGTGACGCACGTAGTCGCTGCTCGCATCGAGGTTCGAGGCTGACGCCACACGCTTCGTCGAGGTGCCGTCGACGACGTCAAGACTGAACGTGTCGTAGGCGCGCGAGCCGGTCTCGGCCGTCACGACACGGCTCCAGTACGTCAGCGTCGGGGTCTTCGCGTTCGCGGGGATCGTGACGCTCTGGCTGAGCGATTCGCTGACGCGTCGGCCGTTGCCGCCCAGCCACGCCTTCGCCGCGCCGCCGTGCGCGGCGTACGTCACATCGGTCGTGATGGCGCCCGTCGTGCCGCCCCAGCCGCGGGTGCCGGATTCGAAGTCACCGTTGACGAGAAGGTTCGTGTCCGGTGTAGGAGTCGGCGTCGGGTCGGTCGGCGGCTGCGCGGGCGTCGCGCCGAACAGGGTGCAGCCCTTGAGCCCGAGGTCGATGCGCCCGGCGGTGAAGCACGCGGTGAGCGGGTACGTCTGCTGACCGTAGCTCTGGCCCTGGTGGACGCTGACGTTGCCCGCCGCGTCGACCTCGCACGGATTGTCGAGTGTGCAGCGCTTGCCGTCGTCGTTGCCGGTGTTGTTGATGCCGATGACGGTGCCGCTCGTCGCATCGACGATCGGCGAGCCGGAGCTGCCGTGCGGCGTCTGGCACGTCGAGTAGCGGATCGAGTCGTTCATCGTGTAGCCGCCCTCCTTCAACCGGTACACGAAACCGTTGATCGCGCAGCCGTAGTGCTGCTTCCAGTAGCCCGACGGAATGTCGATGCTTGCCTCGTCGCTCGGGTGCGTGGCCGCGAGCGGGCGAGCGGTGACGTTCTTCGTCGCGAGCTGCGCGTACGTCGACGTGCTGCGGTACACGGCGACATCGGTGCCCGTCATCGTCGCGTACTGGAGGCGATCGAGTGTCAGCTTCGTCACGGTGTGCGCGTCGCTGCCGCCGAGCACGGTCGCCGAACGTGTCTCGGCCTTGTCGTAGACGAACGTCGACGGCTCCGGCATCGTGCCGATGCAGTGCCCGTTCGTCAGGACGAGGGCCTTGTCGGTGTCGGCAGCGCCGGGGAAGCGCACGAGCGAACCCGAGCAGTTGTCGAGCGCGACGATCGCGTCGTACGTGGCGAACCGCGTCGCGGCGCTCGATGCGGGAGCCGAGGCGAGGGTGGCTGCGCCGACGACGGCGCTGAGCGCGACCAACGGGATGCGGGTGCGAACGGCCATGGGGATCTCCTGGTGATGAGGCGGGCGCACCCGCGTCTACACGGCGTTGTCACACCGCAAGTCACACAGTAGAACGACAGGTCATGTCCAGGTGGCGTTGAGCTTCGGCGAATTCTCGCCACGCCCCTACCGGCACGGCATGAAATGATCCAGCCATGAACTATGCGGAGAGCGTCGTCGATCTGGTCGGAAACACCCCTCTGGTCAAGCTGGGCACCGTCGCGCGTGAGGCGGGCGTGCGCGCGACCGTCCTCGCGAAGGTCGAGTACTTCAACCCCGGCGGCTCGGTCAAGGACCGCATCGCCCTCAAGATGATCGAGGCGGCCGAGGCCTCCGGCGAGCTGAAGCCCGGCGGCACCATCGTCGAGCCGACCTCGGGCAACACCGGCGTCGGTCTCGCGCTCGTCGCGCAGCGCAAGGGTTACCGCTGCATCTTCGTCTGCCCCGACAAGGTCGCCAAGGACAAGATGGACGTGCTGCGCGCCTACGGCGCCCAGGTCGTCGTCACGCCGACGTCCGTCGCGCCCGACCACCCCGACTCGTACTACTCGGTCTCCGACCGCATCACGCAGGAGACGCCCGGGGCGTGGAAGCCGAACCAGTTCTTCAACCAGCACGGCCCGCAGTCGCACTACGAGACGACCGGCCCGGAGATCTGGCGCGACACCGACGGGCGCGTCACGCACTTCGTCGCGGGCGCCGGCACGGGCGGCACCATCTCGGGCACCGGCCGCTACCTCAAGGAGGTCAGCGCCGAGCGCCGCGAGGCCGACGGTGGGCCCGTGCGCATCATCGGCGCCGACCCGGAGGGCTCGATCTACTCGGGCGGCACCGGGCGTCCCTACCTCGTCGAGGGCGTCGGTGAGGACATGTGGCCCGGCGCCTACGACCCGTCGGTGCCGGACGACGTCATCGCCGTCAACGACGCCGAGGCGTTCGCCATGACGCGTCAGCTCGCCGAGAAGGAGGGCCTGCTCGTCGGCGGTTCGAGCGGCATGGCCGTCGTCGCCGCGCTACGCGTGGCGAAGGACCTGCCCGAGGACGCCGTCGTCGTCGTTCTGCTGCCCGACTCCGGGCGCGGCTACATGTCGAAGATCTTCGACGACGCGTGGATGAACTCCTACGGCTTCATCACCGGCGAGGGCGAGCGCACCGTCGGCGACGTGCTGCAGGCCAAGTCCGGCGACCTGCCCGACCTCGTCCACACCCACCCGCAGGAGACGATCCGCGACGCGATCGACATCATGCGCGAGTACGGCGTCAGCCAGCTCCCCGTCGTCGCCGCCGAGCCGCCCGTTATGCTCGGCGAGGTGCGCGGCGCCGTCAGCGAGCGCACGCTCATGGACCTGTTGTTCGCCGGGGACGCGCAGCTCAGCGACGCCATCGCCGACCACCTCGGCGAGGGCCTGCCGCTCATCGGCCGCGGCGAACCGGTGTCGGCGGCGCGCGAGGCGCTGCATGACGAGGGCGCCGTCCTCGTCGTCGACGGCGGCCGCCCCATCGGCGTCCTCACCCGCTTCGACCTGCTCGAAGCGCTCGCGAACTGACGCCGGACCTGGCGTCAGGACGCAGGAGTCCCGCCGTGAATCGCATGCCGGTCGGCGCGCAGTCCGTGTTGCTGGCGCTCATGTGGGTTCGAGCTTCCTGTTCATGAAGGTCGGCCTCGAGGTGGCTGTCCGTTGTGCAGGTCGTGCTCGCCCGCATGGCGAGCGGCGCGCTCGCGCTGCTCGCGATCTGTGCGGTGCGGCGCCAACCGCTCCCGCGGGATCGTGCGGTGCGGGGCCACCTGCTCGTCGTCACGATGCTGTTGTGAGTCGTGCCGTTTCTACTCTTCGCGTGGGCCGAGCAGCACGCCTCCTCCAGCTTGGCGAGCATCTAAGACGTGACGGCGCCGCTCATGACGATGATCGTCGCCGTCGCGGCGCTGCCGGAGGAACGGCTGACCGCGTGATCGCGCCATCGTCCTCGGCTTCGTCGGCGTGCTCACCATCCTGTCGCCGTGGCACTCACTCGGCGGTTCGAGCGCGACGGGTCAGCTCGCGTGCCTCGCCGCGACCGCGTGCCACGGCCTCGGCTTCACCTACCTGAGCAAGCAGATCGCTCCGCGTGGGCTGCCGGCGCTCGCCGTCGCGTGCGCCCAGGTCTCGCTCGGCGCGCTCGTCATGCTCGTGCTCACGCCGTTCGTGGGCCGCGGCGAGGTGCCCCTCAGCTGGCGCGTCGTGCTGAGCATGCTCGCGTTGGGCGCACCTGGCACGGGCATGGCGTACGTGTGGAACACGAATGTCGTGAGTGCCTGGGGCCCGACGAACGCGTCGAGCGTCACCTACCTCACGCCCGTCGTCGGCGTCGTCCTCGGTTGTCATCTTCCTCGGGGAGCACATGACGTGAAACGAACCGATCGGCGCCGCGCTCGTCGTACTCGGCATCGTCGTGAGCCAAAGACGATTGAAGCGGCTGACGTCCCGCTGAGCTGATCGAGAGAGGACGCGGCGCCGTCGAGGGCTCGTCCGTCAGGCGCTGACGCGGTCGGCGCTGGCGTAGATGTTGAAGTGGTCGCGGCGCATCATGCCGACGAGCACGAGTCCGTATTCCTCGCACAGATCGACGGCCATCGAGCTCGGCGCCGATACCGCGACGATGCCGCTGACGCCCGCCGCGACGGCCTTCTGGACGATCTCAAAAGACACCCGGCCGGACACGACGAGCAGCCGATCCGTCGCGGGCAGCTCGCCCTCCATGAGCGCGCGACCCAGCACCTTGTCGACGGCGTTGTGACGCCCGACGTCCTCCCGCACCGGCCCCAGCACCCCGTCGTACGTCGCGAGCGCTGCCGCGTGCAGCCCGCCGGTGCGTTCGAAGGCACGCTGGCCGCGGCGCAGAGCGTCGGGCAGTTCGCGAGCGACGTCGGCGCTCAACACCTTTTCGCACGTCGCGATGGCGGGTCCGAGCGTCAGCTGGTCGGCGCTGCACACGCCGCATGCTGCGCCGGTGACGAACGAGCGCGGACGCGGTGGTTCGACGCCGGCGGCGAGGGTGATCTCGATGGCGTCGGTCTCGTTCTTCCAGCATCCGCGCAGCTGACGGATGTGCTCCGGCGCGCTCGTTCCCGACTCGACGAGCAGCCACCCGGCGGCGAGTTCGGTGTCGTGCCCGGGCGTGCGCATGAGGACAGCCAGGGTCGTGTCGTCGAGGTGCAGTTCGAGGGGCGCCTCGACGACGAGGTCGTCGGGGCGACGGCTCATGCCCCCGGCGTTGATGCGGTGGACGGGGCGGCGCGTGGTCATCTGCGGCACCTCGCGAGCGTACTCTCATCGCATGAACGGACGCGAGAACACGTACGTGAAGCAGCGAGCCGGCGCGCCGTCCGGCTTCTTCGCCACGGAGGCTGCGGGGTTGCGGTGGCTCGCCGCAGCGAGCGCCGATGGGGGCGTCGACGTCGTCGAGGTGCTCGACCAGGACGCCACGTCGGTGACGTTGGAGCGCCTAGACGAGGCTCGCCCGAGCGACGGCGTCGACGCGGCCGCGGCCCGGTTCGGTGCTGCTCTGGCGGCGACGCATGCGGCGGGTGCCCCCACGTTCGGTGCGCTGCCGCCCGGCGCGTCGACGTACTTCTTCGGTCCGCTCGATCAGCCGCTCACGCTCCCCCATGTCGAATCGGCGACGTTCGGGGCGTTCTACACGCAGGCCCGGCTGCGACCGGTGCTGGAACGCACGCGGCTGGCGGGACGCGACGCTGACCTCGCGCAGCGCGTCTGCGGCGCCGTCGAATCGGGGGCCGTCGACACCTGGGGCGCCTCGGGTGAGTTCGTGCGGCCCGCCCGCGTACACGGCGACCTGTGGAGCGGCAACGTCCTGTGGACGCGCGGCGGCGCCGTCGTCATCGACCCCGCGGCGTGCGGGCACCACCCGCTCGCGGACCTCGCGATGCTGACGATGTTCGGCGCCCCCGGGCTCGAGGCGATTCTCGATTCCTACGCCGAGGCCGCCCACCTGCCCGACGACTGGCGCGAGCAGCTGCCGTTGCATCAGCTGTTCGGCTGGCTCGTCCACCTGCATCTGTTCGGCGCGGGCTACGCCGAGCCCGTCTCGCGGGCCCTCGGCGCGTCGGCCCGGCTGTTGAGCGTGTGAAGCCTTGGAGGCGTGCGCTCAGTCGCGGATCTCACGGTCCATGGCACAGCGTCTGACCGTGGCGTTGCCCCGCTCCTGACGGCTTGCGACGCGACGGCCGACCGTATGCTGATGCCGCTCGCGAGCCGCGGAGCTAGCGCTGCCACATCCCGCGGCGCGTGCGTTCGCCCAGCGGCGCGTCAGGTGGACGAGACGTTGGCGGTGAACCAGGCCGCGAGGTCGCGCGCCGAGGTGTCGACGAGCGTCGCCCAGTCGAACGCGGAGGCGTCGGCGTCGTCCGAGACGTGCTTGACGACGCGCACGGGCACGTCGAACGCCTGGCAGGCCGCGACGACGGCGTAGCCCTCCATGTCGACGAGCGACGCGCGCTCGGCAAGAGCATCCCGCACCTGTGCGTCGCTGACGAACAGGTCACCCGTGGCCAGGACGAGCTCTGGGTCGCCTGCCCCGACGCCGAGGCGCTCGCGCACGTCGTGGCCGAGGGCGCGGATCGCGTCGGCACTGATGTCGTGGTTGAGCACGACGCCCGGCTCGAAGACGCCCCGCATGCCGGGGCGCAGGGCTCCACATGAGCCGAGGTTGACGACCTGCAGCCCCGCCCGTTCCTGCGGGGTGCGCTCCGCGAGTGCCCGCGTCGTTGCGATTGCCGCCGCGGTCTTGCCCAGGCCGGTCAGGACCACGTCGACGTCAGCGGGAAGATAGCGCGTCTCGCTGGCCGCCGCGGCGACGACGAGCGTCATCACCGCTGTGCGTCAGCGTTGCCCTGCCACTGCTGCGAGGGCTCGCCCGAGCCGCCCGCGAACTGCTGGCCCATGCTCTGCGACGCCGGCGCATTCCACTGCTGCGCCCCGCCCTGCTGACCCTGGTGCGCCTGCTGCCCGCCCTGCTGGCCGTCAGGTGCGATATAGACGGCCGTGCCGTAGGCGCACACCTCGATGCCGGTCTGTGCGAACTCGTTCGTCTCGAAGCGGAATGCCACGACGGCGTTCGCGCCGCGCGCCTGCGCCTCGGCGGCCAGGCGGGACAACGCTTCACGGCGGCACTCGACGAGCAGTTCGGTGATGCCCTTGAGCTCACCACCGGCCATGGCCTTGAGCCCGGCGCCTATGTTGGAGCCGATGTGGCGCGAGCGCACCGTCAGGCCGAAGCACTCACCCATCGTCGCCTCGATGCGGTGGCCGGTCACGTCGTTCGTCGTCACGATGATCATGACGTCGAGTCTAGGCGGCACGCACCGTCCGCGGGGGTGGATCGCCGCGCTTCTCCGGCCCTTGTTCCAGGCCCCGTTCGCGCGGCGACTCGGCGTCAGCCCTCGAAGCGCGCGACGTCGCCGGCACCGACGCGCAACACGGTCGGCGCCGCGTCCGTGTAGTCGATGACGCTCGTCGGGCGAGGCTCGACCTCGTCGGCATCGATGACGATGTCGACCTCATGGTCGAGCGCGTCCTTGACGGCCCAGCCGTAGGTGAACGGCTCGTCCTGGTCGGGCAGAATGAGCGACGTCGACAGCAGCGGCTCGCCCAACTCCGCGACGATGGCGCGCGCGATCGGATGGTCGTCGAGACGCACCCCGACCGTCTTCTTCTTCGGGTGCACGAGCTTGCGCGGCACCTCCGCCGTCGCCGGCAGGATGAACGTGTACGGCCCCGGCGTCGAGGCCTTGATCGCCCGAAACGCGGCGTTGTTGAGCTGTACGAGCTGACCGAGTTGTGCGAAGTCCTCGCACACGAGCGTGAAGTCGTGCTTGGCGTCGAGGTGCCGGATGCGCACCATGCGCTCCTTGCCCTCGGCGTTGCCGAGCGCGCAACCGAGAGCGAAACCTGACGACGTCGGGTAGGCGATGAGCGCGCCGTCACGCAGAGCGTCGACGACCTGACGAACGGTGCGCGGCTGCGGGTTCTGGGGGTGGATGTCGAGGAAGAGCGCCATGCCTCAGGCTACGCCGCGCGGATCACGCGCCGCCACCCTGATCCCCCGCGCGTGACGGCGGGTGTGGGCGACGAACTCGGCGAGGATGAGCGGCCAGTCGCCGTACCGGGCGCGCGCGCCTGCGTTGTCGTCGTCCCAACCGTCGTGCTCGAAGGTGACGCGGGTGCCCCATTCGCTGTCGCTGAACCGGACGCTGACGCGGCTCGGATGACGATGCTCGCCGCGGCGCCAGCAGTCGAAGACGATCGACGAGCGCAGGTCGACGCTGACGACCTCGCCCCACGCGCGATCCTCGCCGCCGATTCGGAAGCTGACGGTCCCGCCCGGACGGGCCTCGATGACGACGCCCGCATGACGCGCGGGGTCAGGAGTCTGCAGCGGCGGCCACCACTTGCCGATCTCGCCGACGAACAGGTAGAACGCGGCCGCCGGCGGCACCGGGACGTCATGGGTGAGCGTGATCTTGTCCACCGACGCATCTCCCTGGCTCTCGACAGCAGCCCGCACACTATGGCACGGGCGACGAGGTCGGATGGGGATTCGCACCCACCCGATCCGCAGGGTCCGATTCGTGGGACGACGCGCGGCAAGAACGCGTCCGGGCAGCGGGTCCGGGGACAGCGTCAGGGCGCCGCCGCCACCGCGGCCGTCATTCGGCGACGTGCATCCTCACCTCGGTGGGCAGCACGACCGTGCGGCTGACGGTGCACAGCTTCTCGTGGGACAACTCGACCGTCTCCGGGTAGACCTTGCGCGCGGCGTCGCCGGCGTCGCCCTCGGGAAAACGGACGGTGAACGTCACGTCGATCGGGCCCATGTGGTTGCCCTGCTCGTCGCGCACCTTGTCGCCCTCGGCGACGACGTCGAACTGCGTCGGCTCGCTGCGGCGCGTGGTGAAGATGTCGACGTCGATGGCACTGCACCCGGCGATCGCGGTGAGCAACAGCTCGACGGGCGTGAAGTCGGTGTCGTCACCCGAGCCGAACTCGAGGGTGCCGCCGCGCGCGTTCGTCGCGACGAAGCGTCCAGCGCTCGTGCGGGAGATGCTGACGCTGCGGTGGGGGTCGTTGGCGCTCATACGCCCATCGTGCCACTAGGCTGCCAGGCGTGCCCGACGCAGCCAGCCCCAACGCCCCCCGCCCCGACTCCGGACGCCTCGTGCTCGTGCGCCACGGCGAGACGCAGTGGTCACGTGACGGGCGCCACACCGGCACCACGGATCTGCCGTTGCTGCCCGCCGGGGAGGCCGTCGCGCGGGCGGCCGGGCAGGCGCTCGCCGGACACCACTTCGTCGCGGAGTTCGTCTCCCCGCTGCTGCGCGCGCGGCGCACGGCCGAACTCATCGGGCTGCAGAACCTCGAGATCGACGACGACCTGCGCGAGTGGGACTACGGCGGCTACGAGGGCAAGTCGACGCCGCAGATCCGTGAGGAGGTCGGGTACGACTGGGAGATCTTCGCCGACGGCGTCATCCCTGGCGAGACCCCGGGTGAGACGGTCGAGGACGTCGCCGCGCGCGCCTCGCACGTGCTCGCACGGGTGCATCCGCTGCTGGAGCAGGGCGACGTCATCCTCGTCGCCCACGGGCACCTGCTGCGCATCCTCGCCGCCGCGTACCTGCGTCAGCAGCCGCGCTTCGCGGCGTCGCTGCAGCTCGACGCCGGCGCCGTGTGCGCCCTCGACACGCACCACGGAATCCCGACGATCGCCTCGTGGAACACGACGCACCTGCCGTCGGTCTGAGGTCGTACCTGCGTCCTGTGCCCTGGTCGCACGAGCTGTGTGACGTCGATTCAGGCTGCTTCTTCCGCGGGATTCCGCGATTGTCGGCGCTCACCTCTAGCGTGTGAGACATGCGCATCCTGCACACGTCCGACTGGCACCTGGGCCGCTCGTTCCACGGCGAGGGCCTCGGTGAGGCTCACTCCGCCTACTTCGACCATCTCGTCGACCTCGCGCGCGACGAGCAGGTCGACGCCGTCCTCGTCGCCGGAGACGTGTACGACCGGGCGCTGCCCAACCCGCGCACCGTCGAACTGCTCGACGACGCCCTGTGGCGGTTGCTCGACACCGGCGCTCGCGTCGTCGTCACCTCCGGCAACCACGACTCGGCGTCCCGGCTCAACTTCGGCTCGCGCATCATGGAGCATGCGGGTCTGCACATCCGCGCCGCCTATGAGGGCATCACCCGGCCGGTGGCGGTGCCGCGGCGCGGCAGCGACGAGATCGCCGGTCACGTCGTCGCGCTGCCCTACCTCGAACCGTCGGTAGCTGCGGGCGTGTTCGGCCTCGATGAGGGAACGCATCGGGCGGTGCTGAGCGAGGCGGTCGCGCGCTCGCGAGCCCAGGTGCCTGACAACGGCGCGCCCGTCGTCGCGATGGCGCACGCGTACTTCGCCGGGGCGACGACGAGCGACTCAGAGCGCGACATCAGCGTCGGTGGCCTCGGCCAGGTACCCACGTCCGTCGTGTCAGGCTTCGACTACGCCGCGCTCGGGCACCTGCACGGCCCGCAGACGCTCGAAGAGCACGTGCGCTACAGCGGCAGCCCCGTCGCGATGTCGTTCAGCGAGGCAGGCCACACGAAGGGCACGTGGCTCATCGACGTCACACGTGGTGCCGCGCGTGGGGAATTCATCGAGGCGCCCGTGCACCGCCCGCTCGCGACGCTCGTCGGCGAACTCGACGACCTGCTCGCCGAGCCCGCACTCGCCCATGCCGAGGCGGCTTGGTGCCAGGTGACGCTGACCGACGAGATTCGGCCGGCCGCGGCGATGGATCGGCTGCGAGCCCGCTTCCCGCACACCCTGCGGCTCTCCTTCGAATCGGCCCGCAAGGATGATGCGCCGCTCACGTACGCCGAGCGCCTCGCCGGGCGCGACGACGTCGAGCTGTGCTGCGACTTCCTCGCCCACGTGCGCGGGGGACGCGGTCCCAACGCGACCGAACGCACCGCCCTCGGCCACGCCGTCGCCGCGGCGAACCGCCACGACGCCGAGACCATGCGCGACGACGGCTCGATGTTCGACCTGGAGGCCCTGCGATGAGATTGCACTCGCTCACCCTCGAGGCGTTCGGGCCCTTCCCCGGGCGCGAGCACATCGACTTCGACGCCCTCGATCAGGGCATCCTGCTCATCAACGGTCCCACCGGCTCCGGCAAGAGCTCGCTGCTGGACGCCATCGCGTTCGCGCTGTTCGGCGATGTGCCCGGTGCCCGCAAGTCGCTGCGTCAGAGCCTGCGCAGCCATCACGCCGAACCGTTCGCCGAGCCGCGCGTCGAGCTCGAGTTCAGCGTCGGACGCACCCGCTGGCGGGTGCAGCGCACCCCCCAGTGGGAGGCGCCCAAACGCCGCGGCACGGGCACGACGACGCGTCAGGCCACGGTGCTGCTCAGCCAGTGGCGCGACAGCGCATGGCATCTCGTCTCGCAGCGCATCGACGAGGCCGCGGACATGATGAGCGACACCCTGGGCATGCGACTCGAGCAGTTCGCGCAGGTGGTGCTGCTGCCACAGGGCGAGTTCGCTCAATTCCTGCGCGCCAAGCCGGAAGATCGCCGCATCCTGCTCGAGCGCCTCTTCGACGTCAGCCGGTTCGACGCCGTCGAGACGTGGTTCACGGAGGCGAAGAATCAGCGCGCCCGCGAGCGCGACGCGTCACTCGAGCGCATCCGCAGCCACCTGACCATCGTCGACGACGCGCTTGCCCGCCTCGACGAGCCCCTCGAGGCGCCGTTCGACGTCAGCGTCGATGCGCCGAGCGCCGACGCCATCAGCGCGGACGTAGCCGAGCTACCCGAGCGTCTGCGCGCCGTCGTCCGTGAGGTCACCGAACGCCGCGACGCTCTCGAGCACGCGGCGCGCGCCAGTGAGGTGCGCGCGCGACGTGCGAGCCGTGCCGCCGACGACGAGGCCGCCCGCACCCTGCTGCGCGCACGCGCCCAGCAGGCGGCGGACGTCATCGCCGAATGGCCCGCCGACCGGCTGGCTTCGGTGCGCCGCATCCTCGACGACGCGGCGTCTGTGGCCGGGGCGCTGAGGCTGCACGCGCGCGCCGGCGCCGCGGCTGCGGATGCCGAACGCGCGGTGGAGGCCGTCACGCGGGCCGAGACGGCGCTGCGCGAACGGGGCGTGCACGTGCCCGAGAGTGGCTGGCCCTCCCCCGAGCTCACCGACGGCTGGTTCGAGGCGGTGAGTGACGCGCTGCGTCACGCCGAGTCGAGCGCACGCGATGTGGCATCGGCGCAGACGCGCGAGGTTCGTGCAGTGGCGCAGCTGCAGGACGCCGAGGCGCGGCTCGCCGAGGCCCAGGCGGCGACCACGCGGGCCGAAGGGGCCGTGACGCGCGCCGGCGAGCAGCACGACCAGGTCGCGACGCTCGTGGCGACGCTGCCTGACCCGTCAGATGCGCGGGCTGCCCTGGCGCGACTGCGCCGTGAGGCGGCGCGTCGCCCTGAGCTGGCCCACGCCCTCGCGAAGGCCGAGCAGCGCGAGACCGAAGCCGTACGCGCCCACGCGGCGGCGGAGCGCGAAGTGCTGCGGCTGCGCGAGGCGCGTCTGACCGGCATCGCGGGCGAACTGGGTGCAGCTCTCGCACCTGACGAACCGTGCCCCGTGTGCGGTTCAGCCACGCACCCGAGCCCGGCGAGCCCCGCCGATGACGCTCCCGGCGCGGAGCAGATCGAGCAGGCCGAGCAGCGGGCCGGCGAGGCCGACGCGGCCCGGCTGCGCGCCGGCGCCTCCGCGAGCGCGGCCCGTGAACGCCTGAGGCACCTCGACGAGGCCGTGACCGTGCATCACGACGAACTGCGCGTCGCGGTCGAGGCGCTCGCCGACGATCTGTCGACGGCACGCGCGCACGATGACCCGGCGCAGCTACGTCACCTCGACCACGTCGAGACCACCGCGCGCCGCCTGGGCCACGCCGACGCGCTGAGGACATGGCTCAGAACCGACGATGATGACGACGCACGAAAGGACGTCGTCCTGGCGGCCGACGTTCCGGGCGACAACGGCACGCCGGCCGGCGACGTACAGAACCACGATGCTTCGCTTGACGGTGGCGCCCAAGCCGACGATGAGCGGAACGACGATGCACCGGCCGAAGACGCGCGGGCCTGCGAGGCTTTGGCCGACGCCGTCACGCGCGCGCTCACCGACCTCACGACGACGGCCGCTGCACTGTCTGCTGAAGCAACCCAAGCACGCGCGGCGCTCTCGAGCGCAGAAGCCGCCCACACGAAGGAACTTTCCGCGCTGAGCGCGGCCGAGGAGCGTTCCGTGGGAGCGCAGAGCGCCGTTGGTGAGGCTCGAACGGCCACGGAGCACGCGCTCGACGTCCTCACCACTGCGCTGCAGGCGGTCCCGTCGGCCACCCTGGCCGCTCTCGGCGTCGAGTGGGCGCCGCGCAGCGCGGCCTCCGGGACGGGTTCGTACCAGTCGCAGCAGCCGTCGAGCCCGGCGGCGGTCTCGACGCCGCCGGGGTCGCTGATGTCGGCGCAACGTATGGAGGCAGTCGCCGACGGGCTCGGCGCGCGCGCCGAGGAGGCGAAAGACCAGCCCGGCTCTCCCGCACCGCTCGAGCCGTCGTTCGTCGCGGCGGCGCTCGCGGCCGTCACCGAGCGTCGACGCCTCATCGATGACGTCGAGCGCGCCCAGCGCGACGCTCAGCACGCGGAGCAGACCGCCAGAAGTGCCGCCCAGGCCGTGGCGGACGAACTCGCCGTCGCCGGGCACGACACGATCGAACAGGCGCGCGCACTGGCCCTGCCCGAGGACGAGCGCGCCCGCCTCGACGCCACCTGGAACGACGCCGTCCGCCGGGTCGCCGCCGCACAGACGAGCCTCGAGGACGAGCAGGTGCGCATCGCCGCCTTCACCCCGGCCGCCGATCCGGCGCGGCTCGCCCAGCGTGCCGAGGTGCTGACCCGCCGGGCCCAGGAGGCCACGACGGTCGCCGTCAAGTGGCAGCAGACTCAGGCCGTGCTCGACTCGGTGCGCCACCAGGTGGCCGACGCCGTCCGCACCTATCTGCCGATGGCCGAGCGCGCCGCGGAGACGGCCGAACTCGCTGCGAGCTTCACCGGCACCGGCGAGAACACCCGGCGCATGCGGCTGACGAGCTACGTGCTCGCCGCGCACCTCGAGACGGTCACGCAGATGGCCAACGAACGTCTTGCGACGATGACGGACGGGCGCTACCAGCTGCGTTACACCGACGAACGAGCCAGGGGCAACCAGCGCAGCGGCCTCGGGCTGCTCGTCGTCGACGCGTGGACGGGGCGCTCACGCGACACCGCCACGCTCTCAGGCGGCGAGGCGTTCATGGCCTCCCTCGCCCTCGCCCTCGGCCTCGGCGACGCCGTGCGCGCCGACTCAGGCGGCCTGGAACTTCACACGCTGTTCGTCGACGAGGGGTTCGGCAGCCTCGATCAGGACACGCTCGAGCAGGTCATGGAAGTGCTTGACTCGCTGCGCGAGGGCGGACGGCTCGTCGGCGTCGTCAGCCACGTCACCGAACTGCGCGCCCGCATCCCCACGCACGTCGAGGTCGTCAAGACCTCCGAGGGCTCGAGCGTGCGGACGACGTCCGCGCCGGGGCACGCCGCCGTCCCGAATGCCGTGTCTACCACGCCCTGAGCGACGCGGTGTGAAAACCTGTGCTCATGCGTGCGATCCGACAGTCGAACAAGCTCCAGAACGTCCGCTACGACGTGCGTGGCCCGATCCTGGAGGAGGCGCAGCGGCTCGAGGCCGAGGGTCACAAGATCCTGAAGCTCAACATCGGCAACACGGCGCCGTTCGGATTCGAGGCGCCGGAGGCGATCCTCGCGGACATGAAGCACCACCTGCACCACGCGCAGGGCTACAGCGACAGCCGCGGCATCTATTCGGCGCGCACGGCCGTCGCGCAGTACTACCAGAGCCGCGGCCTCAAGGACACGCAGGTCGAGGACGTCTACATCGGCAACGGCGTCTCCGAGCTCATCACGATGGTGCTGCAGGCGTTCGTCGACGACGGCAACGAGATCCTCGTGCCCGCCCCCGACTATCCGCTGTGGACCGGTGCGGTCTCCCTCACCGGCGGTACGCCCGTGCACTACCTGTGCGACGAGGAGAACGGCTGGAACCCGGATCTGGCGGACATCGAGTCGAAGATCACCGAGAACACCCACGCCATCGTCATCATCAATCCGAACAACCCCACGGGCGCCGTCTACTCCGAGGATGTCGTGCGCGGCCTCGTCGACATCGCGCGCCGCCACGACCTCGTCGTCATGGCCGATGAGATCTACGAGAAGATCCTGTTCGAGGACGCTGTGCATCACCACGCCGCGACGTTCGCGGGCGACGACGTCCTGTGCCTCACCTTCAGCGGCCTGTCCAAGGCCTACCGCGTGTGCGGTTACCGCGCCGGTTGGGTCATGATCTCCGGGCCGAAGCACCTCGCCGAGGACTTCCTCGAGGGTCTGACGCTGCTCGCCAACATGCGCATGTGCGCCAACGTGCCCGCGCAGCACGCCATCCAGACCGCGCTCGGCGGCTACCAGTCGATCAGCGAGCTCATCGGACCTGACGGCCGCTTCTACGAACAGTCGATGCTGGCCTGGCGAATGCTCAACGAGATCCCCGGCGTCAGCTGCGTCAAGCCGATGGGCTCGCTCTACACCTTCCCGCGCCTCGACCCCGAGATCTACCCGATCGACAACGACCAGGACTTCGTCATCGACCTCCTGCGGGCCAAGAAGATCCTCGTCACGCACGGCACGGGCTTCAACTGGGTCGCCCCCGACCACTTCCGACTCGTCACGCTGCCCGACGTCGACGTGCTCGAAGAGGCCATCGGACGTATCGCTGACTTCCTCGAGGACTACCGCCACCGCGCCGGCACCGGCGACCTCGTGCCCGAACGCGCCTGACGGCAGCAGACGACGAACGGCCGCTCACCCCGAGGGTGAGCGGCCGTTCGTCGCGGCGTTGTCAGGGGCTGCGCCTCAGCGCGGCATCAGTCCTCGTACGCCTCGGGCGCCGGGCAGGAGCAGATGAGGTTGCGGTCGCCGTACGCACCGTCGATGCGGCGAACGGGCGCCCAGTACTTGCTGCGCGGGTCGGTCGAGCCCGGGTAGACGGCGTCGCGACGCTCGTACGGGTGCTCCCAGTCGCTCGTCAACGACTCCGCGGTGTGCGGCGCGTGACGCAGGGCCGACTCGTCGGCGGCGACCTTGCCGTCGATGACGTCCTGGATCTCGGCGCGGATGGCGAGCATCGCGTCGACGAAGCGGTCGAGCTCCTCGAGCGACTCGGACTCCGTCGGCTCGACCATGAGCGTGCCCGCGACGGGGAAGCTCATCGTCGGGGCGTGGAAGCCGTAGTCGATGAGGCGCTTGGCGACGTCGTCGACGGTGATGCCCGACTCCTTCGTCAGCGGACGCAGGTCGAGGATGCACTCGTGCGCGACGAGACCGTCGGAACCCGCGTAGAGCACCGGGTAGGCCTCGCGCAGACGCTTCGCGACGTAGTTGGCGTTGACGACGGCCATCTGCGTCGCCTTCGTCAGCCCCTCGCCGCCCATGAGACGCACGTACGCCCACGAGATCGGCAGGATGCTCGCCGAGCCGAACGGCGCCGCCGAGATCGGGCCGACGCCCGTGGCGGGACCGGCCTCCGCGAACAGCGGGTGGTTCGGCAGGTGCGGCGCGAGGTGCTCACGCACCGCGACCGGGCCGACGCCGGGGCCACCGCCGCCGTGCGGGATGCAGAACGTCTTGTGCAGGTTGAGGTGCGACACGTCGCCGCCGAACTTGCCCGGCTGAGCGAGCCCCACCATCGCGTTGAGGTTGGCGCCGTCGACGTACACCTGGCCACCGGCCTCGTGGACGAGGCTGCAGATCTCGGTGATCGTGTCCTCGAACACACCGTGCGTCGAGGGGTAGGTGATCATGATGGCCGCGAGGTTCTCGCCGTGCTCCTTGAGCTTGGCCTTGAAGTCGTCGAGGTCGACCTCACCCGAGGCGGCCGTCTTGACGACGACGACCTTGAGGCCCGCCATGACGGCCGACGCCGCGTTCGTGCCGTGCGCCGAGGCGGGGATGAGGCAGATGTTGCGGTGCCCCTCACCGTTCGCCTCGTGGTAGGCGTGGATCGCGAGCAAGCCGGCGAACTCACCCTGCGAGCCGGCGTTCGGCTGCAACGAGATGTCGTCGTAGCCGGTGATCTCGCACAGCCAGCCCTCGAGGTCGGCGATGAGCTCGCGGATGCCCTCGTTCTGGTTGGCGGGCGCGAACGGGTGCAGGTGAGCGAACTCGGGCCACGTCACCGCTTCCATCTCGGTCGTGGCGTTGAGCTTCATCGTGCACGAACCGAGTGGGATCATGCCGCGATCGAGCGCGTAGTCGCGGTCGGCGAGGCGACGCAGGTAGCGCAGCATCGCGGTCTCGCTGTGGTGGCTGTTGAACACCGGGTGCGTGAGGTATTCCTCCGTGCGCTCGATCTCCTTCGGCCACGCTGTGTTCTCCGCCGCCTCACGGGCGCGGAAGCCCCATGCGGCGCCGAGCGCGTCGAGCTCGTCCTCGCTCGTCGTCTCGTCGACGCTGACGTAGACGGTGTCGTCATCGGCCTTCCACACGTTGACGCCGTGCTCGAGGGCCGAGTCGACGAGCGACTGGGCGCGACCCTCGGCGCGCACCGCGAGGGTGTCGAAGAACGTGTCGTGCTCGACCTCGAGGCCGGCCTTCGGCAGCGCCGTCGCGAGGCGGCGAGCGGTCTCGTGGACACGCTCGGCGATCGCCTTCAGCCCCTGAGGGCCGTGGTAAACGGCGTACATCGACGCCATGACGGCGAGCAACACCTGGGCGGTGCAGATGTTCGACGTCGCCTTTTCGCGGCGGATGTGCTGCTCACGCGTCTGCAGCGCGAGGCGGTACGCCTGGTTGCCGTCCGCGTCCACCGAGACGCCGACGAGGCGACCCGGCATGTTGCGCTCCAGCCCGGAGCGGACGGCCATGAATCCGGCGTGCGGGCCACCGAAACCCATCGGGACTCCGAAGCGCTGCGAGCTGCCGACGGCGACGTCGGCTCCCCACGAACCGGGCGAGGCGAGCAGCGTCAGCGCGAGCAGGTCCGTCGCGGCGGTGATGAGGGCGCCGTGCTCGTGCGCGGCGTCGGCGAGCTTCTTCCACGCGACGATCTGACCGTCCGCCGCCGGGTACTGGACGACGACGCCGAACACGCTGCGACCACCGGCCGCCTCGACGAGGGCCTCGGGCGAGTCGACACCGCGCAGGTCGGCGACGATGACGTCGAGCCCGAGCGGCGTCGCACGGGTCTGCGTCACGGCGATGCTCTGCGGCATGACCTTCGCGTCGACCAGGAGCACCGCATCCTTGGGCGCCTTGCTGACGCGGCGCATCAGCGTCATCGCCTCGGCGACGGCGGTCGCCTCGTCGAGCAGCGACGAACCGGCCGTCGCGAGCCCTGTGAGGTCGGTGACGACGGTCTGGAAGTTGAGCAGCGCCTCGAGGCGGCCCTGGCTGATCTCCGGCTGGTACGGCGTGTAAGCGGTGTACCAGGCCGGGTTCTCGAGGATGTTGCGCTTGATGACGCCCGGGGTGTGCGTGCCGTAGTAGCCGAGGCCGATCATCGAGGTGAGCACTGCGTTGCGCGACGCCTTCTCCCGCAACTCGGCGAGGACGGCGGCCTCCGACGGCGCGGCGTCGAGGGCGAGGGGGCGCTGCTGCGCGATCGTCTGCGGCACCGCACGCGCGATGAGATCGTCGAGCGAGCTCGCACCGATCGTTTCGAGCATGTGGTCGAGATCGTCGTCGCCGGGGCCGATGTGGCGGGCGACGAAGGGGGCGAGCGATTCGCTGGTCATGGAGGACTCCCGTGACACGTCGTGGGTGACGGCCAGCCGTTTGGCTGGCTACTCCCCCTCTGTCACACGCACGCGCTCCAGAGTTGCTTCACCTGGACGGTCCACTTCGCCTGAGAGGTTGCGGGGAGGCTTGCCCCTTCGGCGCCCGTGCTCGCGGCAACAGGTCTCTCCCGCCAGGTTCGACAGCGAACACCACAGTACCCGACACCCCTCGCGGGTATCGGGTACTCGAACGGACGAAAAGAGGCGGTCAGCCGGCCTTCTTCGCGACGCGACGGCGGCGCAGCTCGTCGCCGGGGTGCTCGGCCATCTCGGTGGCGTCAGGGCGCTCGCTCGGCAGTTCGGCGAGGGTGCCCTCGACCTCACGCCAGACCGAGCCGAGCGCGATGCCGAACACGCCCTGGCCGCCGCGCAGCAGGTCGATGACCTGGTCGTCGCTCGTGCACTCGTACACGGACGCGCCATCGGACATCAGCGTGATGCCCGCCAGCTCGCGCACGCCGTGGTCGCGCAGCGCCGCGACGGCGACCCGGATCTGCTGCAAGGAGACACCCGCGTCGAGCAGGCGCTTGATGACCTTGAGGACGAGGACGTCGCGGAACGAGTACAGACGCTGGTGGCCGGAGCCGCTGACGTTGCGCACCGACGGCTCGAGCAGACCCGTGCGGGCCCAGTAGTCGAGCTGACGGTAGGTGACGCCCGCCGCGCGGCAGGCGGCGGGGCCGCGGTAGCCGAGCGTCGCGTCGTCGAGCGCTGCGGTACGGCTGATATCCGCATCGAGCGGCGCATGAACCTGCTTCTGCGATTCGTGCGCCTTGCCGGTGCTGACCACGGCGACCTCCTGGAAGAACAAAGACGTGAGCACGTGCAGCACGCCCTCTTGACTCCCTCAACGGTACGGGCGCGGGTCGCGCCGGGCAACGATTCGACACGCGACACGCCGGAAAGATTTCCCGCCATGACGCGGCATCACGGTCTGACCACGAACATTAACGTTCGAGTCGACGGTGAGTTCCGCCCCTGCGCTATATCTCAACGTTAAGTTGAGGGTTAACTCATTCGCCTGGTTCCTCGAAGTCGTTGGCGCTCACCTGGTCGAGGAATTCGCGGAATTTCTCGACCTCTTCCTCCTGCTCGTCGGCCACCTCGAGCCCAGCGGCGGTGACGACGGCGTCGTCGACGAGGATCGGCGTCTGGGCGCGCACGGCGAGGGCCACGGCATCACTCGCGCGCGCATCGACGCGGCCGCCGTCGTCGAAGACGAGGCTCGCCTCGAAGACGTCGTCGACGAGACGCGAGATCTCGACGTGGTCGAGGGCGCGACCGGAGGCGGCGGCGACGTCGAGGAGCAGATCGTGCGTCAGCGGGCGGGGCGCTTCGACGCCCTCGGCGTACAGGGCGATGATGGAGGCCTCGGACGAACCGATCCACAATGGGACGTGGATGGGGCCCGATTCGATCCGCAGCAGCAGCACGGGGCTTGCGGTGGGGACGTCCATGCGGATTCCGGCGATCTCAGCGCGTTTCACGACGACCACGCTACTCCGTCGACGCCGCATCGGCGCGTGCCGGTCGCTCGCGCTCGGGGCGTGGCGAGCCGTCAGTGACGCAGGCCGGCCTTGACGAGCGCGATGTGCAGCGCGAGAGCGCGCTGAGCGATCGTCACGCGTTGCGTCGTGTCACGCAGCGGCACCTGCTCCACGAGACCGACCTCACGGTCGGCGGCGAGGCGGAACGGACGCAGGTGACGGGCCTGCACACCGAACTCAGCGAGCCCGGCAGCAGCTGTCGCGACGGCGAGTGCGTCGGCGTCGAAGTGACCACCGGAATCAGCGCGGATGAGGCCGAAGGTCACGAGGTCGTCGATGAGCGAGGTGCTCGCCTGAGCCCCACGGGCCAGTTCGTCGCGCGTCAGCGACAGGTTCTCGCGGGGCGCGGCCGTGAGCTGTTCCTCGCTCGGGACGTCTTCGTCGACGTGTTGAGCGGGGACGGCGGGCACGGCACTCGCCATGACGTCCCCGTCCGGGGTGAGACCGCGATCGTAGGCGTCGAGGGCGTCACGGATGACCTTGAGCGGCCAGAAGCGGTCACGCTGCGCGCGCAGCACGAAGCGGAGGCGGTCGATGTCCTCGTGCGAGTAGCGGCGGTAGCCCGAATCGGAGCGCTTCGGCGAAACGAGCCCCTGCGCGTCGAGGAAACGGACCTTGGAGACGGTGAGGTCGGGAAACTCCTCGCGCAGTTCGTCGAGAACACCGCTGATCGTGAGACCGTGCGCCATGCGTGAAGCCCTCAGGCCTTCGTCAGGGCCGCGTAGTAGGTGAGACGGTACTTGCCGATCATGACCTCGTCACCGGTGCGCAGCTTCGCCTGGTCGACGAGCTGACGCGCGACGTACGTGCCGTTGAGCGAGCCGATGTCCTGCACGCTGTAGCCATCCTCGTCACGCACGAAGATCGCGTGACGTCGCGAGACGGTGATGTCGTCGAGGAAGATGTCGCTCTTCGGGTGACGCCCGGCGCTGACCTCGGCGGCGTCGAGCAGGAAGCGCGCCCCGGCGTTGGGCCCGCTGAGGGCGATGAGCAGGGCGGTGTTCGGGCGCAACGCCTCGACCATGGCCTGGTCGGCGGGCGACAGGCTGCGCGGCGCCTCCGTCGACAAGGTCGCAGCGGCCTCGTGCGAGCCGGGGACGCCGATCGTCGTGGCGTCACCGACGTAGGTGTTCTGCTCGTCAACCATGGTGTGCACCCCCGCGCCGCGACGACGCCGTTCGTGGATCTCGCCTCAGCCGCGAAGGGCTGGAGGGCTCGGAATTGTTGGTCAGAATACCGTCACCCGGCGATCGTCGTGCAATCGCCGGGTGATCTGGTCCTCGAGGAGCTCAGTCGAGCGAGGCGCGGTAGGCCTCGACGTCCATGAGGGCCTCGACGGCGGAGGCGTCGGAGACGCGGATCTCGAACATCCAACCCGACTCGTACGGGTCGGTGTTGACCGTGCCCGGCTCGGCGTCCAGCGTGTCGTTGACGGCGACGATCTCGCCGTCGAGCGGGGAGTACAGGTCGCTGACCGACTTCGTCGACTCGACCTCGCCGCACGACTCACCGGCGGTGACGGTGTCGCCGACGGCCGGCAGGCTGACGTAGACGACGTCACCGAGAGCGTCCTGGGCGTACGACGTGATGCCGACGCGCACTGTGCCCTCGCCCTTGTCGGCCACCCACTCGTGGTCCTCGGTGTAGCGCAGGTCGGCGGGGTACTGAAGATCGCTCATGACTCTCCTTGGTTGGTCGTCGTGGTGTCGGCGAACACGGTGGGGTTCACTTCGCCCCGGCGATCGAGGTGATCTTGTTCGTGGCGCCCTCGGTGACCTTAACCCGGGCGCCTGCTTGTGTCAGCGTATCCGTCACACCACCCGGAATGGCCATTGCGGTGCTCATCGTGTGCGGATCGCCGATGGCCGTGATCGTGAACGTCGAGGGCAGCTTGTCGCCCTGCACGCCGGCCGATCCGTCGACGTCCGAGAACCACGTCGAGGCGATGACGCGGTGACCGCCGACGTCGATCGACTCGGCGCCCGCGTCCCGCAGTTCCTGCACGGCGTCGAGCACGTTCGCGGACGTCACCTTCTCACCGCCCTCGACGCTGATCGTGATGCCGGGGCCGCTGACGGCGACGCTGCCGTTGAGGATGCGCATCTGGTCGAGTCGCTTCTGTGCGTCCTCGACGGCGGCGCGGTCACCGCCGGAGGCCAGCTTCGACTTGCTCTCGCGCAGGTCGCCCAGCTCCGTCTCGAGGCGCGCCGACTGATCCTGCACGGTCGACAGCAGCGCCACGAGGTCGGACTGCGACAGGTTGTCCAGGCCGGACTTCTCGTGCTGACGCACCTGCGTCATGACGGCGAAGCCCAGCCCGAGCGCGAGCACGGACGCCGCGAGGGTCCCGACGCCGGTGCCGGGGCCGCCGAACGCGAACCGCTTCCACGGACGGTGGTGCGCCTGGGGCGGCGAGCCCGCGTCTGAGGAGTTCTCGCCCCAGGGGTTCTCGGCCCGAGGCTCGGACCCGTGCGGGGCCTGAGCGTCGAGCTGCCCCTCGGGCGTCGTCTCACGCGGGGTCGCGGGCTCGTCAGCAGGTGTGCGCATGCCGGGGGCACTCATGCCTTGAAGATGTGACGACGGATGGAGGCGACGTTCGTGAAGATGCGCAAGCCGAGAACGACGACGACACCCGTCGACAGCTGACTGCCGACGCCGAGCTGGTCGCCGAGGAAGACGATGAACGCTGCGACGACGACGTTCGACAGGAACGACACGACGAAGACCTTGTCGTCGAAGATGCCGTCGAGCGCCGCGCGCAGACCACCGAACAGCGCATCGAGCGCGGCGATGACGGCGATCGGCAGGTACGGCTGCATCCACACGGGGACGTCGGGGTGCAGCCACAGCCCGAGGGCGAGGCCGACTGCGAGTCCGATGGCAGGTAACAACGTGTTCTCCTCGGGGGTGGTGCGTCAGGGAACGATGCGGGCGTGCGTGACGTGCACGCTGTCGAGGGCGGGCAGGTCGACGTCGTTCGAGGCGTTGCTCGTCACGCCGAAACCGGACTTGCGCAGACTCGCGGCGTACTGGTCGGCGAACGAGCCGGTGAAGGTCTTCTGCATGTCGTCTGGTCCCATGACGCTGATCTCGTACGGCGGCGCGAGCGGACGGAAGTTGACGAGGACGGCCGAGCCCGCGAACCGGATCGCCGTCATCGACGTGACGCGCTGGCCGTTGATGGCGATACCGGTGGCGCCGGCCCGCCACCACCCGTTGACGAGCTGCTGCAGGTCGGTCGAGGTGACCGCGTCCGCGGCGTTCCCGGTGCGTGGATCGCTGTCAGCCGAGTCGGCGCCCTTGGTGTCGGGGTTCGACACCGTCATGACGACGCCCGGGCCGCGAACCTCGGCGAGGCCCGCCGTCCGCGTCGCGTCGTCGAGCGTCTTCTTCAGCCCCGCCTGCGACTGACGATCGAGAGCGCCCTTCTGCGCCGACGCGACGTCGTCGCGCAGCCGCGTGAGCTCGGCGGAGGCGTCGTCGTTGTCGCTCTGCTTCGTCTCGATCTGGTCGACGAGCTGTGCGTGCCGATCCTGCGCGACGGCGCGGGGCACGCGCAGCGCGTGCGCGGCGGCGCCGACCATGAGGCCGATGAGCAGCAGGGAGATGATGAGCAGCGGTGAGCGTCGCCAGCTGCGCGCAGGCGCGCCCTGGGCCTCGCGGCGCGCCGCCGAGTCGGCGTACGAGGGGTCGATGGGGTGACGCATCGCATCGAAGATGAGCGCCATGCTCGCCGCGGGGTCACGCACCTCGACCTCGCGCGGCGCGGCGCCCGGACGTTCGTGGCGGCGCCAGTGAAGGCGCGTCACCGTGCGGCCTGCGGGGCTCGAACGGCGTTGACCATCTCCCTCACCTGCACGGCGTAGAGCAGCCCGGCGAGCCAGTACAGCGTCACGCCCCAGATGACGAACGCCCACGCGATCGGAGCGGCGACATCCCCGACGGTGCCGTCGAACTGTGCGACGACGAGCAGCGGGAAGGCGTAGAGGAGGTTGAACGTCGCGGCCTTGCCGATGAAGTGCACGGGCGGCAACGGCAGCCGGTGACGGCGCACCGTCGGCGCGAGAGCGAGGATGAACAGCTCGCGCGCCACGAGGGCGAGCACGACCCACAGCGGCAGGATGCCGCGGATCGCGAGGCAGACGATCGTCGCGGCGATGTAGAGCCGGTCGGCCGCAGGGTCGAGCAGCGCGCCGAGACGCGATTCCATGTGGAACCTGCGGGCGATCTTGCCGTCGGCGTAGTCGGTGAACCCGGCGATCATGAGGACGACGAGACCCACACCGTCGTGATGGGCGAGCAGCAGCCACACGAACAGGGGCACCCCGAGCAGCCGCAGCATCGACAGCGCGTTCGGCACCGTCCACACGCGACTCGTCGGATCCCGGGTCTCGCTCACGGTGCCACCCTAGGTCCGATGACGTCCGGAGGCGAACACGACGCGCCACCCGTGAACAGGGGGCCGTCGCCATCCGCGCCTCGGGCCTCGGCGCGCCGCCGGTGGCGCCCGGTGCCTGCGTGGATAGGTTGGAGGGGACCAGCCGTCCATCCGAAGGAGTGACAGGTCTTGTCCATTTGCCACCGCACGCTCGCCTCCGCGAGCGTCGTCGCAGCCATCGCCGCGCTGAGCGCGCCGTCCGCCATGGCGGGTGCTTCGCACCCCGCCCAGCCCGCCGCGAGTGCCACGTCGAAGAACGCTGCGACGAAGAAGGCGACGCCGAAGAGCGCCGGCGCGAAGAACATGACCGCGACGCCCTCGTCAGCGCGCCACGTCTCCACCGCGACGAAGGGTTCGACGAAGCCGGCGACGGTGCGTGGGGCCAAGAGCACGCCCACGACGACGGCGCGAGCTGCGCACGCCGCGCCCAAGCAGGCGACGCCCGACAGCAGCGTCATGGTCCGCCCGAAGGCGACGGTGCGCCCGGCGCCCGTCAAGCCCGCCGCGTACGCGAACTGGGCGGGATACCAGGCGAGTATCGCCGGCCCTGAGAGCATCCACGGCACCTGGATCGTGCCCAAGGCATCGTGGCCGGGGCGCGACGGGTACTCGGCCATGTGGGTCGGGCTCGGCGGAGGCACCGCGAAGCAGGGCGAGCTCGTGCAGGCAGGAACGGAGTCCGATGTCGTCTGCACCGCCGTCACGCGCGGGCACTGCACGAAGTGGAAGACGAGCTATTACCCTTGGATCGAAACCTACCCGAGCCGCGCGCAGGAACGCGTCACGAACCTGGCGGTCGCGCCGGGCGACGCGGTCGAGGTGACGGTGCGCTACGCGGCGAAGGAAGGCCGTTCGTACTTCACGCTGTGCAACTGGCGCACGAACGACTGCGTCGGCACAGACCGCAAGAGTACGGCACCTCGCGGCGTGGCCGAAGCGGTGCTCGAACGCACGAGCGGAGCCGACGGCCGGGCCCGCGCGCTCGCGAACGTCGGTTCCCCCACCTTCTCCAGCGTCTACGCCAAGGGCAAGGACGGCACGCGCAACCTCGCCGGTTGGCCGTCGACACGCATCACGATGAGCACCGGCGCCGCACTCGCCGTCCCCAGCGGGATCAGCCGCACGGGTGACACGTTCTCCGTGAGCTACCGCCGCCCGGCTTGAGGCGGGTCTCCGAGGCGCGTGATGCCTCAGACCGCCTGTGACGTCGCGCGAGTGACGATGTCGCTGCCGTCCTCGGGGCGCACGGCGCTCAGGCGGATGAGTCGCTGCAGGCGCAGCGGGAACTTGAGCGCGACGAGCAGGATGACGACGCCGGTGAACGTCGCCGACAGCGTCATGAGCGCCGAGCCGAGTGGCATGCGTCCGGCGAGCTGCGCTCCGACGACGGGCGACACGGCTCCACCGAGCGCGCCGACGTTGTAGGTGAAGCCGAGCGCGGCGGCGCGCTTCTCGATGGAGAACCAACTCACCATACACTTGGGCACGAGGCCGCCGACGCCGGCGCCGAAGCACTGCTGGACGAACAGCAGGAGCCCAATGAGGAGCGCGTGGTCCGAGGTCAGCGTGAAGATCGGCCACAGCAAGGGTAGGGAAATGAGCAGGCTGCCCCAGTAGGCACGGGTGGTGCCGAAACGGTCTCCGGTGAAGCCGGCCAGGATCGCGCCGAAGGCCGTACCGAATCCGCTCCAGAAGAGGATGTCGCTGACTTCTCCGGGCCAGAGACCGAGGTCGGTCTTGAGGTAGGTCGGCAGAAGGGCCGTGACGGGCCAGGCGAAGAAGAACACGGTGAAGACCACGACCGTCACGGCAACGGCCGTGGGCCAGCGCTGAGGCTCGAACTGTACGAGGAACCAGACGAACACTGCCGTGATGAAGATGGACATCGGGGTGATGATCGCTGCGCCGTGGACGTAACCGCCGAAGATGGCGAGGAGAATCGCGAACGTCGCCAGGGTGAGGAGGACGTTGAGAATGCGGTGCGGGCCGCGGTACAGCGTCGTGAACATGTCGGACGTTGCGTCCACCCGACCGGAGTCCTTCGCCCGACGGAAGTCCTCCGGTTCGGGCAGACCACGGCGCAGCCAGAGGGCGAGCACGATCGGCACGAGACCGATGGCGAACAGCGCTCGCCAGCCCCACGCGGGCACGACGAAGCGGTAGACCTGAGCGACCAGCACTCCACCGATGGAGAAGCCGCTGATGAGGAAGGCACTGGCCTTGTTACGCAGGTGCTGCGTCCACGACTCGATGACGTAGGTGGCGCTCGCGGAATACTCCCCCGCCATGCCGAAGCCGATGAGAAGGCGTGCGGCGAACATCATGACGTAGCCGGTGGAGACTGCACACAACAGTGAACCGAGGGAGAACGTGACGATGGCGAGCACCATGGCGTCACGGCGTCCGAGGGTGTCGGCGATGGCGCCGAGCACGAGACCTCCGAACCAGCGGGAGACGAACGCCGCGCTGATGAGGGTGGCGGCCTGGACGCCGTTGAGGTCGAACTCGTCGGCCACCTCGGTGAGGACGAGCGTGATGATGACGAAGTCGAAACCGTCGAGCAGGTACCCGAGCCACGCGGCCCAGAAGGACTTCCACTGCGTCGGGCTGACCTCGCGATACCAGGGCACGATGGCCGCGTTCATGTGTGCCTCCTCACCCGGTTCTGCTGCTCAACCTTCTCCGGCACCTTATAGAGATTCGATGCGCCGCAGGCTGAATTCGCTCTGGGCACGGTGCCGGCCGAGCGTTAGGGTCGAAGCATGAACGGCATCGAGGTACTCAAGGATCTGGCGGGACGAGCCGCGGAGGTGGCGGGTTCCCTGCGGGACGTTCCGGCCGAGCGACTCAACGCTCACCCGGGGCACGACAACTCGATCGCGTGGCTGTTGTGGCATGCAGCTCGAGAGATCGACGTGCAGGTCGCGCAGCTCTCGGGCGAACAACAGGAGTGGACGCGAGGGGGCTGGGCGGAGAAGCTCGGCGTGGACCGCGGTGCGGACGCGATGGGGTACGGCGACTCCCCCGACCAGACGCGAGCCCTCGTGGTGAACGACGCGAACGCCCTCGTCGATCACCTCGAGGCCGTGACGGCTGCGCACGTGGCCTACCTCGACACCCTGACGGACGCGGACCTCGACGATGTCGTCGACGAGAACTGGGATCCGCCGGTGACCCGCGGCGCCCGCCTGGTGAGCGTCAGCGAGGATGCGCTGCAGCACGTCGGCCAGGCGAGCTACCTTGCAGGCATGAAGGATTCCGCCTTCGAGTGAGTCGCGTTCCGACGCGACGCCCGGTCGTCAGCGCACGTATCGTCGAAACATGACCATCAGCAGCCAGGACATCGACGACTTCTTCGGTCGCTATGCGGCGGCGCTCACGAATTTCGACGCCGGGGCCTCGGCGGACCTGTGGGCGACACCCGGCACGATCGTGGACGACCGGGTTCTCCGGCGTCCTCGACTCACGGGATGCGATGGTGTCAGGGCTCGAGCAGTCCTAGCCGGTCTACAAGCAGCTCGGTCTCGCATCGGTGGGGTACGAGATCGTCGACGAGCGCCCTTTCAGTGACCGCCTCGTCCTCGTCGCTGTCCGCTGGACGTTCCTCGACGCGAACGGGACACCCTCACGGACAGCAACCCCTCCTACCTCATGCGTTGCGAGGATTCCGGTCTGCGGGCGACCGTGCGGCGCAGGAACATGCAGGCGAACCGTCGTCGGGACACGAAACCCGAGCTCGCGCTGCGGTCCGCTCTTCATCGAGCAGGGTTCCGCTACCGCGTGGACTACCGCATCGACCTCCCCGGCGGACGGGTGCGCCCAGACATCGTGTTCACCCGCAAGCGGATCGCCGTGTTCGTCGACGGGTGCTTCTGGCACTGTTGCCCTGAACACGGATCACGACCGTCGATCAACCAGTCGTACTGGTCACTGAAGCTCGCGCGGAACGTGGAACGCGATGCCCAGAACACGAAACTCCTGAGGGAAGCCGACTGGACTGTCATGAGAATCTGGGAGCACGAGAGCGTCCCCTCGGCGCTGACCCGCGTGACCGAAGCCTTGATGACATGTGCTGAGGGGAAGCGCGCAACGCGGAAGCCAAGAATGGCATCCCTCTTCGCGTCATGCAGCCCTTCGTCGGGCTGATCGATCCCACAGGCGTCAGCCTGCGTTACGTGTATTGCGTGGCGTCGGCTGACGGGCTCTAGCCGGAGTTCCTGCGCTGGACACAAACAGCCCCGTACCAGCAAGCAGAGGTGTCTCTAGCTGTGATGACCAGCCAGGTTGTCCAACCGGGTGATGGGCGCGACTCTGCCGATGGCTGAGTGGGGCCGGTGGTGGTTGTACTGGTGGATCCATGGTGCCAGCGCCGCGAGCCGGGCGTCTTCGCTGTCGTAGAACTTCGCGAAGGCCCACCCGTCGGCCAGGGTGCGGTGGAAGCGTTCGATCTTGCCGTTCGTCTGTGGACGGTACGGGCGGGTGCGCTTGTGCACGATGCCAAGTTCGGCGCAGGTGTCACGCCAGTGGTGGCTCTTGTACGCTGAGCCGTTGTCACTCAGCACGCGTTGGACGCTGACGCCGCGCGCAGCGAACCATGCGACGGCGTTGCGCAGCACGGCCGCTGCGGTTTCTTTCTTCTCATCGTCGTGGGCTTCGACGTACGCGACGCGGGAGTGGTCGTCGATGACGGTGTGCAGGTAGCACGTTCCCAGGCGGGGTGCGTGGGTGCTGTTACGGGTGGCGTGGCCGGCTTTGACTGTGGCGATGCGGTTCTGCTCGCCTTGGGCGCGTCCGACGTAGCGGTGGCCGCCGCCGTCGGGCACGCGCCCGAGTTTCTTCACGTCGACGTGGATGAGATCGCCGGGGCGCCCGTGTTCGTAGCGGCGTACTCGTTCGCCGGTGGCGCGGTCGATGTGGGTGAGCCTATTGAGGTGGCAGCGTGTCAGGACGGCGTGCACGGTTGAGGCGGGCAGGCCCAGTTTCGCGCCGATTTCGATGGGTCCGAGGCGATGACGCAGCCGGGTCTCGACGATCTTGCGGACCACGTGTGGTGGCGTCTTGTTCGGTTGGTGGTGGGGGCGGCTGGAACGATCCAGGAGACCGTCGGCGCCTTCAGCTTCGTAGCGGCGGGCCCATTTCGCGGCGGTCTTCCAGGACACGTCGTAGCGTTCTGCTGCGCGGGCGATGGGCCATTCGTCGTCGATGATGAGGCGGGCCAGGCGTAGGCGGGCGCGGACTGTGAGCGCGGCGTTCGAGTGGGTAGCGTGGGCCATGAAGACCTCCCGGTGCGTGGTGTGGGACCTAGACAGCTCCACTGCACAGCGAGAGGTCTTCGCTTGTCACCCGTTCAGATCAACGAGTCGCAATGACTCGACCAACGTGCCTGGTCATCACATCTAGCCAGTCGGCTTGGCTGGCAGGCATACCCTGACGATGCGACGTCTACTGCGAGCGATCAGCCGGTCGTCGCAGATGGTCGCGAGGTGAGCTGAGACGACTTCTCTTCCAGGACTTGCTTTCGGTACCTGATGCCGCATCCATACTCATCAAGATGAGAGCATGCATCTTCCAGAGCAGTCCTGTTGTACGCATAGACCATCCAAGGCACATCTTCCAGCAGCTCTGCTAGTCGATCAAAATACGGTTTGTCGACTAAGCCGAACGAGAAGCCGTAGACAACAACGCGATCAAAATGGCAAGGAATCCGAGCGAGGAACTGGGTCATTCTCTCCACCCGGTAAGTCTTTTCAAATTCCTTTAGGCGCTTCTCGAACGCCCCGTGCGCGGTGGATCGATAGTAGTCAAAACTTTCCTCGTCATCCCATTCGTGCAGTTCCGGCAGATCTCGAAGCGCCCCAGGCGCGCATCCGAGGATGAGTCGCTCACCGCCAACTTCGCCATGCACGTGTAGAACGCGATAAGGATCAACCCGTAAAGACGTTCCAGAGTGTGGGTGTAGTTGAAGTTGAGGAAGTAGTCGCGTGGTCCGAATATCTTCTGAAAGATGCCCAACGGATTCCGCGTTTCAAGCGCCTCATCGGCGCGTCTCGCAAACTCCTCAAGGGGAAAGTCGAGGAGCTGCTCAGCTTCGTGGATAATGCCGTCTCTGTCGCCTTCGCGTTCCGATAGAAGATCCGGCGCGTAGCTCTCAAGATGCTGGAGAAGCATGTCCATGTCGGGATGTGCGAGATCCGCTTCCACGTCTGACCAGAGATCTTCCGCATCGCTGTAACACTCCCACTCCCCGTGGAAACGTTCGGCCTCAACAGCGATCTTCTTCAGGTGCGGGGTGTATGCCGTGGGGAGGTCGTGTTGCAGATCAAACCCGTTTCCCAGGACGTGCAGAGCGACCATGTGACAGCGTCTCCATTCCGTTGGCTTACTAGCTTCTTCTTCGACTTCACTAGGCTAGACCGGTCCACTCACGCCGTTGGACCGGGCATAACCAACGAAGATTCGCACCGGTATGATTCACCTGCGGATCACTAGGCGCTCATTCGTCCGCGCGAATCACGATTCGGGCAGGATGCGGAGGCGGCTGCGGCTGCTCGCCGACCAGTCACCGGATACGCTGCCACTACGTCGGCGGACGCGAACAGCGCGCGCGAACTGGCCAGGTGCAAGGTTGCTGGGAAGGATGGTCGCTGATATTCCCGTCAGCCACTGGCCCCCGATCTGCACTGCGGCTGTCCCGGAGCTGGAGTGTTCGATGGCGGCGATCTCGCCCTCGATGGCGTCAGCATCGTCCCAGGCGGAGATGGCGTCCCAATGCGGCTCGCATATTACGCGTTTCGGGCAGTACCGGCACACGTCGGCCTGCGGATAGGCAGTGACTCGCTCTGAAGTTTGCGCGGCGTGAATCTTGCTCAAGAATGGGGCGATGTCAGAGCTGGTCACTGGAATCTCTAGGAGGCCGCGCTGCAAGCTGAAGACAAGCACACGTTCCGGAAATGCCCCAAAGTTCGCCTGGAACAGATGCGCATAGAACGTCATCTGGTGGTCGATCTCGGTTGATATGGCTGCGGAGGCCTTGCGTCCTCCGGTCTTGAGGTCGATGATGAGCCCGCCAGCTTCGGGAGCCACGATGTCGAGGATGCCGAAGAGGCCCCGATCGTCGTCACGCAAGAGCACCTCGCTTTGCGGCCGCGAACCGGCACTGGCGAGAATCTCTGAGAGTGCCTGCCCGCGGGTTTGGAGCCGTGCCCGGGTGACGATTCCCTGGAGCATGCTTGCCGGTTCGGCCTCATGAGCCTTCGCGACTTCGTCGAAACGCTCCTGGAGTCGCTTACCTGGGTGTGCGGATGACCACTCTCCTGCCTCGATCCAGCGCTGCAGCGCAAGGTGTGCGATGGCTCCGGGGTTATCTGCAGTTTGACTTATCGGTCTCGACGGTGCCGAGGCGGGTGCCGCGGATGCGGGGCAGCGCAGCAGACGCCAGGTGGCTGTTGCTGACCACCATTGCGGTTCCGGTGATTCTGGGATTACGCACCTGCCAGTTCGGAGTCGGAGATGAGTTTGAGAACGCGGCGCGGATCGCGGTCGAGGGTGAAGGAGTCGACGAAAACCACGCCGTCCAGGTCTTCTTCGGAGGCTTCGATCTCGGCCATTGCTTCGGCAAGACGAGGGGCGATGAGCGTGTCCTCGGAGGCTTCGAAAGGGTGGCGGGCGATTACCGCGAATGAGCCGACGCTAGGGCTATCGTATCGTGCGGCTGGGACCTCGCTGCTAATTGGTGCAGCGTTGTAGGCGTGTGCCCAGCGGTCGATGGCGGCGGTTTCTGCCGCGTCGTCGATGGTTAGCGGCAGCCCCTGTAGGAGCCGGAACAGGTCCCTGGCAAGCCGCCAATCGAGCAGGGCGTGATAGGCCATGTTTCCGTAGTCCCGAAGGCAGCGGTAGCACGATGAGCTGCAGACCTTGGTATGCGACGGGTCTTCCAGCTCGGCTAGGTAGCTGACGACCGCATCGAGGAATTCAGGGAGGAACCGGCGTGAGCCAAGCTGGGTGCTGAACCCTGCGCCGTTCTCTAGGGTGTCGGCTAGGAACGCGTACGTGGCGGGTTCGCTTCCGGTAACGCCGGAGTAGATGCCCGCGGCAAGTTCGAGAGGCTGGATATCGAGCGCCGCAGAGGCAACAGTGCGCAGGAGGAATGCGAGCGAGTACCACGCGGCGCGTCGACTGTCAGTAACTTCCTGCGCGCCGTAGGGCTGGCGGATTCCGGAGACGAGGTTGAGGCGGAGCCCGGTGTCGAGATTCGTTGGTGCACCAGCCCCTGCGAAGAGGAAGTCGGTGTGCTGGATGGCGCCGAGGGCGACGCTGATCGGATCTCCAGTGGCAAACGACGGATGGAGCAGCCCCGCATCGATGGCACGGGTTGAGACGTAGCCGCCCCATTCAGGACCGCCGGGAGCCGCACGGCGGAGAGTAAAGAGCTGCCCGCCGTTGTCGTTGATGACGTACCGGGAGCCAGGTCCGGAGAGTATCAGGGAGTTTCCAGGGGCTTGGCGGGCGAGGGCATCCATATCTGTCATTGCCCGCGCGGCCATCGCGCGGGGGCTCCACGAGAAGTTGCCGTCGAAGTCTGTGCCGGTTCCGCTGCGGAACCCGAGCGGTTCCCGTAGAGGCACGGTCGTATAGAAGGTAGGGCCGGCACCGCATCTTGGGCAGGTACCTAGGTCTTGTTGCTCGCCGAGGTAGGAGCAAGCGCGACAGATGGAGAGAGGCGACTCGATACCAAGCGGTTCGGGTTCCGGCTGGGGTCGTGGTCCAGATGGCTTGAATGCGGTGACGCCGACGACCGGATAGACGGTCCCGTCGCGGACGACTTCACTCATGGGGGCGAACTGGCTGACTGCCATGCTGAGGTCGCGGTCAATGACTCCTGCTGGAGGCCACGGGTAGGAGCGCTGAGGACGCTTTAGGTAGAGGTACCTGACCGAGGTGGGGAATCCGAACATGGGGAGGAGTCCGTCTTCAGCCAGCTGCTGGCTGAGGTCATCGTGGCGTTGGGCGAGGACCGAGTGATCGATGTCGTCGAGGAGTGCGCTTATGCACCGTTCCGCCTCCTCGTCCGCAGTGCCTTGGAATGCTGTGCTGCGGGCGAGCGAGCGAGCGGTTTCCCGCACGACGCCTGGGTGGTCCGCCAACCACCCCTCGAGCCTGGGCCGGAGGAAAGTGTGCCAGTCGCTGGTCTTGCCGAATGCGCCGTGCACGTTGCTGCTGGCGTCTTCGCCGTCGGTCGCGGAGATGAGCTCCGAGAATGCTTGGCGAAGGACCTCGCTCCGAAGTGATCGCGTGAAGATCTCCGGTCGGTTCAGAGCGAGGTAGGGCTTCGGCGTGGGCTCATTCGTGATGCGGTCTGGGCGTTCGAAGTAGTACTCGTCATGACTGCGGCCGCGGCATACGGTTAGCGCGACCGCGACCGGTGAGTTACGTCGCCCTGCACGTCCGACACGCTGCTGATAGTTGAATCGGGTCGGAGGCATGTTGCCGAGAACCACTGCGGAGAGCGCACCTATGTCTACTCCGGCCTCCATCGTTGTCGTAACCGAAAGGACGTCGATAGCGTCGGTGAGCTCGTTTTCTCCTGAGCCCAGGAAAACATCCTGGAAGCGTGATTGGCGGGACTGCGCGTCGATGCGGTCGGTCTGGCCGGTTAGCTCTGCGGTATTGAGACGGAATCTGCCATCGTCGCGGGTTGCTTTCCACGCGTAGTAGTCCTGGTCGAGATCAACGGGGACAGTATCAGCAGGTAGCGGTTTCGCGCACTTGGTGCAGTAACCATTGCCAGTAGTCAGATGCTGACGGCTGCATCTCGTGCAGGTCCAGGCGCGCCCCTCCCCCATTCGCAAGACCACGGCCGAGGGGTCGATCAAGTATTCGACGACTGCACTCCCGGCTCTGTTCAGGGCATCGTCTCGTAGGCTATCTGCCGTTGAGCGCTCCGCGCTGGCCACGTCTGCCCAGAACTTCCGGAGTTTGGGGGTCGGGTCGTCCCGTGCACCTCGGAGACCGAAGAACCGGCGCTGGTCAGCCAAGATACGCAGCGCTGCTCTCGCTTGTCCGGTGGCCGGGTCAGCCGGCGCATCGGCGGGTGCGGTGTCGGAGGCTAGTGCGAGCCAGCCGAGGCCGAGGGATTCGAAGTCGCGTCCTCCGCCGGAGAACAGTCCTTCAAGGAGCTCTTCCTCGAGGGAGCGGCCGATGTCGTTGAGGAGTGACCTCTGCGGGTCCGTGAGGCCTGGCTTCGGCGCTGGCGGCGTGAGACGCCAATCGTAGAGCTCGCTCCATGTCACTGCATGGTCTTCAGAGGTTTCGCGGAGGCGCGCATGAGGTCCTCCGGGGTTCATTCCGAGGCCCAGAAGATCGGCGGATACTTCGGCGGCAAGTTCCCGAAGAGAAGGCGGCGCGGAAAGCGCTGCTTTCAAGCGTTCGGCGTCGCCCGGACCGGTCTCGGGCTTGCCGTCCCAGATGTCCCGGAGTTCATCGAGAAGCGGGGCGTTGCGCTGCCTGAGGCGGGCAAGAGCTGCGAAAGACTCGACGGTCTTCTCGTTGCGGACCACGTGGCCCTCGGCAAGAACAAGATCTAGCACGGCGCTGCCAGAACCGGCGAGGCGCGCGTAGAGCAGCTGGCGCAGCAGGTCCTGATAATGACGCAGGCCGAGTCCGGCGGAAAGCTTTGCGGCGTCCTGCCTGCTGTCGGTGAAGACGATTAGCTTACGGTCGGCGTCTCGAAGGTCATTGGCGAGCTCCGTGGTGAGCACCTGGTTGATCTTTTCGAAACCGGTGCGCATCTGTCGGATGGGCGAGCGCTGCGTAGCGGGATCGGTGGCCGGAAGCCTCCCGTTGCGGCCGTACTGGATCTCCCAGTCATCGCCGCAATTCGGGCATTGCGTCGGGAATGGGCTGACTGTCTCGGGAGCGCGGCGCAACTCTCCGGTGGCGTTGTTGCGGGCGATGCGGGCGTGGAAACTCCATCCGGTGAATCCTTCGGCAATGTTGCTGATTTCACCGGAGGCAGGGTTGAGCTTGCTTGGGCGGAAGGCGTAGGAGACTGCGCTATTGTCGCGATTCCAGGTGGCTGAATCGAGGTTCGTCAGCGTGGTTTTAGGGCGGGGCCAGTAGACGAGGTAGTTATCTGGAGTGCGCTGCAAAGTGACCTGGTCGGGCAGCTTGGCGAGCTCGGGTACGTCAGCCAGCAGCATCGTCTTAACAGCTTGCTTCTGCAGTTCCCCTTCCGGGGCGAAGCCGCCGAGGAGGACATCGCCGCAGTTCTGGCAGTACAGCAGCTCGAGTACCCGTGCTCCGCATTCGCAGCGGGTAGCTGGCTCGGCGTATAGCTTTCCGACGGTACGCGCGGCCTGCGGGTCGGTGACGGCGCTGCATGAGGGGTCGCAGCATGCCCACATGCCGACGACGTTTCGGAAGAATAGGTGGGCACGGAGCTTCGGGTCGCCCGTCTGAGGGTCTTGGGCAAGCCCGGCGAGGACGTTGGCAATTGCCTGCTCAGAGAGTTCGTCTGGCGTGGCGGGGAAGACTTCCTGGGCGATCTGGGTGAGTGTTTTCGCCCCGCCGGTTCCGTTGCCGTGAAGTGCGCCCCGAAGGGCATTCACCACGCCGCCGGCTCGTCCGTCCGCCGCAGCGGTTACTGCGTCGGCGGTCGCGAGGTCGGCGGGATCGGCAGCGGGAGGGACCTGGTACTCGGCCGGCGTGATGCTGGAGCCAGTGATGAAGGAGAACGTTCCCTGGTCGACGTCGAAGAACTGGTGCAGGTAGTCGCTGTCGCGTTCAGAGTCGAGTGATGCGGATGCCGCGAGGACGCGGAACTGCTCTGGTCGCGCGTCGAGGCCGAGGCGGCGCTTGAGCGTGCGCAAGAGGTAGGCCACTTCAGTGCCTGCGGTTCCGCGGTATGTGTGCAGCTCGTCAACGACGAGGGTGAAGACGTTGGCGGGGTTGTCGAGCCATCGCCTTGTGGAGTCGAAGAAGTGGCCGTCGCGTTCGCGTAGCAGCATCACGTTGAGCATGGAGTAGTTCGTGATGAGGATGTCGGGCGGGTAGTCGAGCATGTCCCAGCGTGAGCGCATCTCGGCGCCGTCGAGTCGCGGCACGAAGTACCGGAGATCCTCATCGGCCTTCTGCGTGGCGATCTGCCGTGCGCGGGTGCCGCGCTGGTCCGTCTGTCGCAGGTAGCGGCGTAGTTCGCCGAGAGCGAGGTTGTTGCTGCGAATGCCAGTAACGGGGGTGGCACCGGTGTACCGGCCGAAGTAGAACCGGTGCCCGTTGCGGTTGGCGTCCAGCCATGCGCGGATGTCATCGTTGTCGAGGGCGCGGCGCAGGCGGATGAGCTGATCGTCGACGAGGGCGTTCATCGGGTAGAGGACGATGGTGCGCACAGCGGCTTCGCGGCCGGTTTCCCCGTCGCGCTGAGGGTGGTATGGATTGCCTTCCGAAGTCCACCAGTCGTCTGGTGACGCCCCGTGTCCGGTCCAGGTCCGGGATTCGCTCAGCAGTGAGGACAGGACCGGCATGAGGAATGACTCGGTCTTACCGGAGCCGGTTCCGGCGGTGATGACCATGTGCTGACCTGGCTGGACTCCCGCGGTGAGGGCTTCTTCCTGGTGCCGGTATAGCGAGGGGACTCCCGGTAGCAGGCCTGTGCTGATGAAGTCCGCCAGATCTGGGTCTGCGCCCGCTGCGGCGGCGGATTCGGCGAGGCTGCGGCCGGAGCTTTCGTACTCGGGCCTCAGCTCGAGAAGGGGTTTGCGGTAGGCGCCGCCGTCGCGGTCCAGGAGCGCGCGACGCTCGGCTTGAAGGCGCTCGTCGGCGAGACCGAAGGGCGTGTCGTAGTAGCGGAAGTAGGCGTCACGGAGATGCTCGAACGTCTGGATGGCGTCAAGATGCCTGCTGCTGTCGGTCATGTGAATGCCGTGCCTTCCTGCTCAGATGCTGATTCCATAGTTTGCCCGAGCGAGTCGGCGACTTGGGTGGCAATCTCGCGGGGAACGTTGTCGTAAAGGACGGTCTCGGCGTTGACGCCAAACCGGGGGACGAAGCCGCTGCACAAAACGAGCGCACGCGAGTGAAGTGGCGGGAGCGGTGCTCCCCAGTCGACGATGACCGTGCCGGTGCTAGTGCGACGGTCACTGTCTGACCGCCAGCGGACGACGGTTTCGCCGCGCCGGGCGAGTTCGGCAAAGAGTCCATGCGAGAAATCGGTGGCATACCAGTTGCCGTCGCGGCGCAGCGTATGCCGCCACCGGCCGTTGATCTGCTCGCGGAAGAGTCCATCGGGCAGACGGGGATCGCGGGATGATGCCTGCACCCACGTGTGCGGGCCGAAGCTGACGAGCTGTTCGAATGGCGAGTCGTAGGCGGGAGGCGCGCTCGGGCTAAGAGGGGGCGGAGTCCTGAGCAGGGCCGCGATGCCGGCTGCGGCACAACCGGTATAGGTCGCACCGAGTATGGCGGCTGCTTCCTCGAGGTCGCTCGCTCGCTCGTAGGGGATGAAGATCGTGTGCGGTGCGGGTATGTCGCGCTCCGAACCGGGGCGCGTCGCATGCTCGGTGTAGATTCCCCCTTCTTCGAGGGCACGGACTAGTCGCGGTCGTCGGGCGCCGACGAGGATCGCGAGGCCATCGGCAAATGGGAGCCGGGTGATGACAGGCGGGGCGACTGACCATTTCCCGGTTTTCCAGTCGACTTCGCAATGGCCGAGGGAGGCGACGTCACGCAGCCAGCGTCCTGTGGCGCTTTCGTGCAGGTCGACGTTCTCGGTGCGCGCGAGCCATGCGGCACGGGCGCGGAAGTTGGCGATCGTGCCGCTGCCGTTTTCGCTGATCCAGGTCAGCAGGAGGTCGCCGATCATGTTGCGCCCCCGGCCATGCTCAGTTGTGCTTTCCAGAGTTGCGCACCGTTGGTGTCCCTGCATGCCCGTTTCCAGGCGTCGAGGACATCAATGTCGAGGTCGTACTCGTTCCGCTTTGATGAACCGATCTCTGTGAGCCGCCATCGTGTTCCGCGCCGTTGGGCGAGCCACCGGGCGGTTGAGGCAGCACTGATCTCGAAGCACGGTAAGTGGAGCTCGATGTCGATGCTCAATAGGAACGCGGGCGTTTCGGTTTCCGCCAGGAGCTCGGTGCGTCCGTCAGCGTGCAGGAGCCAGGATTCGTCCCGGCCGCGACGTACGAGGATGGGGTACGAATCAGACGGGCCGCTCACGCAGGCGCCAGTTACGGCGAACAGGTGGCCTTGTGCACTCATTTGAGCGTCCTGAGTCCAGCCAAGTGAGGCTGTGCCGGACGGCTGGGAAGGGTCCGGCCCTTCCTCCAGCGTGGTGAAGGAGAGTTCTTGCCCATCTGCGTCCACGATGTGACGGCCCGTGTCGCTGATGAAGCGGCGCAGCTCGAGCGGAAACCCGTTTGCCTGGAGCTGTTCGCGCCGACCGTCGAGTGTCACGGTCGCGGTGCGCGAGTCGGGCCCGGTGGGTAGTAGCAGGTCCGGTTCGCCGCCGATGAGATAGTGCGTGCCTGAGATCGATGTGGCGAGAGGAAGGCCACGGACGAGCCGGGCACGAGGGATGGCAGCGGGCGTGACGCCGAGGCGGCGAAGGCCCGGAAGCCCCGCGAGGGCTTCCTCGAGCATCTCTCCGTTAGTGAAGCGAACGCCCTGAAACAGGGCATATCCGGAGAGAAGGACAGATCCACGCTGAGAGAGGAGGCGCCAGCCGTCAACGGCGGCCTGGCTGAGCACCTGCCGGAACTCCGTGACGTGAGGGGCGCTGATCGCGACCAGATGCTCCTCGAAGGGAAGCATTCCAGGTGCGGACGTCCAGGCACCCGTTTGCGCATCCGGGCTCAGGAAAAGCACGGGTGATGGAGGAGATTCTGCCGTGAACTCATTACCTCGTAGCCGGAACCCGGAAGACAGCAACTCCGGCGTCACTGCCGGGCTTCCTTGGACGGAGTAATAGTCAAGCCCAGCCAAGGTCGTGAGGCTTACTTCCCGGTCGCTGCCGGGCGCGAGCACAGCAAGGGTGTCGGGACCGCCCGGAGGAATGGGGAAAAGCCAACGAGCTTTCCAGGCGTCAAGGTCGATGCTCAGCCGGATTTCGATCCGCTGTTTCCCCTCGCTGGCCAGCACCCGGCCGTCCCATGCTTGCGCGTGGGCCTCGACGACGATGGCGAGGAGCGGGCGGAGGTCCGCGTCACCCAGAGCCCGCATGAATGCCTCGCTGAGCCGGTTCTGAGCGGCTGCTGTCCAGATATCGAGCGCGGACGCAATCACGCGAGAATCAGGGACGGCACCGGGACTGACGTCGAGAGCTTGGAAAAAGCGGGTGAGCGCCATGCGGTCGCTCTGGCGTACGAGTGCTTGCGACAGCGGGTAGCCGATCCGCTGGAGGTGGGGGTGGTCCCGGATGGTCGAGGCGCCTATGGCGCCGTCTTGCGCTTCTATCCAGCCGTGCAACCCGCGCCACATCTCCACGACGTCAAGAAAGGCACCGCCCTCTCTGAGATCGTTGCGGAGCGCCCCGATAGCCTCGACGTCGGCGCCTGGGCAGAGTGCTTGCGCGAGCCGGAGATAGTAGTTAGTAGAGCGCGCATCCGCGTCCGATCGCATCCTGGTCGCTGCGAGGACGGTAAGGGCGATCACTGGCAGCACCGGCGGTGGGTCAAGTCGCGAGCTGCGCTGCCACTGCCGGAAAGAAGCCATGATAGGCGCGAACATGGACCGACCATCGCCGAGCCTGAGCCTGCTGCGCACCGCCTCGGCGAGGTCGTCGCCCGCGTTCTCCGCCTCTGGGCGGAAGCGGGCAAGCGCGCCGTCATCGAGGAACAGCACAGTTGGGCCCTGGTGCGGGATGAGGAAGGCGGCAGAAAGCACCCTCTGCCAATCCTCGTACCCTCCCGCCATAGTGCCAGCTCCTTCGGTCACCGCCTAAGCGTCAGGATAGCAATGCCATCAGACACGGCAGGCGCGCGGACACTTCTCATTCATGCCGCTCCGGATATTGGGGGTGGGATTGCCGGGGAAGTCAGCGACCGCCGCATCATACAGCGACTTGACTCGGGGACCGGGAGTCAAGGGTTCTACCTTCTAGAGTGGTCGCATGGGCTTGTTCGAGCTGGAAGAGCCTCCGCACGACGACGCGGTGGCCGAAGTCGCTGCGGTGCTACGAGCCCTCGATCCGGACGGGCAGCGGATGGCGAAGGTGTTCCGTGCGACCTTCGACCAGCTGTACGACGGTCAGCACACGGGCCGGTACCGGCTCGATCAGCTGTTCAAGACCGAGAAAACCCACTTCGGTACCCGCGCTGAGATCAACCTCCAGCGTGAGCTGCGGCTCAATGACGGTCAGGTGCTCGACTTCTCGATCGCCAATCACGAAGTGGACTGCAAGTACTCCCATACCGGCGCCTGGATGCTCCCCATTGAGAGCTTCGAGCAGATCGCCCTGGTCACGCAGGCCGACGACGCGAAGTCCGTGTGGAGTGCGGGCTTGGTGCGGGTGAGCGAGCAGAACCGCCGCACCAGCGAGAACCGCGATCGCAAGACCGGCCTGAATGCGCACGGCCGCTCGCAGATCCTCTGGCTGCACAAGGACGCGCCGATGCAGCCCAACGCCCTGCTCCAGCTACCGCCGCACGTCGTCGACGAGATCATTAGCGGGCGAAGCGGGCAAGCGCGGCTCAATGAACTGTTCCGAAGGGCGACCAACCTGCGCCTGTCGCGCAACATCATCGCGACCGTCGCCCAGCAAGACGACTATATGAGCGCGTCCGTGACAACGGCGGTTCTCGCAGCGCCCTGCGCCCGGAGGGATATCTCATTCTCGGCGGTGACTACCACGTGCAGCGGGACCTCGCGACTGCGCTGGGTGCTGTGACCCCCGAGCCTGGCGAGCTGGACAGCGTCCGCGTCGTCCCCGCGTCGCCCGTCGATGGCGTCGAGATCGCGGATGGCTGGTGGCGGCTGGCATCGGACAGCGAGAGCGTGAGCGGTCCTGCTCCGGTGGTGCCGAGGAAATGACTTCTGCTGGTCTGCCGGAGCCCGATAGCGACGAGCTCAAGGCCCTGCTGCACGAGACGGACCAGCAAGTGATCTACCGCCTCTTGTATGAACGGCGCGACGATCCGCCGACGATGACCGAAATCGAGGCGTTCTACGCCGCGCAGGCTGGTGGAGCCCATGCTCAGACGGGGCGGCGGCTACGCGATATGTACGCGATCTTCGATATGAAGCCCGAGAGCCGGGACGGCGTGTGGGTGTATCCGCTTCGAGGACGGGCTACGTCGAAGCGGACCACGGCGAGAAGACGGAAGGGGATCTCGGCCCGCGTGCGCGGGGAGGTCCTCAGCAGTAAACGCTGCGCGCAATGCGGGAAGACCCCGGCTTAACGATCACGTGAAGCTGGAAGTCGATCACAAGATCCCTCACAGCTGGGGCGGAACAGACGACATCGAGAACCTCCAGCCCCTGTGTACCCAGTGCAATCACGATAAGCAGGCGTTCTACTCGTCGATTGAAGCGCCCTGGGTTTCGTTCCGCGCTTATGTGGTGACGAGGGTGCTCGTGTGGGATTGATCGTAAGCCGCTTCGACCTCGACTGGGGTGCGGTAGCCGAGGGCTTCGTGCAGGCGTTGACGGTT
>NZ_JANJER010000014.1:0-81435 GCF_044878485.1 Dermacoccus sp. BD5 | reverse complement strand
CCCCCGGGGGCGGGGGGGGGGCCCCGGGGGGGGGGGGCCCCCCCCCCGGGGGGGGGGGGGGGCCGCACCGTCGTGTTCTCGTCGGGCGGGCTTGACGGGGTTCGTCAGCTGGGACGCGCGGCTGCGGCCCCGAAGCGAGTGCCTAGGGTGGAGTGCATGAGTTCCGTCGTGCTTCGCCGTGCCCGCGCCGCCGATGTGCGAGGCATCCGACGGCTCGTGACGCCGTACGTGGAGTCGAAGGCGATCGTCGACAAACCGGCCGTCAGCTACTACGAGAACCTGAGCGAGTTCATCGTCGCCGAGCTCGACGACGACATCGTCGGATGCGGTGCGCTGCACGTCATGTGGGAGGACGTCGCGGAGGTGCGAACGCTCGCCGTGTCCGGCGATGTCCGCGGCCACGGCGTCGGAGGGCGCCTGCTCGACGCCCTCATCCACCAGGCGCGCATCATCGGCGTCGACCGCGTGTTCTGCCTGACGTTCGAGACCGCCTTCTTCGCGCGCCACGGGTTCGTCGAGATCGAAGGCATCCCGATCGAGCGAACCGTCTACGACGAACTGCTGCAGTCGTACGACGAAGGTGTCGCCGAATTCCTCGACCTCGACCGCGTCAAGCCCAACACCCTCGGCAACACGCGCATGCTGCTGACGCTCTGACGCTCTGACGCTCGGAGGAGCGCGGTCGACCAAAACGTTTGTTGTCCATTCGTTAGCCGATGCAGAGGTGCCTGCATGGGCTCGACGACTACTGTGAGCCGGTTGGCCGTTCTTGGACGAGTGGCCGCGCCTCATTGACCACCCACCAGGGAAGGGCCATCGCACATGGTTCACCTTCTTGCAGCGGACGCGACCGGGCCGATCTCCCACGCCTCGTCCGGGCAACTCACCCTTGCGGCGCTCGCCGGCATCGCCGTCGTCGTCCTCGCGATCAGCGCGTTCAAGCTCCACCCGTTCCTCGGCCTCATCCTCGGCAGCGCGGCGCTCGCCGCCGTCGCCCAGGTGCCAGGCAAGGCCGCCGTCGACAGCTTCACGACCGGTTTCGGCAAGACCGCCGGCTCGGTCGGTCTGCTCGTCGCCCTCGGTGCGATGATCGGTCAGCTGCTCGCGGACTCCGGCGGCGGCAACGCGATCGTCGACAAGCTCGTCGGCGGCGTCAAGGCCGCCGCACTGCCGTGGATGATGGCGCTCGTCGCCGCGATCATCGGCCTGCCGATGTTCTTCGAGATCGGTGTCGTCCTGCTCATCCCGATCGTCCTGTCGGTCGCGCGCCGCACGAAGCAACCGGTGCTGCTCATCGGCATCCCGGCCCTCGCCGGCCTGTCGGTGCTCCACGGTTTCGTGCCGCCGCACCCCGGCCCCGTCGCCGCGATCGAGGCCGTCCACGCCAACACCGGCCGCACCCTGCTGTTCGGCATTATCGCCGCCATCCCGACGCTCATTGTCGCCGGCCCGCTGCTCGGGCGCCTCGTCGCGCGTCTCGTCCCCGTCGATGCTCCGGCGGCGCTCGCTGCCGACGGCTCGGTCCGCGACGCGGGTTCGGGCGCGCATGACGGTGGCGAGCACGACGGCGCCACCGCCGTCGACGCGAAGAACGACACGACGTCCACGCGTCGCCCGTCGTTCGGTGCCGCGATCACGTGCATCCTGCTGCCCGTCGTCCTCATGCTCATCTCGGCCATCGCCGAGATCGCCGGCATGAAGAAGGGCACGGCGCTGTCCGTCATCGCGTTCCTCGGCAACCCGCCGGTCGCGCTGTTCATCTCGACCATGGTCGCGATGATCCTGCTCGGCAAGGGCGCCGGCCTGTCGATCGCGAAAACGAACGGCATCATGAGCGCGGGCCTGCCCGCCGTCGCCGGCATCATCCTCATCGTCGCCGCCGGCGGTGGCTTCAAGACGCTCCTCGTCGACGCGGGCGTCGGCAACGTCATCAAGGACTGGGCAGACGGCAGCAACTTCTCTCCGCTGCTGCTCGCGTGGCTCGTCGCCGTCGGTATCCGTCTCGCGACGGGTTCGGCGACTGTCGCGACGATCACCGCCGCCGGCATCGTCGCGCCCATGGTCGCCCACCTCGACGCCAACCAGCTCTCCCTCGTCGTGCTCGCGATCGGCGCCGGCTCGCTGTTCTTCAGCCACGTCAACGACGCCGGGTTCTGGCTCGTCAAGGAGTACTTCGGCCTCAGCGTCGTGCAGACCCTCAAGTCGTGGTCGCTCATGGAGACGGTCATCTCCGTCGTCGGCTTCGCCTGCGTCTGGATCCTGCACCTCATCGTCTGAGACGCAGGGCGCTCGCACTCACCGAACCCCCTCGCGCGCACACGCACCCGGGTGCATCTGCGCGCGAGGGGGTTCGTCGTCCAGGGGCACCGATGCCCGCGAACGGGCCGGTGGCCAGAGCCAGTTCTCGGGTGCAGAATCGAACGTTAGGGTGAAGAGCATGAGCACACAACCGCAGTCCCAGTTCGTCATCGTCATGGGCGTCTCGGGCTCGGGAAAGACGACCGTCGCGACGGGTCTCGCCGACGCCATGGGGTGGACGTACGTCGAGGGCGACGACCTGCACCCGCAGGCCAACGTCGAGAAGATGCGCGCCGGCATCCCGCTGACGGACGAGGACCGCTGGCCGTGGCTGACGAAGATCGGCGAGTGGATCGACGAGCACGAGAGCCTCGGCAAGAGCGCCGTCATCACGTGCAGTGCGCTCAAGCGCAGCTACCGTGAGCTGCTCCGCGAGGGGCGCCCGACGGTGTCGTTCTGCCACGTCGACGTCTCGCGCGAGCAGCTCGAACAGCGTCTCGCCGAGCGCAAGGGCCACTACATGCCGGCGTCCCTGCTGCAGAGCCAGCTCGACACGCTCGAGCCGCTGCAGGCTGACGAGCCGGGCATCGTCGTCGAGGCGAAGGGTGGGCAGGAAGCGGTTCTCGCCGAGGTGATGGAATCGCTCCACCTCCACGCGCCGGCCAACCCCGAGGCTGCGCACGTCAAGCCGACGGAGGCCGGGCCGCACGCCGATCACGCGAGCTGACGCTTCACTGACCGACCGACATCGTCGTCTGAGGGGGTGGCCCAGCGGTGGCCGGGCAGCGCGAACAGCTCGTCGTCGATGGGGTCGACGAGACCGTCCGTGATGAGCGATGAGAGGCAGCGCTCACGCTGGGCGTCGTCGTCCCAGGCCTCGTCGAGGCGGGCGCGTTCGACGGGGCCGTGCGCCTCGCGCAGCACCGCGAGCAGCTTGCCGCGCACCATCCGATCGGTGCCGGCCCAGGCCTGCCCGCGCCGGGCGGGGCCGTCGTAGACGGGCGCGCCCGCGAGCTGCCAGGCGCAGGCGTCGATGATCGGGCAGGTACCGCAGGCGGGGGCCTTCGCGGTGCACACGACCGCTCCGAACTCCATCGACGCGGCGTTCCACAGCACGTGATCGTCCTGCGGCAGCAGCAGCGCGGCGAGTCGGCGTTCTGCGGCGCTCAGGTTGGGTCGGGGAAACTCGACGCCGGTCACCGTACGCGCCTCGACGCGTCGGATGTTCGTGTCGATGACGGTGACGCGCTCACCGAATGCGAACGACGCGACGGCCGCTGCCGTGTACTCGCCGACGCCGGGTAGCGCGAGCAGCTCGTCGTGCGTCGACGGCACCTCGCCGCCGTGCCGTTCGACCATCGTGACGGCGGCGTCGTGCAGCCGCAGGGCACGACGCGGGTAGCCGAGGCGGCCCCAGTGACGGACGGCCTCACCTGGCGCGGCGGCCGCCAGGTCCGACGGGGTGGGCCAGCGCTCGAGCCATTCCTGCCAGATCGGAGCCACGCGCGCGACGGGCGTCTGCTGGCTCATGACCTCGGACAGGAAGATGCCCCACGGCGTCGTGTCGGGGGAGCGCCATGGCAGCGGGCGCGCGGCATCGAGGAACCAGGCGTTGAGACGTGCGACGAGGTCGTCGCGCCGTGCCTCCGGGAGCAGCGTGCTCACACGTAGCGTTCGAGGATGCTGCTCTCGGCGAGACGCGAGAGCCCTTCGCGCACGGCGCGGGCGCGCGATTCGCCGACGCCGTCGACGGTGAGCAGGTCGTCGAAGTCCGCGGCGAGCATGGCCTGCAGGCTGCCGAAATGGTCGACGAGTCGGTCGATGATCGCGCCGGGCAGGCGCGGCACCTTCGACAGCAACCGGTAGCCGCGCGGAGTGACGAGGGCGTCGAGCGCGTCACCCGCGACGGGGAAGCCGACCGCGCGCGCGTTGGCGCTGATGTCGATGAGGTCGTCGTTGCTCAGCGAGGCGAGGTTCGCGTCGGCCTGTTCGAGCGGGTAGCCGTCGCGTGCGGATTCCAGGTAGTCACGGATGACGAGTTCACGGTCGTTGCCGAGGGCGCCGATGAGTTCCTGCAGTTGCAGGTCGATGAGGCGACCGTCGGTGCCGAGTTCGACGACGTAGGAGGAGATCTCCTCGCTGATGCGCCGCACCATCTCGAGGCGCTGCAGCACCTGGGCGACGTCACGCACCGTCACCAAGTCTTCGATCTCGAGAGCGGAGAGGGAGCCGGTGACCTCGTCGAGGCGCTTCTTGTACCGCTCGAGCGTCTGCAGCGCCTGCCCGGCGCGCGACAGGATCGCGGGCGAGCCCTCGAGCACGTGACGCATGCCGCCGACGTACACGGCGATGATCTGCATCGACTGGCTGACGGAGATGACGGGGAAACCGGTCTGCTTCGCGACACGTTCGGCCGTGCGGTGACGGGTGCCGGACTCGCGCGTCTCGATGCTCGAATCGGGGACGAACTGGATCGCCGCACCGATGATCTTCTCCAGGCCGGAGCTGACGACGATGCCGCCGTCCATCTTTGCGAGTTCGCGCAGGCGCGTCGCGGAGAAGTCGATGTTGATCGGGAAGCCGCCCGTCGAGATCTTGTCGACGACGTCGTCGTGCCCGACGACGATGAGCGCTCCGGTGCGCCCGCGCAGGATGCGTTCGAGAGCGTCGCGCAGTTCGGTGCCGGGAGCGATGGCGGCGAGGGTCTCCCAGAGCAGGGCCTCGTTGGATCGCTCAGTCACACTTGCCTCTTTTGCCATGACCCACCTGCTCGTCTCGTTCCTCACCCACCGTGAACTCTACTGACTGCGGGTGCGGGCGAGCACGCGCCGACATCACATCGTGACGTGGCGGCGCGCACCCACCCGCTCAGGTGTTGCGATGCCTGCTGATCAGACCGTCCAGAGCCCATAGGACTCACCGAGGTTGCGGATCTTCTGCGCTCGTGCCAGGCGCGGCGCGTAGCTGCCGTCGCGCGTACCGCCGCCGTGCTCGTGCGAGTCGAGCAGTTCGGCGGCCCACTCGATCTCGGAGTGGCTGGGGGACAGGCCACGGTTGATCGGGTCGGTCTGGTCGATGCGCAGCGTCAGCTTGCCCGTCATGCCCATGTTCTGGGTGACCTTGCACGCCTCGAGCAGCTCGTCCTCGGAGTCGGTGAGGGTCGGGCCGTCGATCGGGCCGGGCAGCTGGCCGACGCGGGAGGCGACGACGAGCTTGGAGCGCGCGTACGCGAGCGCCATCGGGTCGGCGCCCGCGCCGGTGTCGCGGCGGAAGTCGCCGACACCGAACGCGAGGCGGAAGGTGCCCGGGGCGGACGCGATCGACGTTGCGTTCTCGATGCCGATGGCCGACTCGACGAGCGCGAGGACGGGGGTGCCCGGGTTGAGGCGCATCGCCGTCAGCGTGACGTGCTCGGGCTTCTCCGTCTTCGCGAGCATGACGCCGCGCAGGCCGGGGATGCCGTGGAGGGCGTTGAGGTCGTCCTCCCAGAACTCGGTGTTGATGTCGTTGATGCGCACCCAACCGGTCGCGCCGTCCTCGAGGGCCTTGACGACGTTGTCGCGCGCCGTGGACTTGTCGGCCGCAGGCGCGGCATCCTCGATGTCGAAGATGACGGAATCGGCCTCGGAGGCGAGGGCCGCGTCGAAGAGTTCGGGCTTCATGGCGCTGGCGAGCAGCCAGCTACGGGACAGCTGCGCGGGCAGAGCGGCAGCGCGGGCGTTACGTCCGGAAAACACGTCTGGTTCATCCTCAGGTCGTCGTCGTACTCGGCGCAGCCATGCGGCGCGCTCGATGCCTCTGGCACCTTAGTGCCGGGTTTGGGTTACTTCGCAGTACCGATCGCGGCCTGTGATGGTGGCCACACGTGGTGAGGGGTTGGCTTCCAGGTTAGGGAAACCGTGGCCGGGGTGGGCGGATGGATCACGTCGTGGTCGGTGGGGGTGCTGATGGTCGTCTGGGGTGTCTCGGGCGCGGTGGCGGGGCCGCTGCGTCACGTGGGTGAGGATGAGTCAGTCGTGAGTGACTCGTCGGGACGTAAGTGACTCAACTGGCCGGTGGGAATCCGGGCCCTCGGGGCATCGCTGACCGGGCCGCTCAATCACCTGATGCCGTTCCGACGGCACGCATCGCCGAGCCGAGGTCGGCGCACTCGGCGATGCGCATGCCCGCGGGGGCCTTCTCGGTGCCGAGCGACCCGGCAGGAATGATCGCCTTGTCGAACCCGATGCGCGCCGCCTCGGCGAGACGTCGCGCCACACCGCTGACGGCGCGGATGTCTCCCGAAAGTCCCACCTCGCCGACGGCGATGAGCCCCGCCGGCAGCGGTTTCTCCTGCGCCGAACTGAGCAGGGACAACGCGACGGCGAGGTCGGACGCCGGTTCGCTCAGCTTCGCGCCCCCGACCGTCGAGACGTAGCAGTCGGCACGGCTGACGGGGGCACCCGCGCGGCGTTCGAGGACGGCGAGGATCATCGCGGTCCTCGAGGAGTCGACCCCTGACGTCGTGCGGCGCGGCGAACCACCTGCCGACGGCGCGACGAGCGCCTGTACCTCCGTCACGAGTGGTCGGCGACCCTCGAGCGTCACCGTGACGCACGTACCCGCGACGGGCTTGTCGCGCGAGGTGAGGAACAGTGAGCTCGGGTCCGACAGACCCTGGATGCCGCCGTCGGACAGGTCGAAGCAACCGACCTCGTCGGTCGGCCCGTAGCGGTTCTTGACCGCGCGCACGAGCCGCAGACGCGAGTGACGTTCGCCCTCGAAGGTGATGACGACGTCGACGAGGTGCTCCAACAGACGGGGGCCGGCGATCGAACCGTCCTTCGTCACGTGCCCGACGAGCACCGTCGAGATGTTGCGGGCTTTCGCCACCTGGATGATGGCGGCCGCGACCTCGCGCACCTGCGAGACGTTGCCGGCCGAACCGTCGACCTCGGCGCTCGCGATCGTCTGCACGGAGTCGATGACGAGGAACGTCGGTTGGACCGCATCGATGTGCGCGAGCACGGTGGCGAGGTCGGTCTCGCTCGCGAGGTAGAGCGTGTCGGCGACCGCGTCCGTGCGGTCGGCGCGCAGACGCACCTGCGCCGCGGATTCCTCGCCGCTGACGTAGAGCACCTTCGTGTCAGCGCGTGCCGCGCGCGCGGCGACGTCGAGCAGCAGCGTCGACTTGCCGATGCCCGGCTCTCCCGCGACGAGCATGACGGCGCCCGGTACGAGGCCACCACCGAGGACGCGGTCGAACTCGCCGACGCCCGTCGTCGTGATGGAGGCTTTCGTCGCGTCGACCTCGCGGATCGGCTTCGCCGGGTTGGCGACCTTCGACGCCGCCTGCGTGCGCACGGCGACGGGCCCGCCGACCTCCTCGACGGTGCCCCACGCCTGACACTCGCCACATCGCCCGACCCACTTGACCGTCTGCCACCCACACTCGGTGCATCGGTACGTCGTTCGCTTCGAAGCCTTGCTCGCCATGGCCGAAACCCTAGACGTGAGCGCCGACAACCCCGGGATGGCGGGTAATCCTGCGCTCAGCCGCCCTCGGGAGGGCTCTTAGCCCCCCGCCACTACCGTCGCGATGTTGTGTCATCAACGCGTGAAAACGGCGCGCGCTCATGACGCAAGATCGGCGAAAATCGAGGGATGACGGCACCCGGCCAGGTCAGCACTCGGTGTCGCGGGTCAGGCGGCGCGCCACGGGATGGTGCAGTTGTGGTGAAATTCAGCGGCCCTGGGCCTCCAGCGTCGCGGGATGCACGTACAACGGCAGCAGGTCGCGTCCGGCAGGGGTGACGGCCAGCGCGGCAGCCGCTGCGAGGTGCGCCTCGCAGTACGTGACGAGCACGTCGTAGGCGGCCTGGCCCATGAGCTCGACCAATTCGGGTCGCTGCGAGACGTAGACCGGCTCGGCTCCCACGTGCGCCTCGGAGTTGCCCGAGCAGTACCAGTCGAGGTCGTGCCCGCCCGAACCCCATCCGCGACGGTCGTACTCCGCGATCGTCGTCTCGAGATACTCCTCACCGTCGGGCAGCGTCACGCGACGATACGAACGTCGGATCGGCAACTGCCAGCACACCTCGGGCTTGAGCGACCACGGCTCGACGCCCGTCGCCCACGCCTTCTGATGCAGCGCGCAACCCAGGCCGGGGCCGGCCGTCCTCACGTCGTCCGAACCCTCCACCGACGAGGTGACGTCACCGAATCCCGGCCGGTTCAAGAAGATGCAGGCACCCTCGACGACGCGCGTCTTGCGGTCGCCGTCCTCGTCGACCTCGACCCAGCCGTCAGCCGAGTGGCCCTCGTCGTAGAACTGCCATTCGTCGCGCGTCAACGTCTTCATGACCGACGCGGTGTGCGCCTCGTCCTCGTCGCCGGTGAAGTGCGCGCCGAGCACGCAGCATCCCAGGTCGGGCTTCGACGCATCGATGCCGCAGCATCCGTCGCCGAACGTGCACGTCCAGTTCGACGTCAACCACGTGAGGTCGCAGCGGAAGCGCTCGACGGCGTCCGCCTCGCTCGCCGGGTCGTCGAACTCGACCCAGGTGCGCGGTATCTCGAGATCGCATTCAGCCACGCCCGCGATGATAGGTGCTCGCCGCCCGGCGCGGGTATCGTCGAGGTTCCGCCGCAGACACCCGCGACGCCGACAGGGGAGGCCACGCATGACCTCGCGCACGAGCCTCGCTGCCGGCACCCTCGCACTCTCCCTGCTGACCGGGTGCAGCGCCCTCACGACGCGCAGCGCCTCGAACCCCACCTCGAGTTCGACGACGAGCCCCGCCACCACGCCCGCGGCCCGGATGGCGCAGAGCGGCATCGCCGAGAAGGTCGGGGCTACGCCGCGCACGCAGTCGAAGGGTGGCGCGATGATCGTCGCCGGTGCGCACGCCGTCATCCCCTCCGGCATCGTGACGGCGAGTGAGCGCGCCGTCTCCGCCGTGCGCGGCCTCGACCGTCACGCCTCTGCGAACCCGTTGCTCGTCGTCGTGCCGCGCGACGACGCCGACTTCAAGAAGTACACGGGCACCGAGCCGGGCAGCCAGCTCGCGAGCACGGTGACGCGCGGCGGCACGTTGCCGTTCGTCGTCGTCGCGCCGTGGACGGTGCGTCACGCGAACGACGTGACGGCCCGCGAGACGCTCGCACACGAGGCGTTCCACGCCCTCACGCTCGAGAAGCTGCGCGAGACGCGGCCGCTGTGGCTGCTCGAGGGGTGGGCCGAGTACGTCGGCCAGAAGCTCGTCCCGCAGGCGCCGCACAAGCGCACCGACATCCGTCCGCATCTGCCGAGCGACGAGGAACTGCGCGGCGCGAACGCCGCCGACGCGTACTACGTGGCGTTCACGTTCGCGCGTTTCCTGCGCGACACGTACGGCAACGGCGCCGTCATGGCGTTCTACACCGACGCCGTCACGACGACGACCGACATCGAGACCCTCGCGCAGCGGCACTTCCACAAGGGCCTCACCCAGCTGGAGACCGACTACGACGCCTGGTACCCCACGTTCCGCTGAGCCGGATACCCTGCGACCATGCGCCTCGGAGTCATCGACGTCGGTTCCAACACCGTGCACCTGCTCGTCGTCGATGCGCACCCCGGCGCCCAGCCGTTGCCCGCGATGTCGCACAAGCGCGTGCTGCGCCTGTCCGAACACGTCACCGCCGACGGCCTCATCGACGCATCCGGTATCGCCGATCTGACGCAGTTCGTCGGCGAATGCGTGACGATCGCCGAAGACGCCGGCATCCGCGAACTCATGTCGTTCGTGACGTCCGCGGTGCGCGAGGCGCCCAACGGTCAGGCCGTCCTCGATCATGTGCGTGAGCACACCGGCCAGGAGCTGCGCGTGCTGACGGGCGAGGAGGAGGCGCGCGTGACGTTCCTCGCCGCGCGCCGCTGGTTCGGCTGGTCGAGCGGGCGCCTGTTCGGCATCGACATCGGCGGCGGCTCGCTCGAACTCGCGACGGGTATCGACGAGACGCCCGACACCGCCGTCAGTCTGCCGCTGGGGGCCGGGCGCCTCACGCGTGAGCTGGCGGGCGATCCGCCGTCCGCGGAAGATCTGCGCGCCCTGCGCACGCGCGTGCGCGCCGAGATCGCCGGCGTCGCACGGGATCTGACGCGCTGGGGCACACCTGATCGCACCGTGGGCACGAGCAAGACGATCCGTTCCCTCGCGCGCCTGACGGGGGCCGCGCCGTCGAGTGACGGCCCGTTCGCGCCGCGCTCGCTCGCCCGCGCAGGCCTTAGCGACCTCGTCCCCCGACTCGCGGCGATGACGGCGACCGAACGCGCGCAGCTGCCCGGCGTCAGCGTCGAACGCAGCGCGCAGGTGCTCGCCGGTGCCGTCGTCATCGAGGCGACGATGGATCTGTTCGACGTCGACTCCCTCGACGTGTGCCCCTGGGCGTTGCGCGAGGGGCTCATCCTGCGCCGATTGGACGCGCTGGTGTGAGCATCCGCGTCGGTCTGTCCACCGCGTCGTGCTACCCGTTGAGCACGGCGGCGGCCTTCCGCATCGCAGCCGAACTCGGCTACGACGGCGTCGAGGTCATGGTCTGGACCGAGCCGGCGAGCCAGGACGCGCGGGCCCTGCGCGAGCTGTCCGAACGTCACGGCGTGCCGATCCTGTCGATCCACGCCCCGACGCTGTTGCTCACGCAACGCGTCATGGGCAACGAGCCGTGGGGCAAGATCGACCGTTCCGTCGACCTCGCACGCGACGTGGGAGCCGGCACGGTCGTCCTGCACCCGCCGTTCCGGTGGCAGAAGGAGTACGCGACGGGGTTCGTCGACGGCGTCGCGCAACGCGAGGCCCGCCACCCGGAGATCAAGCTCGCCGTCGAGAACATGTTCCCGTGGCGCGCTCGCGGACGCGAGGTGCAGGCGTACCTGCCCCATTGGGATCTGCGGCGCAACCACTACGCGCACACGACGCTCGACCTGTCGCACACGGCGACGTCCGGCAGCGACGCCATCGCCGTTGCCGAAGAACTCGGCGATCGCCTCAGCCACATCCACCTCGCCGACGGGCTCGGCTCCTACAAGGACGAGCACCTCGTTCCGGGGCGCGGCACGCAGCCGTGCGCGCAGATGCTCGAGATGCTCGCGCGTGACCAGTTCGGCGGCGACGTCGTCGTCGAGGTCGGCACGCGACGCCTGTCCGACGAAGACCGGCTCGTCGACCTCGCCGAGGCGCTCGCGTTCGCGCGGCTGCACCTCGCGATCGGGGCCGGACGCATCAGTTCGCCGTTCTGACGAACCCGCCCCGTGCGGAGCCGCGAGACGGTGTGCTGACGCACGGGTGGGCCACGTAGGCTGGGTCGAAACGTCGACGAAGGAGGTGGCGCCGATGCCGAAGTACTCGTTCGGTCCGCGTCTGCCCGCAGCCACGTCGAAGGTCGTCTCGGCGGCGTCGCGTGGGCCGATCGCGCGCGCCGCGGCGAAGTCGCTCGTCGCCGGTGAGAGCATCGACGACGCCATCCGCGTCACCGACGAACTCACGAGCGCAGCAGCCGGCACTACCGCTGAAAGCCCCGATGAACAATCCCGTATCTCGTGGCGCCCGCTGCTCGTGCCGCCGGCGAGCACGGACGACCTGCTCACCGTCCAGGCCGACACGATCGGCGCAGTGAGCGCGCTCGCCGCGAGCGGCGCGCCGTCACCGGATCTGACGATCGACGTCGGCACGTTCGGCGTCTTCGCCGATGACGTCTCGGGCGGCGTCCTCATCAACAGTCTGCGCGAGGTCGGGCAGGCCGCGCGCAACGCGGGGGTGACGCTGACGCTCACCGTCACCGACCCCCTCTACATCCAGGCCGTCTACGTGCTCGGCGACGAACTGCGCCAGGATTTTCCGGAGACCGGCATCGTGCTGCCCACCCGCCTGCGCGGCGCGTCCGACGACCTGAGCGACCTCGCCACGAAAGGGCGTCGCGTGCGTCTGACGACGGAACGCCTCGACGCCGCGCTCGGCATGACATCGGCGCGCGAGAGCGGCAACGCGTTCGTCGACATCACGAAGGCGCTGCTCGACGCGCAAGCCGTCACGGCTTTCGACACCGACGACGCGCTGCTGCTCGACATCGCCGCCTCCCTCGTGCGCCGCCACGACGCGCAGGGTGCCGAGGTCGTCACCCCGCTCGGCATCACGGCCCCGACCCACCACGATGACGCCTTCGCGCGCCGCGTCGTCGTCCCGTACGGCCCGATGTGGTCGACATACGTCGCGAGCGCGCTCGCGGGGCGGCCGTCGTTGGCACTGACGCTGCCCAACCCCGTTCGACGCAGGAGATGACATGACGAAGTCCGCCCGCCGCATCGCGTTCATCGGCACCGGCAACATGAACGAGGCCGTCATGGCCGGCGCTCTCGCAGGCGGTTTCGACGCGGATGACGTCGTCGCCACGTCGCGTCGCGTCGAGCGCGGCACGCAGTTGCGCGAGAAGTACGGCGTCGCGACGATGACGTCGAACCCCGACGCCGTCGCGAGCGCCGAGACGGTCGTGCTCGGCGTGAAGCCGTACCAGCTCGACGACGTACTCGAGGAGATCGGCCCGCATCTCGCGGACGGCGCCGTCGTCGTCAGCCTCGCCGTGGGGCGATCGACCATCTCGCTCGAGGAGCACCTGCCCGACGGCGCCGCGGTCGTCCGCGTCATGCCGAACACTCCCGCGATGGTCGGGGCGGGCATGCACGCGGTGACGCCCGGCGCACACTGCGACGACGACCAACTGGCGCGCGCGAAGACGCTCCTCGCCGCGTCGGGCGATGTCATCACGGTCGCCGAGAAGGACCACGACGCCGTGACGGCGGTCTCCGGCAGCGGCCCGGCGTACCTGTTCTACCTCGCCGACGCGATGATCGAGGCGGGCGTCCTGCTCGGCCTGCAGCGCGATGTCGCGCACCGGCTCGCCGTTCAGACGATCGTCGGCGCGGGCACGATGCTCGCGGAGTCGGGGGAGTCGCCCGTCCAGCTGCGCGAGAAGGTCTCGAGCCCCGGCGGGACCACGATCACGGCGCTCGCCGAACTCGACCAGCGGGCCGTGCGCGCGGCGATGGTGGCGGCGATGAAGGCCTGCCACGACAAGTCTGCGTCGATGGGTTGAGCTCGTAGGGCTCGATCGGCGGGAAGAACCAGCAGGGAAGAATCAACACGGCTGAATCAGTGGGGCGTGTCGTTCGTGCGACGCTTCGGCGCTTCCTCGACTCGCTTCCGTCCGCCCCTCGATCGCTCGTTCACCCGATGTTCACCCATCCAAGAACGTTGACGGGCAAGCAGATTGCGCGCCTCATCGCGGCCGCCGCTCCCGGCATCCGGCGCACGGCACCCCCAGCGCCCATCGGCTCAGCCAAACGTGGTTCGATATGCGTATGACTGCGTTGACTGTACGAACCCTTGGCGAAGACGACTGGCAGATCTACCGCGACGTTCGCCTGAGCGCTCTGGAGGAGTCGCCCGAGGCCTTCGCGGCGTCGTCGTCCGCCGAGAAGCAGCTCGACGAGAGCGCGTGGCGTCGACGCATGGCGCGTGCGCGCCGCATCCTCGCGACCGACGAGAACGGCGACAAGGTCGGCGTCGTCTCGCTGCGCAGCGATGTGCGTGACGACGAGGAGTCGCCGTACGGCGAGCTGTTCGGCCTGTGGGTCACACCCGACGCGCGTGGCACGGGCGTCGCCGTCGCGCTGCTCGAAGCTGTTCTCGAGCAGGCGCGCAAGGAGAGCCTGGGCGCCGTCATCTACTGGGTCGGCACCGACAACGCGCGTGGTGTGGCGTTCGCGTCGAGCCGCGGTTTCCTGCCGACCGAGCACCGTCGTCCGATGAACCCGAACTCGTCCGACACCGAGTCCGAGGAAGAGGCTGCGTTCGTCTACCCGCTCGGTGCCGACGAGACCTCCATCCCGAGCGACGTCCTCGACGCGCGTCACTGACGTCATGCCCCACCCGACCCTCGTCATCTGGGACGCCGCGCTGACGCGGTACGACTTCGGTGAGGGTCACCCGATGAACCCTCTGCGGCTCGCGCTGACTGCGCGCCTCGCGGAGGGTCTCGGCGTTCTGGGGCATGTCGACGTCGAGGCGCCACGCCTGCCAGACGGAAGCGACGAGTTCCTCCTCAGCGTCCACTCGCGCGCGTACGTCGACGCTGTCATGGCCGCATCGGCGAACCCGGCGGACGCCGATACGTCGTTCGGTCTGGGCACGGAGGACGACCCGGCGTTCGTCGGCATGCACGACGTCTCCGCGCTCATCGCGGCCGGTACGCTGCGCGCCGTCCAGGCCGTGCACACCGGTGAGTACGAGCACGCGGTCAACTTCACCGGCGGCCTGCACCACGCGATGCCCGTCGCGGCGAGCGGTTTCTGCATCTACAACGACGCGGCGATCGGCATCCAGTGGTTGCTCGATCAGGGCGTCGAGCGCGTCGCGTACGTCGACATCGACGTCCACCACGGCGACGGCGTCGAGAAGACGTTCTGGAACGACCCGCGCGTGCTGACGATCTCGATCCACGAGTCGGGCACCGTGCTGTTCCCCGGCACCGGCTTCGCCCGCGACTGCGGCGGGCCCGAGGCCGAGGGCATGGCCGTCAACGTGTCGCTGCCGCCCGGCACCGGCGACGCCGAGTGGCTGCGCGCGCTGCACGCCGTCGTCCACCCTGTCGTGACGGCCTTCGCGCCGCAGGTGCTCGTCACCCAGCACGGTTGCGACTCGCACTACTCCGACCCGCTCGCGCACATGGTGCTGACGGTCGACGCGCAGAAGATGGCGCATCAGTCGCTGCACGAGCTCGCGCACGATGTGTGCGACGGGCGCTGGGTCGCGCTCGGCGGCGGCGGGTACGAGCTCGTCGACGTCGTCCCGCGCTCGTGGACGCACCTGACGGCCATCGCCGCCGATCACCCGATCCCGCTCGAGACGCCGACGCCGGACGAGTGGCGCCGCCACGTCGAGGCCATCACGGGGCGCACGGCGCCGACGAAGATGGGTGACGGTGTCGCCGAGAACGACGACGTGTGGTTCCAGTCGTGGGCCTCCGGCATGCATCCCGAGTCGCAGGTCGACCAGGCCGTCATGGCGACACGTGAAGCCGTCTTCCCGCATCATGGCCTGGACGTCTGGTTCGACTGACGTCCACCTTGCCCGGCAGTGACGACCCGTGGGCGATGGGCGCGAGCGCCACGACGGGACGTCGAAGCACTCGCCGGTGAACGGCGCGTCACCCCCACGAGTCGCGCAGCAAAACAGCAGACGATACGATGGCTCAGATATTCCCGTGGCCGACCCACCTCGCGGTGGGGCAGGAACGCACCGGCGAATGTCGGCACGGGCATCGCCAAGGACAACAGGTAAGGAACGGTTCACTCATGGGCTCCGTCATCAAGAAGCGCCGCAAGCGCATGGCCAAGAAGAAGCACCGCAAGCTGCTTCGCAAGACGCGTCACCAGCGTCGTAACAAGAAGTGACCTGATCACTCTTGACGCTCCAGGCCCCTGCCGCCACGCGCGGCAGGGGCCTGTTGCATGCTCGGGGCATGCTCCTAGGCTGGTGCGATGAACGTCTCCCCGCTGCGACGCGCTCTCGGACACACCCCCGATGACGCTGTGAGAAGAATCACCCTCATCACCAAGCCCGGCTGCCACCTGTGCGACGACGCGCGCGCCGTCGTCGAGAAGGTCGCCGCGGAGACGAGCGCCGAGGTGGAGGAGATCGACATGCTCGAGCACCCCGATCTCGTGGCGAAGTATGCCGAGCAGATCCCCGTCACGCTGGTCGACGGCAAGCAGCACGACTACTGGCGCGTCGACGAGGATCGGCTGCGCCGCGCCGTCACGGGCGGGCGTCGGCGGAGGTAGGGACCAAGGTCCCGTCGCGTCCAAATGGCCCTCATTCCGCGTCATCACGCGGACGTGAACGACGTCACGTCACTTTGTGCCTCGGTGCACAAGGTCTAAGCTCGGGGGGTCCCGCGAACGCCTGTGCAGGCGTTTGGTATACGCGCCCCGCACCGCGAAGTGAGCGCGTGAACCCCGAGGAAAGGCCGTAGCTGCCGTGAGCACCGAGCACGTAGAGCGCCGGGAGATTCCCGACGCCACCGTGAATCGGCTACCGGTGTATCTACGCGTGCTCAACGAGCGCGCCGCGATGGGGCAGGAGCGAATCTCCTCCGAGGCGCTCGCCGAGCAGGCCGGGGTCTCCTCCGCCAAGCTGCGCAAGGATCTGTCGGCCCTCGGCTCGTACGGCGTGCGCGGTGTCGGCTACGACATCGTCACCCTCGCCGACCACGTCGCCGGCGCCCTTGGCCTCGAGCGCGAGTGGTCCGTCGCCATCGTCGGCATGGGCAACCTCGGGCGTGCGCTCACGACGTACGGCGGCATCGGCGTCAAGGGCTTCGACATCAAGTGGCTCATCGACGACGACCCGCGCGTCGTCGGCACGGACGTCGGCGGCCGCGTCATCGTCCCGTTCGAGGCGCTGCGACCCGAGCCGGGGGAGGGTGTCATCGGCATCATCGCGACGCCCGCCACCGCGGCGCAGCAGGTCGCCGACCGCCTCGTCGTCGCCGGTGTGCGCAGCATCCTCAACTTCGCCCCCACCGTCCTGACCGTGCCCGCCGACGTGCAGGTGCGCGGCGTCGACATGGCGGGCGAACTCCAGATCCTCGCGTTCCGTGAGCAGCACTCACGCCTCGCCCGCTCTCGCACCACGAAGGAGCTCCTGGCATGAGCGTCATCGTCCTCGGCCTGTCCCACCGCTCGGCGCCACTCGCCGTGCTGGAGCGTGCCTCTCTCGACCCCGCAGGTCAGCAGGCGCTGCTCGAGCGGCTGCTTGCGGGGGAGAACGTCGACGAGCCGATCGTGCTGTCGACGTGCAACCGCGTCGAGGTGTATGCCGATGCGACGACGTTCCACGGCGCCGTCACCGAGATCGGTGAGGCGCTCGCCGCCGCGACGGGTGTCGGCCTCGGCGAGCTGCGTGAACACCTCTACGTCCACTTCGACGAACGCGCCGTCGCGCACCTGTTCAACGTCGCCGCCGGCCTCGACTCACTCGCGGTGGGGGAGAGCCAGATCCTCGCCCAGCTGCGCGAGAGCCTGCGCGAGGGGCAGCGCTCCGGGCGCATCGGCCCCGTCATGTCGCGCCTCGTGCAGCAGGCGCTGCGCGTCGGCAAGCGCGTGCACTCCGAGACGGGCATCGACACCGTCAGCCGCTCCCTCGTCGAGCGCGCCCTCGACCTGTCGGGCAACATGCTCGGCGACCTGACGGGTGTGCGCGCCGTCGTCGTCGGGGCGGGCGCCATGAGCTCCCTCGCCACCCACACGCTCGTCCGGCACGGTCTTGGCGAGGTGACCGTCGTCAACCGCACGTTCGACGCCGCGCGCCGCCTCGCCGACGCCGCCGGCTGCGCCGCGCGCCCCATCGACGAACTGCCCGACGCCCTCGCCGCGGCCGACCTCGTCGTGTCGTGCACCGGCGCCGTTGGCCACGTCATCGACGCGACGCTCGCGGCTCGCGCGAATCCTGAAGGGCGCCCCCAGGTCTACGTCGACCTCGCGCTGCCGCGCGACGTCGCCGACGAGGTCTCCTGCGTCCGCGGCGTCGCCGTGCTCGGCCTCGGCGACCTCGGCCCGCAGGTCGAGGGCGAGCCCGGCGCGGAGGCGGAGATCAAGGCCGTCCAGGATCTCGTGACGAGCGAGGTCGCCGCCTACGTCGTCGCGCGCCGCGCCGAGCGCGTCGCCCCGACCGTCGCGGCGCTGCGCGCCAACGCCGCCGACATCGTCGCCGCCGAGTTGAGCCGCCTCGACAGCCGCGTCGACCTCGACGAGACGACTCGCGCGCAGGTGCAGCTGACGGTGCACCGCGTCGTCGAGAAACTCCTGCACACGCCCACGGTGCGGGTGAAAGAACTTGCCAGCCAGGGTGGTGCTGTCGGTGAGAGTGATTACGCCGCAGTGCTTTCCGCCCTCTTCGACCTCGACCCCGCGCAGACGCGCGTCGTCACGGTTCCCCCGGAGATGCCATGAACAGCCAAGCAGCCGACGCCGCGCCGATCCGCCTGGGCACCCGACGCAGCCACCTCGCGATGACGCAGTCGACGTGGGTGGCCGAACAGTTGCGCGCGCACGGCCACGCCGTCGAGATCGTCGAGATCACGACCGAGGGCGACGTCAACCGCGCCTCGCTCGCGCAAATGGGCGGCACGGGCGTGTTCGCCGCCGCCATCCGCCGCGCACTGCTCGACGGTGAGGTCGACATGGCGGTGCACTCGCTCAAGGACCTGCCCGTCGCGCCCGAACCGGGCCTCGTGATCGCCGGCATCCCCGTGCGCGAGGACCCGCGCGACACCCTCATCGCTCGTGACGGCCTGACGCTCGGCGAACTGCCTGCGGGCGCCGTCGTCGGCACCGGCTCGCCGCGACGTGCCGCGCAGTTGCAGGCGCTCGGGCTCGGCTTCGAGATCCGCGACATCCGCGGCAACATCGACACGCGCATGGGCTACGTGACGAGCGGAGAACTCGACGGCGTCATCCTGGCGCGCGCCGGGCTGGCGCGCGTCGAACGCACCGACGCCATCAGCGAGACGATCGACCCGCTGCAGATGCTGCCCGCCCCCGGCCAGGGCGCGCTCGGGCTCGAATGCCGCGAGGGTGACGCACGCGTCATCGCGGCGCTCGCCGAACTCGACGACGCCGACACGCGCGCCGCCGTCACCGCCGAGCGCGCCGTGCTCGGCGCCCTCGAAGCTGGCTGCGCGGCACCGGTCGGCGCGCTTGCGGAGATCGTCGAAGAGCCCGACGGCTCGCTCGAGATCTCACTGCGCGCCTTCGTCGGTGCGCCCGACGGCTCGTTCGAGCTGCGCCGCAGCGACGTCGGCTCCTACGACGACCCGGTCGCCGTCGGGGAGGCGCTCGCCCGCACGCTGCTCGACGACGGCGCGGGCGCCGTCATCCCGCCGCGCGAGACACCGAATCCCACGACGAGCACGAAGGAGGCAGGCGCATGAGCACCGACCAGCACCACGCGAGGGTGGCCTTCGTCGGCGCGGGCCCGGGCGACCCGGGCCTGTTGACGATGCGCGCCGCGCGCCTCATCGAGAACGCGGACGCGGTGATCTTCGACCAGATCTGCGGTGAGCGCTTCGTCGCGCCGTTCGTGCGCGACGAGGTCGAGCTCGTCGACGCAGGCTATGGCGACGCGGGCGCGCAGCTCACCACCGCGAGCCGCGCGAAGCTCGTCGTCAAGACCGCGAAATCCGTTGCAGCGCAGCATGATGACGCCGGCAGCTCGGCTCGAGGTGGCGAGCAGCCGCTCGTCGTGCGCCTCATGGACGGCGACCCGTCGACGTTCCACGGCCTCGCCGAAGAAGCGCTCGCGTGCTCCAAGGCGGGCATCGACTTCGAGATCGTCCCGGGCGTCTCGGCCGTCTCCGCGGTGCCCGCGTACGCGGGCGTGCCGCTGACGGACGCGAAGGCGCGCACCGTCCACGTCGTCACTGCCGGCGACCCGAAGATCGACTGGGGGCGTTCGATCGACGCGTGCATCACCGTCGTCGTGCTCGGCCAGGCCGACGCGCTCAAGACGTCGCTGTGCGAATTGCGCGAGGCCGGCCGACGGGGCAACACGCCCGTCGCGCTGACGGAGAACGGCACGACGATCACGCAGTCGACGGTGACGACGACGCTGGACGAGGTGCCCGCCGTGCTCAAGCGAGCCTCGTTCGACGGGCCCGTCATGGCGATCGTCGGCTCGACCGTCGCCCACCGCGACCTGCTGTCGTGGTGGGAGAACAAGCCGCTGTTCGGCTGGAACGTGCTCGTGCCGCGCACGAAGGAGCAATCGGGTTCGATGATCGAGCGTCTCGCGACGCACGGCGCAACGAGCACCGTCGTGCCGACGATCAGCGTCGAGCCGCCGCGCACGCCGCAGCAGATGGAGAAGGCCGTCAAGGGCCTCGTCACGGGGCGCTACGAGTGGGTCGGATTCACGTCCGTCAACGCCGTGCGCGCCGTGCGCGAGAAGTTCGCCGAGTTCGGGCTCGACGTGCGCGCGTTCGCGGGCGTCAAGATAGCCGCCGTCGGCGGGGTGACGGCGAACGCGCTGCGCGAGTGGGGCCTCGAGGCCGACCTGACGCCGTCGGGTGAGCAGTCGGCACAGGGTCTGCTCGAGGTGTGGCCCGACTACGACGAGGATCTCGACCCGATCAACCGCGTCTTCCTGCCGCGCGCCGACATCGCGACGGACACGCTCGTCGCGGGCCTCGAGGAGATGGGCTGGGAGGTCGACGACGTCACCGCGTACCGCACGGTGCGCGCGGCCCCGCCCGCGCCGGAGGTGCGTGAGGCGATCAAGTCGGGCAAGTTCGACGCCGTGTGCTTCACGTCGAGCTCGACGGTGCGCAACCTCGTCGGCATCGCCGGCAAGCCGCACACGTCGACCGTCGTCGCGTGCATCGGCCCGGCGACGGCTAAGACCGCCGAAGAGCACGGGCTGCGCGTCGACGTCGTCGCGCCCGAGGCGTCGGCGGCGTCCCTCGTCGACGCTCTCGCCGGCTACGGCCGGTCGCTGGCCCACGAGGCCGCGGAGTCTGGGGAGAAGGTACGCCGCCCGAGCGATCGACGCGGGGCGGCCCGACGAAAGGTGAAGGCCTGATGAGTAGCTACGATCTGACGCACCGTCCGCGGCGGCTGCGCACGTCGCCGGTGATGCGCGACATGGTCGCCGAGACGGTCGTTTCGCCGTCCGACCTCATCCTGCCGGTGTTCGTGCGCGAGAACGCTTCGGAGAACACGCCGATCGCGTCGATGCCGGGCGTCGTGCAGCACACGCTCGACTCGCTCGTCGCGGAAGCGAAGCGCGCGCGTGACGCCGGCATCGCAGGCGTCATGCTGTTCGGCGTGCCGGAGTCGAAGGACGCCGTGGGTTCGGGTGCGCTCGATCCTGACGGCATCCTCAACGTCGGGCTGCGTGCCGTGCGTGACGCCGTCGGTGACGACCTGCTCGTCATGGGTGACCTGTGCCTCGACGAGTTCACCGACCATGGTCACTGCGGGGTGCTCGACGACGCGGGCCGGGTCGACAACGACGCGACGCTCGACGTGTACGCGCAGATGGCGGTGGCGCAGGCGCAGGCCGGTGCGCACGTGCTCGCCCCGAGTGGCATGATGGACGGCCAGATCGGTGTCATCCGTGCGGCGCTCGATCTGTCGGGGCACGACGACGTCGCCGTCATGGCGTACTCGGCGAAGTACGCGTCGGCGGCGTACGGCCCGTTCCGTGAGGCCGTGCAGAGTTCGTTGCAGGGTGATCGCGCGACGTATCAGCAGGATCCGCGCAACCGCACCGAGTCGTTGCGTGAGGCGATGCTCGACGAGGAGCAGGGTGCGGACATCCTCATGGTGAAGCCCGCGCTGCCGTACCTGGACGTGTTGTCGGACGTCGCGGCTGCCGCGACGGTGCCGGTCGCGGCGTATCAGGTGTCGGGTGAGATGGCGATGATCGAGGCGGCTGCAGCGAACGGTTGGATCGATCGTGAGCGCATGATCCGCGAGTCGCTGACGTGCATCAAGCGTGCCGGCGCGTCGATCATCTTGACGTACTACGCGCTGACGATCTAGCTCGGTGGGGCCTGAGCTTGCGAAGGTTCCAACGAGCGTTGAGGAAGCGCGTCGAAAAGATCGTGCGCTGACGATCTGGCTCGGTGGGGCCTGAGCTTGCGAAGGTTCCAACGAGCGTTGAGGAAGCGCGTCGAAAAAATCGTGCGCTGACGATCTGGCTCGGTGGGGCCTGAGCTTGCGAAGGTTCCATCAAGCGTTGAGGAAGCGCGTCAAATAGATCGTGCGCTGACGATCTGACGCGTGCTGACGACCGATCGGGCGCCCAGCCCATCTCGTCACGCATGAGGAGAGGCCACGAGTTGTTGCTCGTGGCCTCTCGCGCTTCCCGTCCCAGGTGCGACTTTATCGCATCTGACGAGGTATGCCTTAGTTGCGACTGAGTCGCAGGTGGGTAGCGTGGGGTCATGGCTGACTACTCGCTCCCGGAACTTCCCTACGACTACGCAGCTCTCGAGCCCTACATCTCGGGCGAGATCATGGAGTTGCACCACGACAAGCACCACGCGACGTACGTCAAGGGCATCAACACGGCCGTCGACCAGCTGTCGGAGATGCGTGACAAGGAGGAGTTCACGTTCCTCGGCACGCTGGAGAAGAACCTGGCGTTCCACCTCGGTGGCCACGTCAATCACTCGGTGTTCTGGACGAACATGTCGCCTGACGGTGGTGACAAGCCCGTTGGTGATCTCGCGGCTCATATCGACGCCGACTTCGGTTCGTTCGACAAGTTCCGCGCGCAGTTCGAGGCCAACGCCCTCGGTGTGCAGGGTTCCGGCTGGTCGGTGCTGACGTGGGACATGGTCGCGCAGAAGCTGTACATCGTTCAGCACTTCGACCACCAGGGCAACGTGCCGATCTGCATGGTTCCGCTGCTCATGCTCGACATGTGGGAGCACTCGTACTACCTGCAGTACAAGAACGACAAGGCGACGTTCGTCAAGCAGTGGTGGAACATCGTCAACTGGGCTGACGTGCAGGCGCGTTTCGAAAAGGCGTCGAAGCAGACGCCCGGTCTCATCGTCTGACCGCTGCATCAGTCATCGACGCAAGGGTTGAGGAGGTTCGCGCTCCAGGGGGGCGCGAACCTCCTCAACCCTTGTCGGCGTCTGCGGCTGTCATCCCCGTCGGTGACGATCGTGGGCGCCATCGTGAGGCGGGGGAGGCCCCAGGGTGGGCCGGCGTCGATGGCGCCGGGCGCGGCGCGCGCGTCAGGCTAGATCCATGACTGTGGAGCGAGTGAGTGCAACGCAGGACGCTGGTACCTCGATGCACGCTGGAACGCCGCGGGCCTCGTCGCCGAGATCGACGGCGCACACCACCAGGGCGGCGCCAACCCGATCGCCGACGCGCTGCGGCAGACCGCCGTCGCCCTCCACGGCGATCGCGTCCTGCGCATTCCCGACGTCGGCCTGCGCAGCGACCCTGATGCCTTCCTCGACCAGATCGAAGCAGCCCTCATCGACGCAGGGGTTGCTTGATCGACGTCAGGCCTTTTTCCGGGCCTGACTCCTCAACGCTCGCTTCGGCAGGATCCTCGCATGACATGAGCGTTCGTCCGCGCCGTGCTCGACGAACACAACGCTCCGGTCCTACCTACGATCGTTCGATCGTCGTCAGGCCTTCGTGAACTCGAGGTCGAGGTTGATCTTGATCTTCTCGCTGATCAGGACGCCGCCACCGTCGAGGGGAGCGTTGAACGTCATGCCGAAGTCGTTGCGGTTGATCTCACCCGACGCCTCGAAACCGGCGCGCGTGGCGCCCCACGGGTCGGTCGCGACACCGTTGAAGTCGTACGAGAACGTGACGGGCTTCGTCACATCCTTGATCGTCAGGTCACCCGTGATCTCGTCGTCCGTGATCTGCGTGGCCTTGAACGTCATCGTGGGGTAGGTCTCGACGTCGAAGAAGTCGCCCGACTTGACGTGCGCATCACGGTCGGCGCTGCCCGTGTCGATCGACGCGGTCTGCACCGTGAACTCGACGCTCGAATCCGAGATCGGGTCGGCGGCGACGACCGTCGCCGAGTAGTCGGTGAACTTGCCGCGCACCTTCGTCACCATGAGGTGACGGGCGACGAACGAGATCTCCGTGTGCGCCGGGTCGATGTTGCAGGTGCCGGCGGGGAGGGTGTTGAGGGAGGCCATGACGAGCCCCTTTCCTTCAGATCGTTGGTGGTCGATGCGCTCACCGTAGCGGAGTGTTGTTGAATGTTCAACTACATGCCCGGGGCGCGTATTCCATTCCACACCCCAACAGGGGGTTCGTGTGGAACTGACGGTGAACACCGGGAATACTGGGTCTGTTGAGGAAGCGGCTGCAGGAGAGGCGAGTAGCGTGATGCGAGGTGGCGAGACGGCGTGGTTGAGCGAGTCCGAGCAGGCTGCATGGCGGCACTATCTGCGCGGCGCGCGGGCGCTCGAGACGGCGCTCGATCGTGAACTTCTCGCCCACGGCATGTCGCTGGCCGAGTACGAGATCCTCTCGATGCTCTCCGAATCGGAGGGTCGGCGCCTGCGCATGAGTGCGCTCGCGGCCATCGTCGTGCAGTCACGCAGCCGGCTGACGCACACCGCCAACCGCCTCGAACGGCGCGGCTGGGTCGAGCGTCAGCCCTGCCTCGACGACTCGCGCGGCGTCGAACTCGTCCTCACCGAGGACGGGCTGCAGGCCCTGCACGAGGCAGCCAAGGTGCACGTCGCGAGTGTGCGAGCCTTTATGGTCGACGTGATGCCCGCGCGTCAGTTCGCGAGCCTCGGGGATGCCATGCGCCGCGTCGGCGAGGCCGTCGAGGCCAGCGAGCGCTGACGACCGGAGCACGCCACCACCCCGCGCACGGTGTGTCGAGGTACCACCTGCCACGCCCGGAGCGAGGAGTATGACGGGACGTTCCCTGCGACGGCGCGCACCGGCCGTCCCCGTCGCGGGTGCGACGACGCGACGCTGCTGTGGTGGGCCTCACGGCCGTGAGGGGGCCGGCGTGGAGGGGGTTGTCAGTGCGCGATGGAACAATGATGCGCATGAGCCAGAACACCTCGACGTCTCAGGCATTGCTCGATCACGCCCGCTCGGTCACCCCAGGCGGCGTCAACTCCCCGGTGCGCGCGTTCCGCGCCGTCGGCGGCACGCCGCGCTTCATCCGTGAGGCGAAGGGGCCGTGGCTGACGGATGTCGACGGCAACCGTTACGTCGACCTCATCTGCTCGTGGGGGCCGATGATCCTCGGCCACGCCGACCCGCGCGTCATGGACGCGGTGCAGCAGGCCGCGTCGCGCGGGTTCAGCTTCGGCACGCCGAGCGAGAACGAGGTGGCGCTCGCCACCGAGATCGTCAGCCGCGTCGAGCCGGTCGAGCAGGTACGCCTCGTCTCCTCCGGCACCGAGGCCACGATGTCGGCCATCCGTCTCGCCCGCGGCGCGACGCAGCGCAGCAAGATCGTCAAGTTCGCAGGGTGCTACCACGGTCACGTCGACGCGCTGCTCGCCTTCGCCGGCTCCGGCCTCGCGACGTTCGCCCTGCCCGACTCGGCCGGCGTCCCCGCCTCCAGTGCGGGAGAGACGATCGTGCTGCCGTACAACGACGTCGACGCGCTCGACGCGGCCTTCGCCGAGCACGGTGACGAGGTCGCCGCCGTCATCACCGAGGCCTCGCCGGGCAACATGGGCGTCGTGCCGCCGGTGCCCGGTTTTACGAAGGCGCTGCGCGACATCACCACGAAGCACGGCGCTCTGCTCATCTCCGACGAGGTGATGACGGGCTTCCGCTGCTCCGCGGCCGGCTGGTTCGGTCACGAGGGTCAGCAGGGTGAGACGGCGCCAGATCTGTTCACGTTCGGCAAGGTCATGGGTGGCGGCTTCCCAGCTGCTGCGTTCGGTGGGCGTCGCGACCTCATGGAGCTGCTCGCACCCGACGGCCCCGTCTACCAGGCGGGCACCCTCGCCGGTAACCCGATCGCGACGGCCGCCGGCCTCGCGACCCTGCAGGCCTGCACGCCCGAGGTCTACGCCCACCTCGACCGCGTCGCACACACGATCGCCGATGCGGCCTCGAGCGAGCTGATGAAGGCCGGCGTCCCGCACCAGGTGCAGTGGGCGAGTTCGATGTTCTCGATCTTCTTCACCGATGAGGCCGTGACGAACTACGATGGCGCCAAGAAACAGGACATCCATGCCTTCGCCCGCTTCTTCGACGCGATGCTCGCCCAGGGCGTGCACCTGCCGCCGTCGTCGTTCGAGGCCTGGTTCGTCTCCGCGAGCCACGACGACGAGGCCGTCGCGCACATCGTCGAAGCGCTGCCGACCGCGGCGCGCGCCGCGGCGTCCACAGACTCGGCTGCGACACTGTGAGCATGTCCGAGCACGTCACCTCCGATCCGTCGCGGACGCCGCAGCCGTCACCCGCCGCCGTCAGCGAGCCGCGGGTGCCCGGCACGACGCTCGTGCACCTCGTGCGCCACGGCGAGGTCCACAACCCCGAGAAGGTGTTGTACGGGCGCCTCGATGGATACCACCTCTCTGAGCTCGGGCACGAGATGGCCGAGTTGACGAGCCAGTGGTTGGCGCCACGTGACGTCACGCACCTCGTCAGCTCGCCGCTCGAGCGAGCGCAGGAGACGATGGCGCCGATCGCCGACAAGCTCGGTCTGCCTGTCACGCTCGACGAGCGTGTCATCGAGGCAGGCAACGACTTCGAGGGCATGACGGTGGGCTCGAACCCCAAGCAGCTCATGCAGCCGCGCTTCTGGCCGAAGCTCACCAACCCGTTCCGCCCCAGCTGGGGCGAGCCGTACGACGAGATCGCCGCGCGCATGGATGCGGCGATCCGTGATGCTCGTGATGCGGCATCCGGGCACGAGGCCGTCATCGTCAGCCACCAGCTGCCGGTGTGGACGGCGCGTCGTTTCGCCGAGGGCAAGCGCCTGTGGCACGACCCGCGCTCGCGCGAGTGCACGCTCGCGTCGGTGACGACGATCGAGTTCACCGGCGATGAGATCACCGACGTGCGCTACACCGAACCCGCCGGCCGGTTGCTCGCCGCCTCGACGAACGCGGTGGGAGCATGAGCAGCAGCATCACCCGGCGCGTCGCCGCCGTCATCGCTGCCGGTGCTCTGACGTTCGGTGCGACGGCGTGCGGTGACGGCAAGAACGAAGAGATCAGCAAGCAGGCGCAGGACCAGAAGGGCTACGTCGGCGGCGACGGAACCGTCGAGGAGCTTCCCGCAGCCAAGCGCGACAAGCCCGTCACGTTGAGTGGCAAGCTGCTCGACGGCACCGACTGGAACGTGGAGCAGGCTCGCGGCAAGGTTGTCGTGCTCAACGTCTGGGGCGCCTGGTGCGGCCCGTGCCAGGCCGAGATGCCGCACCTGCAAAAGGCGTGGCAGTCGTACGAGAAGTCGGGCAAGAACGTCGTGTTCATGGGCATCGACCAGCGTGACTCGAACGCCGTCGCCAGTTCGGCCCTGAAGAAGTGGGGCGTCACGTACCCGTCCCTGGCCAATGACGACGGCGCCAACCTGCAGGGCCTGCAGCGCAAGGTCTCCGCGACCCCGACGACGCTCGTGCTCGACGCGCAGGGCCGCATCGCCGCGCGCGTCAGCGGGGCGACGACGGAGACGACGGTGCGCAACATGGTCGACAAGGTGCTGGCGGAGAAGGCTTGATCGCGTTGCTCGCGGCGAGCGACTCGCCGAGACAGATCGTCGCGGACGGCGCGTTGCCGCTCGCGATGTTCTTCGCTGCCCTCGCGGGGCTCGTCTCGTTCGCCTCGCCGTGCGTGCTGCCACTCGTACCAGGCTTCCTCGCCTACGTGACCGGCCTGACCGACGAGAAGCGTCGCACCCGCATCATCCTCGGCGCGTGCCTGTTCGTCCTCGGCTTCTCCGTCGTGTTCGTCGGCCTGCAGGCCGCGCTGTCGTTCTTCGTCGACACCGTCGGCGCCCACGACACGCTGCTGCTGCGCGTCGGCGGGGTGTTCGTCATCGTCATGGGCCTGCTGTTCCTCGGCGTGCTCGGCCAGCGCGGATTCACCGTGCGCTGGCGCCCGGCCGCGGGGCTGCTCGGCGCTCCGCTGCTCGGCGCCGTGTTCGCGCTCGGCATGTCGCCGTGCGTCGGGCCGGTCTACGGCGCGATCCTCGCGGCCAACACCGCACTCGGATCGAGCGGTGTCAACGGACGCGGGTTGCTGCTCACCGCCTGCTACAGCCTGGGCATCGGCATCCCCTTCATTCTCATCGCGGCCGGCTGGAGCCGCGCCGAGCGCGCCTCGAAGTGGTTGCGCGCGCGGCATCGTCCGATCCAGCTCGTCGGCGGCGGCCTCATGATCGCCATCGGCGTGCTCATGGTGACGGGTCTGTGGAACTCGCTCATCGCCGACATCCAGACCCATCTCGTCAATCAGTTCGAACCGGTGATCTAGTGGCCAAGACGTCAGACAACCCCGAACCCGGCGCGTTCCGCGTCGACGACGCTGCTCACGGCGAGGCATCCATGGGCGGTGCGGCGCGCGGCGACGTGCCCCGTGACGATGCGGCCGACGCAGACTCGACGAAGACGTCCTCGCGGGACGATCGGGCGACGGTGACGCAGCCGCGTCTCGGGTTCCTCGGCGGCCTGCGCTGGTTCTGGCGGCAGTTGACGAGCATGCGCACGGCGCTGTTCCTGTTGCTGCTCGTCGCGGTCGGGGCCGTGCCGGGCTCGATCTTCCCGCAGCACTCGATCGACGAGCAGCGTGTCACGCAGTACCGCCTCGATCATCCGGATCTGGCGCCGTGGCTCGACCGGCTCGGCATGTTCAACGTCTACAGCTCGCCGTGGTTCGCCGCCATCTACCTTCTGCTGACTGTGTCGCTCGTCGGCTGCATCATCCCGCGCGTCCGGGTGCACTACAAGGCGATGCGGCAGGGCCCGCCCGCGATGCCCCGCCGCCTCTCACGCCTTCCCGCGCACCGCGAGGTGACGCTCGAGGCGACCCCCGAGCAGGTCATCGCCGCGACGCGTACCGTCCTGCGGCGCAAGCGGTTCGCGCTGCGCAAGGGCACGGGCGAGTTCGAGGTCGCCTCCGAGGGCGGCATGCTGCGCGAGACGGGCAACCTGCTGTTCCACCTCAGCCTCATCGGCATCATCGTCTCGGTCGCGGCCGGGCACGTCTGGGGCTGGCGCGGTGACGTCATCGTCCCCGAGGGCAGCGGTTTTGCCTCGACGCCGTCGCGCTACGACACCCTGAAGCTCGGGCCGTGGGTCGATGCGGAGCAGGACATCCCCGACTGGGCGCTCAAGATGAACACGCTCAAGGTGACGTTCGAGAGCAACGTCGACCCGACGAGCAGCCAGTGGGGTCAACCGCGCGACTTCACCGCCGACGTCGACTACCGGGAGTCGGCGAACAGCGCGTGGAAGAAGGACACGATCAAGGTCAACCACCCGCTGAAGGTGGGAGGCGGCGAGGTGTACCTGCTCGGCAACGGCTACGCCCCGAAGATCACGTTCAAGGACGCGAAGGGCAACGTCCTGTATGACGAATCCACGCCGTTCCTGTCGATCGACAACAAGTACAAGTCGACCGGCGCATTCAAGATCTCGGGCGCCTCACCGAAGCAGATCGGCCTCACCGGCTTCTTCCTGCCGACGGCCTACCTCGACCCGAACCTGGGCCCGAGCTCGGCCTTCCCCGACGCCAAGGCGCCGGCGCTGTACCTCACGGCGTTCACGGGCGACCTGTACCCGAACGGTCGCCCGCAGTCGGTGTTCAGCCTCGACACCGGCACGATGACGCAGCTCAAGGACGAGAAGGGCCAGCCGGTGCGTCTGCAGCTCGCCCTCGGCCAGACGGTGCAGCTGCCGAACAACCTCGGCTCCGTGACGTTCGACGCGGCGCCACGGTGGGCGGGGCTGTCGATTCGTCACGACCCCGGCAAGGGGCCGGCCCTACTGTTCAGCGTCCTCGCACTCGCCGGCCTCGTGCTTTCCCTGACGATCCGTCGTCGGCGCGTGTTCGTCCGCGTCCGTTCCGCTACGGATGGCGACACCGACGCGCGTACAGTGGTTGAGATCGGTGGGCTCGCCAAGGGTGAGGATCCTCGTCTCGCGCTGGCGGTCGACGACATCCTCGAACGCATCAGCCGCGCGGCGGCCCCCACCACGAAGACGACAGGTAAGGCATGATGTCCGCTTTCGCATTCATCGACGAGGCGCACAGCACCCTCGCGCAGAACTCCACGCGCGCCGTGTATGCGGCCGCGCTCGTCCTCACCCTCGCGATGCTCTCGTTCTGCGTCGACCTCGCCCAGGCCCCTGGCCGTCAGGCGCGGGCCGGACGCCGAGGCGCGGCCGATGAGGCTGCTGTCGAGGCCGACGCCATGAGCGCCGAGGCCACGAGCGCCGGCGCGGCAGCGTCGTCGAAGGCCAGTGTCGGCGGTGCGACGGCGGTGCTCGAACGCACCCGCGAACGTCGTGACCTCGACGGCGACGGCACCCCCGACGTCCCGGCCGACGGTCACAAGCGTCAGTGGGCCGGCACCGGCATGGCGCTGACGTGGCTGGGTGCCGCGTTCCTCATCGCGGGCATCGTCATGCGATCGCTCGCCGTGCACCGCCCGCCGCTGGGCAACATGTACGAGTTCGACCTCGCCGGTACCGCGTTCCTGCTCGTGTGCTTCCTGCTGTGGAGCCTGCGAAAGGACGTGCGCTGGCTTGGCGCGTTCGTCACGCTGCCCGCGACGCTGTTCCTCATCCTCGCGGCGAAGGTGTACTACACCGAGGCGAGCAAGCTCATGCCGTCGCTGCAGTCGTACTGGTTGTCGATCCACGTGACGGTCGCGACGCTGTCCGTCGGCCTGTTCACGATCGGCTTCGTCATCACAGCGCTGTACCTCGCCCAGAAGACGCGCGAGGAGAGGGGCAAGAGCGGCGGTTTCCTGCGCTCGCTGCCCGATTCGGAGACCCTCGACCGCCTCGCCTACGGCGTGCACATCATCGCGTTCCCGCTGTGGATGTTCACCGTCCTGTGCGGCGCCATCTGGGCGCAGGAGGCCTGGGGTCACTACTGGAACTGGGACCCGAAGGAAGTGTGGTCGCTCGTCATCTTCATCGTCTACGCGGCCTACCTGCACAGCCGCGTGACGGTCGGGTGGAGCGGACGCAAGGCCGCCGCCGTCGTCCTCGTCGGCTTCGCGTGCATCCTCATCAACTACGGCGTCGTCAACGTGTTCTTCGTCGGCCAGCACTCCTACTCGGGGCTGTGATCGGCTGATGGCACCTGTCGCTCGTTACACCGTTCTGCGCATCCTCGTCTTCTTCGGCTGCGTGTGCCTGGGCTACCTGTGCGGGCTGCGCAGTTTCCTGCTGCTCATCGTCGCGGCGCTCGCGTCGACGGCGATCAGCTTCTTCGCGCTCAACCGCTTCCGTCAGGAGACGGTCGACGTCGTCGAAGATCGCGTCGAGAAGCGTCGTGCCCGTGCGCAGCAGATGCGTGAGGCCGAGGACGTCGAAGAGGACTGATCGACGCTCGATCCGCACCGGGCCCCTGACGGGCCGGGCGTGCTGGTCGCGGACGAATGATGACGAAGGCCGGCCGTCCCCGAGGGGGCGGCCGGCCTTCGCGTGTGTTGAAGTCTTTGTCGTCGTTGCCGCTGTCGTCGTCGGATTGGCAGCGGATGATGGCGCGGTGGGCGTCGCCGTCAGGGCCGTCAGTGCATGAGGTGCGCGGCGTAGAGGCCGCCGCCGAGGAGCAGGCCGTAGAGCAGCTGGTAACGGCCGGTGCCGGCGAGGGCCGGCACGAGGTCGCGGCCCGTGGCGCCGCGCATGACGCGCAGCACCGGCGGGATCGCGGCGATGAGGGCGACGAAGCCCGCCGCAGCGGCGACGTGGAACAGCGTGCACACCGCGACGGCGGCGACGGACATGGCGATGAGCAGGACGTAGAACGTGCGGGTGGCCTTGTCGCCGAGCCGCACGGCGAGGGTGTGCTTGCCGGCTTCGACGTCCGTCGGGATGTCGCGCAGGTTGTTCGTCACGAGGATCGCGCAGGCGATCGCGCCCACGCCGATGCTGCCCGCCCACGCGGACGGCGACAGAGTGTGGGCCTGCGTGTACGTCGTGCCGAGCACCGCGACGAGGCCGAAGAAGACGAAGACGAAGACCTCACCGAGCCCCATGTAGCCGTACGGGCGCTTGCCGCCGGTGTAGAACCAGGCCGCGAGGATGGCGGCGACGCCGACGAGCAGCAGCCACGGCGTGTTCGACAGCGTGACGAGCGCGAGGCCGACGAACGCGGCGACGAAGAAGCATCCGAACGCGGCGAGCTTGACGTTGCCCGGGTTCGCAAGGCCTTGACCGACCAGGCGCACCGGGCCGACGCGGTCCTCGTCGGTGCCGCGGATGCCGTCGGAGTAGTCGTTGGCGTAGTTGACGCCGATCTGGAGGAACAGCGCGACGATGAGCGCGAGCAGCGCATAGCCGGGGTTCGCCTTCTCCATCGCGTAGGCCGCGCCCGTTCCGACGAGGACGGGGGCGATGGCGGCGGGCAGCGTGCGGGGGCGCGCGCCCTCGACCCATTGGTTCAGGGTGGCCATGTGCGGGATGTTCTCCAGGTCGTGTGGGCCGGGGCTCCGGCGATCTAGCGGGGGTCTCGTAGATTGTGCCACTCGGGCGAGCAGGCGATGAGCGTGCGATCGGGCTTGCCGACGCCCGTCAGCGGGATCGTCTCGAGCACGCGAGCCATGGCCGGGACGGCGTACGGCGGCAACGCCTTTCGGCACTCACCCATGAGACGCGCGAGGACGTCATCGGTTGCCTCGCGACGTTCGGTCGTGACGACAGCCACAGCGACGCACTGCCCCCAGCGCTCGTGCGGGCGGGCGACGACGACGGCGTCACGGATGCCGTCGACACCGCGGACGACCTCCTCGACGACGCGCGGACTCACCTTGTATCCGCCCGTGTTGATGACGTCATCGATGCGCCCTTCGATGTGCAACGCGCCGTCGAAGCGTCCGAGGTCGTCGGTGACGAACAGCGTCGCCTCGCCGGGTGTCGCCTCGCTGCGTCGGCGCTCTGACAGCCCCGTGGGGGCAGATTCGCGGGACGCGTCGCCGTCGGGAGCGGAGTCGACGGGCGATGAGTCGATCGTGGGCCTGGCGAGAGTGCGTGCGGCGACGAACGTCGCGGCCGATCGTTCGGCGTCGCCGAGGTAGCCACTCGCCAGCGTCGGGCCGGACAGGGCGATGCGACCGAGGCCTTCGTCGTCAGCGTCGAGGACGTGGACGCCGACGCCCGCGAGGGGGACGCCGTCGTAGACGCAGCCGCCGGCCGTCTCGCTCGAGCCGTACGTCGTCACGATGGCGAGCCCGGCGTCGCGGGCGCGCGACTGCAGGTCGGGGGGCGTCGCGGCGCCCCCGACGAGGATGCTGCGGTAGCGCCGAGCCGTCTCGAGAGCGCGCACGCCGACGGGGTCGTCGCGCTCGGCGGCGTCGAGGACGTCACGCAGCTGCGTCGGGACGAGGCTCGTGTGGATGGGGGAGAAGGGCGGCGCGTTGCGGGCGACGAGCGTCGTGGCCCTGGTGAACTGCTCGAGCGACCAGGCGTCCATGACGATCGGTGTCGTGCCCGCGATGAGTGAGCGCACGATGACCTGCGTGCCCGCGATGTGTTGCGGCGGCAGCGGCAGCAACCACGTGCCCGCGCCGATGCGTTCGTGCGTCGCCGTCGCGCTCGCGATGAGCGCGTCCTTCGTCAGCATCGCGCGCTTCGGCGTGCCGGTGGAGCCGCTCGTCGAGACGACGAGCGCGAGGCGCTCGGGTGCGTCGGTGGGGTGAGGCGGGACGTCGGGGGTCGGCGCGCCCGCCTCGTAGGGCGCGAGGGCCGGGCCGGTGCCGGCGAGCGCGGCGTCGAGGGCCTCGTAGTAGGGCGTGATGTCGGCGCGGTCGACGGCGAACGGCACGAGCTCAGGCATGACGTTCACTGTACGACGCGCCCGGCAGAGCCAGGTGACGTGCCTCGCGCCGGCGGACGTCAGGTGCGGGGCGCGGCCAGGACGGGCAGGATGGGGTCATGACTGAGCGCAAGGTGGCAGTGGTGACGGGTGCGAGCAGCGGGATCGGGCGGGCATCGGCTCGCGCGCTCGCCGCGAAGGGGTACGACGTGGTGTGCGCGGCACGGCGACTCGACCGGGTCGAGGAGCTCGCCCGGGAGATCGACGGGCGTGCCGTCCAGTGCGACGTGACGAACGTCGACGACGTGAAGAACCTCGCCGCTCAGGCCGGCTCGCGCGTCGACGTGCTGGTGGCGAACGCCGGTGGCGCGTTCGGTGCCGAGCCCGTGGCGACGGCGAACCTCGACGACTGGCGCCGCATGTACGACGTCAACGTCATCGGCACCGCGGCGACGATCCAGGCGTTCCTGCCGGCGCTGGAGGCGGCGCACGGCGTCATCATCACGATCGGGTCGACGGCCGGCATCGTCAGCTACGAGGGCGGCGCCGGGTACTGCGGTTCGAAGCACGCCGTGCGCGCTCTCATGGGGGCGTTGCGCCTGGAGCTGTTCGACAAGCCGGTGCGCGTCTGCGAGATCGACCCCGGAATGGTCAAGAGTGACGAGTTCGCGCTCGTCCGCTTCGGCGGTGACGCCGAGAAGGCCGCGGCCGTGTACCAGGGCGTCGAGGCGCCGCTGACGCAGGACGACATCGCTGACGCCGTCGCCTACATCGCCGAACTACCGGAGCACGTCAACATCGATCAGATGGTCGTGCGTCCGCGCGCCCAGGCCGCGCAGCACAAGGTGCACCGCACCTCCTGACGCTCTCGCCCGCCGGTCCACAGATGGGGCACGGTGGGTCGAGCGCGGCGCGTGAGCGACGAGCGATCGGGGCTGGGGATGAGCGATCGCGGCTGGGTGACGACGTTGCCAGGGCCCCGTCTGCGTGCCACCGGTTCACGGGCTGAGCCCGTCTGGCGACGCGTTGCGGCGCGGCCGTATCGTGGCGCCCGTCAGCAGTGGTGACCGCGGCGCGGTCACTGTCGTGAGAACCCGGGTTTGCGGCGGCCCACAGATGTTCAGGAGCTTCGGTGGCCCCGTCACGGTTTTCCTCGTCCAGCGTCATGTCCTCCTCGACGGCCCCGGCCGTTCTCATGGTCATCGGCTCGTGCACATCCCTGCAGTTCGGGGCGAGCCTCGCGACGCAGCTCTTCGGCCCGCTCGGAGCGGCGGGCGTGACGACGCTGCGGCTCGGTCTCGCCGCCGTCATGCTGGCGCTGGTGACGCGCCCGAGGGTGCGCACCTGGACGCGTTCGCAGTGGACGGCTGTCGCCGCGTTCGGCCTCGCTCTCGCAGGTATGAACGGGATGTTCTACGAGGCGATCGCGCGCATTCCTCTCGGCCCGGCGGTCGCCATCGAGTTCCTCGGCCCGCTCGGGCTGGCCGCGATCCTGTCGCGCAAGCTCAAGGACTTCGCCTGGATCGTGCTGGCGCTCGTCGGGGTCATGATCCTCGGTTTTGATGACGCAGGTGGTTCGCTCGACCTCGTCGGCGTCGCGTTCGTCCTCGGCGCGGGGTTCTTCTGGGCGCTGTACATCCTCGCGAGTGAACGCGTCGGGGGAGCGGTCGACGGCGCGGGTGGCCTCGCGATGGCGCTCGTCGTCGGCACCGTCGCACTCGTCCCGTTCGGAGCGCAGGGCGCCTGGACGGGGCTGACGGACGTCCATTACCTCGCGCTCGCCATCGGCACCGCGTTCCTCGCCTCCGTCGTCCCGTATGCGCTCGAGCTGTCGGCGCTGCGGCGGCTGCCGAAGGCCGTGTTCGGGGTGCTGCTCGCCCTCGAACCCGTCATCGCGGCGCTCGCGGGTTGGCTGCTGCTCGATCAGGGCTTCGGTGCGACGCGCACGCTAGCAGTGCTCCTCGTCGTCGTCGCCGGCGCGGGGTCGGCCATCACGGCGTCACGGCGTGACGCGACGGTCGGCGTCGCCGCCGAACATGCTCCTGACGAGCTCGCCGCGTCCATCCACGGAGGGTGACGACGCCCGTGACGGCCGGTGTACGCAAGCATGCTCATGACGACATCGCCGCCGTCCCACGAAGACTGGCACCATGCGTCCCCGTAGATGAACGTCAGGCGGCCAGGGCCTTGCTCAGAAAACCCACGCCCACGATGCAGCCCACGGCGCCGGCGATGCGGGCTCCTAGGACGTTGGGGGTGAAGGTGGCGCGTTCGCGCACCCAGCGAGGTTGCCAACCCCAGCGCTGGTTGTAGCGGATCAGCTTCTCCGGGGACAGCGCCTGGTAGCCGCCATGAGGATGAACAACACCGCGATGGCGCCGCTGCCGAGGCAGCTCATCGGCGGGTTCCACGTCGAGTCATCCTCGGATCGTGCGGCGTGACGGCCTGTTGACGCTCCCGATCTGCCTTTCCCTTGACCCAGGTCCTCCGTCCAAGCGGATCGTTTCCCGCGATACGCCCCGGTGCCCCACGACGCCCCAAGGGTGAGCAGCCACGGCCAGTGGCGAATGTGGACGAAATTCACGGAGGGGGACGAAAATCGCAGGGGTGCACGGGGCTGCGGGGCCGCCACCGTCGCCCTTCGAGTGGCGCGATGGGGTCGTCACCGCCGCGTCCTAGACTGACGGCATGAGTGAGACCACCCCTGACGAAGCCGTCCGGCAGCCCGAGAACCCCTTCGACCCGAGCGCGTGGACCGCCGTCGAGGGGTTCGAGGATCTCACCGACATCACGTACCACCGCAGTCGCGAACTCGGTTGTGTGCGTGTGGCGTTCGATCGTCCCGAGGTGCTCAACGCCTTTCGTCCGCACACCGTCGACGAGTTGTATCGCGTGCTCGATCACGCGCGCCGCACACCGGACGTCGGCGTCGTCCTGCTCACCGGCAACGGCCCCGGGCCCGAGGGCACCGGCAGCGCCGGCAAGTGGGCGTTCTGCTCGGGCGGCGACCAGCGCATCCGTGGCCGCTCCGGCTACCAGTACGCGGCCGATCCAACGGGTGACGACTCCGCGAGCGGCGTCGACGAACTGCGTGTCAAGGCCGAAGGTGGGCGTCTGCACATCCTCGAGGTGCAACGGCTCATCCGCACCATGCCGAAGATCGTCATCTGCCTCGTGCCCGGCTGGGCCGCCGGTGGCGGGCACAGCCTCCACGTCGTGTGCGACCTGACGATGGCCTCCCGCGAGCACGCGCGGTTCAAGCAGACCGACGCCGACGTCGGCTCGTTCGACGCCGGCTACGGCTCGGCGTACCTCGCGAAGATGGTCGGGCAGAAGTTCGCGCGGGAGATCTTCTTCCTCGGCCGCACCTACACCGCCGACGACATGCACCGGATGGGTGCGGTCAACTTCGTCTGCCCGCACGCCGAGCTCGAGAGCGAGGCTCTGCAGGTGGCGCGGGAGATCATGGCGAAGTCGCCGCAGGCGCAGCGCATGCTGAAGTTCGCGTTCAACCTCACCGACGACGGCCTCATGGGCCAGCAGGTGTTCGCCGGTGAGGCCACGCGCCTCGCGTACATGACGGACGAGGCCGTCGAGGGCCGCGATCAGTTCCTCGAGAAGCGCGACCCCGACTGGTCGGGTTTCCCCTGGTACTTCTGAGAACCCCCAGGGCCGCCCGCGCCGTCTCCTGCTGAGGCCGGGGGCCGCCCTCTGCGCGCAAATGCACCCGGGTACGTTTGCGGGCAAGGTGAGGGCGCGGTCTTCGCGCATGGCGGGCCGGGCGTTCCACACGTGATCTGCGATGAGCGCGCACCCGCGGGGGTGCGCGCTCATCGCTTTGGTCCATCGTCCCCCGAGGCAGAGGCAGAGGCAGAGGCAGAGGCCGGCGCCCAGCCCCCGTTCGCGGCATTCGAACTTTACCAACCGAAAGGTAAAGTAAAGGTCATGAGGCAGAGTTCACGTGAGGTCATCCTCGACGCGGCGCTCGCGCTGATGCGGCGTCAGGAGCCGGTGTCGCTCGACACGGTCGCGCACGCGGCCGGGCTGACGAAGCCGGGGCTGATGTACCACTTCAAGACCAAGGAAGCGCCCATGCTCGCGGTCGTCGATCGGGTGGCTGACGACCAGAAGCGCCAACTGGAGAAGCTCCTGGCGGACGTCGACCCCGTGTCGCCGTGGCCGCGGCTGACGGCGTACGTCCGATGGATGCTCGCGGGCGAGGTCGACGAAGCAGACCTCGCGATGATGGCAGATCCGCGCCTGCGCGAGGTCCTCACGCGCCGCTGGGAAGAGCACTTCGAGCCCTGGGTGGCGCTGCCCGAAGGTCTCGACCCGCAGACGCGGGCACGTCTCGAGGGCGCCCGCTTCATGGCCGACGGCGTGTGGTTCGCCGACGCCAGCGGCGCCCTGCCCCTCGACGACGACGGCCGCTCGGGCGTGCAGGCACTCGCCGAACAGCTCCTCGCCCCTCAGACGCAGGGCGAGCGACACGCAGCGTCTTCGCACCAGGGGCATGCTGACGACGTCCTGCATGGGCGCCACATCGGAGATCGGCGCCGTCGACGATGACGCCCCTCACCACACGTCGCCACACGAACCCGACACGAAGCCCGGCAAGAAGATCAAGAACGTGAAGGAGGAGGAGGCGTGAAGAACTACCTGATGCTCGGATGCGCGGTCGTGTGCGAGGTCATCGGCTCGTCAGCGCTGAAGCGCGCGGAGCAGGACGCCGCGTGGTTTCTGCTCACGCTCATCGCCGACCTCGTCGCCTTCGTCCTGTTGGCGTTGCTGTTGCGCCGGGGCATGGCACTCAGCGTCGTCTACGGCATCTGGGGCGCGCTCGGCGTGGCGCTCACGGCATTCGTCGGGACGGTGGTGTTCGGCGAGCCCTTCACGCTGATGATGGGTTGCGGCGTCGCACTCGTCATCGGGGGCGTGATCATGGTCGAGGTCGGCTCCGACTCCCAAGCACCGGCCGAGGACGGTTCGAGCGCGACGATGAACGAGGTGCGCGCGTGAGCTACATCTTCCTCGTCAGTGCGGTCATCAGCGAGGTGATCGGCACGGCCTTCATGCGCGTCGCAGCGCAGGGGCGGGCCCGGTACTACGCCGTGGTCGGGGTCGCTTACACCCTGGCGCTGTACCTGCTCGTGCGCACTCTGAGTGAAGGCATGGGCATCGGTGTCGCGTACGGCATCTGGGCCGCCGCAGGCGTCGCGCTGACGGCACTCGTCAGCCGGTTCGTGTTCAAGGAGCCCATCACTCGCATGATGTGGTGCGGCATGGCCCTCATCGCCGTCGGCGTCGTGCTCATCGAGGGTGGCGCACACGCCTGAGGCCCTCGACGTCGCCGCTCTGGAACCGGCCTTGCCGACGACGAACGCACCGGACGATCCGTGATCGTCCGGTGCGTTCGTCTTGTCTGCGCTGCGTCAGCCCTGCGTCCAGCTCCGCGTGGCCTCGAACACCTTCGAGCCGTCGAGGTCCGCGAGCGACATCCCCGCGAACGTCGTCGCCGCGTCGCTCGTCTGCCAGCGGAAGCGGTACTCGTCCGACAGGGCCGCCCCGGCGATGGCCTCGCCCGCGCTCTCGGCGCTCTGGGCGTTGGCGAAGGCACCTTCGGTGCGCTTCATGTACGCGGCGAGCAGGTCGGCGTACGGCCCCGCGTCGTCGCGCTGGACGTTCTCGACGAAGTTCGTCGCCACGGCGGCCGGTTCGATGACGCTGACCTTGATGCCGAACGCCGCGGCGACCGTCGACAGCGACTGCATGAAACCCTCGACGGCGAACTTGGCGCCGCAGTAGGCGTCGGCGAACGGCTGGCCGACGGCGCCGCCGACCGACGTCACCGTCAGGATCATGCCGGACGTGGCCTTGCGCATGTGCGGCAGTGCGGCTTGCGTCAGCGCGACGGCCGAGAAGTAGTTCGTCTTCATCTGCTCCTTGATCGTCAGCATGTCGAGCGTCTCCGCGGTAGCGACGCACCCGCGCCCCGCGTTGTTGACGAGCACGTCGAGTCGCCCGTACTGCTCGACGACCGCATTGACGAGCTTCTCGCCCGCGCCATGATCGGTGACGTCGAGTTCACGGACGTCGAGCGTGACGCCCGCCTTGGCCGCCGCCTCGTTGAGCTCGCCCGCCTTGTCGAACGAACGAACCGTCGCGACGACCGTGGCGCCCGCCTTGGCGAGAGCGATGGCGGCGTGCAGCCCCATGCCGCTGGAGGTTCCGGTGATGAGCGCGATCTTCGTCATGACGCCATTGTGTGCCCGCCTCCTGAACACGAGCGAATCGGTCGAGTAGGAGCGGCAGGATGCGCCGATTCGACCCTGCCGCTCGTATTCGCGGGGGCGCTGCGCGCGAGTCTGGGAAGCGCCGCCCGCGCATGGCCGTCAGATGGCATGAAGGCAGTTCATGTCCCGGGCTGGACGCGCGGGCCTGCACGTGGCGTAAGGGCGGTTCGTGTCCCGGGGCCTGCATCGCGGAAGCTGCTGCGACGATAGGGGGCATGAACGCGCGGCCTCTTGAACTGCCCCTCTCGTCGCTCGATGAGCTGCTCGATGGGTTCGAGGTCGTCTCGATTCCGCTCAACACGCGCTTTCGTGGTGTGGAGCATCGCGAGTGTGCCTATCTTCAGGGGCCTTGTGGTGCAGGAGAATTCGCGCCGTTCCTCGAGTACGGGCCGGCCGAGGCGTCGCGCTGGCTCGCGGCTGCGATCGAGGCGGCGTACCTCGGGTGGCCCGAGCCGGTGCGCGCGACGGTGCCCGTCAACGCGACCGTCCCGGCCGTTCCCGCCGGCGCCGTCGCCGGGGTGCTCGCCCGGTTCGACGGGTGCCGCACCGCGAAGGTCAAGGTGGCCGAGAGGGGCCAGAACCTCGACGACGACGTCGCCCGCGTCGCCGCCGTCCGTGACGGCCTCGGCGCCGACGCGAAGGTGCGTCTCGACGCGAACGGCGGATGGGATGTCGACCAGGCCGTCGCCGCGATCACACGACTGGCTGCGTTCGACCTCGAATACGTCGAGCAGCCCGTCATGCCCGTCGAAGATCTGGCGCGCGTTCGGAAGACGCTCGCGCGCAACGGAATCGACGTTCTCATCGCCGCCGACGAGTCGATCCGCAAGGCCGACGACCCGATGCGCGTCGTCGAGCTCGAGGCCGCTGATCTCGCGATCGTCAAGGTCGCGCCGCTCGGGGGAGTGCGCGCGGCGCTGCGCATCGCAGACGAGACAGGCCTCCCGATGGTCGTCAGTTCGGCGCTCGATTCGAGCCCCGGGATGGCGGCAGGCGTGGCGCTCGCGGCTGCTCTGACCGAGCTCGATCACGCGTGCGGCCTCGGCACGATCAACCTGCTCGACGGCGACGTCATCGCCGACCCCCTCGTCCCTCGTGACGGGACGATCGACGTAGCTCGCGCCGCCGCCGCGCGCCACCTCGACCCGACGTGCGTCGAGCGTCACCGCGCGAGCCCCGAGCGCCGGCAGTGGTGGCGCGAGCGACTGATCGCGAGCTACCAGCACCTGAAGCGCGACGCCTGACCGACGCTCACCACCTGACCGACGCAGACTGCCTGACCAACGCTCGGCGCGGGTTCGTCATGCCCCCGTCAGAGCTGCGAGCCGGCATGGCGGGTTTTCGGCCCTCAGGGGCGCCGCTGGGAGCTGTAATTCCGCATGGTGGGGTTGCAAGCTCCTAACCGACAGCCGGCCGGCTCACACGGCCACGCCCCCACGCAGCCAGCGCGACCCACTCAATCGGCGCCACTCACTCAATCGGCGCCACTCACGCAGGCAGCGCAGCGCGTCATCAGACGAACGGCCGCAACCGCTCGTGCAGCGCGGCGTCGGCCGTCACGAGCAGCGGCTTGGGTGTCAGTTCGTAGCGCGGGTCGTACGGCGAGCCGTCGGCGTAGGCGGAGACGCCGCCCGCCTCGCGGATGAAGAGCGCGCCGGGCGCGTGGTCCCACGGCTTCGTCGTGACGTACAGGATGTAGTCCGCGCCGCCCGAGGCGATCTGGGGGTAGTCGACCGCGCAGCACACCCACGACAGCCCGAGCGGCGGCAGCCCGTCGAGTGATTCGCCGACGCGCGTCTGACGTGACGTCACGCCCTTCGGGGCATCGCCGACGACGTGCGGCTCGATGCGCACCCCGTCGAGGAAGGCGCCATTGCCCTTCTCCGCGACGTACGCGTGCCCGAGCTGCGGCTGCCACATCCAGCTGCGGACGATGTCGCCGCCGCGCATCTCGGCGACCATGACGCCGTGGTTCGGTGAGCCGTGGACGAAGTTCTTCGTGCCGTCGACGGGGTCGACCGTGAACCAGTGGTCGGCGGATTCGATGCGGTCGAGGATGCTCGGGTCGGCTGCGACGGCTTCTTCGCCGACGATCAGCGCGTCAGGGTAGGCCTTCTGCAGTTCGGCGGTGATGAACACCTCCGCCTCGCGGTCGGCGACGGTGACGAGGTCGCCCGGGTTCTTCTCGGTCACCTCGTGCGACGCGAGCGCCTCGAAACGGGGGTTGATGTAGGTCTCGGCGGCTTGCTGGAGCAGGGTCAGAACAGCCTGGGTATCCACGCCCTCATCCTAGGGAGTGACGCGACGTCCGACGAACCGCACGCACGAACGGCGCCGCGGCCTGGGCCGGGCGCCGCTCGTCAGCGTTTCTCGATGCGGCAGCGTTGCTCGCTTCGTCAGCGTGGTCGCGACGAGTTTCAGTTGTCAGGGTTGTGGTCGACGATGTCGCCGGCTTCCTTGACGAGCGCCTTGGCGCGCTTGCGGTGCTTGACCCACTCGAAGATCATCGGCAGCACGCTGACGAGGACGACGACCATGATGGCGGCGTCGATGTTCTTGCCGAGGCTCGGGAAGGCGCGGCCGAGGAAGAACCCGGCGAACGTCACGACGAGCACCCACAGCACGGCACCGATGGCCGACCAGGTGAAGAAGCGTTTGCGGTCCATGTGGCTCGCGCCCGCGACGACGGTGATGAACGTGCGGACGATGGGCACGAAGCGTCCGATGACGAGGGCCTTGCTGCCGTGCTTGTCGAAGAACGCGTTCGTCTGGTCGAAGTACTTCTTCTTCAGCACCCTGCCGTCGCGTTCGTACAGGGGGGTGCCGACGATCCGCCCGATCTCGTAGCCGACGACGTTGCCCGCGAACGCGGCGACGCACAGAGCCGGCAGCGAGACGTAGAGGGGGATGTCGAAGCCGCTCGTGGCAGACGTCGCGGTGAACATGCCGATCGCGAACAGCAGCGAGTCGCCGGGCAGGATCGGGAACAGGAGCCCGCATTCGATGAAGACGATCGCGAGCGAGATCCAGAAGAACGCGCCGCCGAAGTGGGCGAGCAGGTAGTTCGGATCCATGAACTGAGGGCCGAGGGCATGCATCACGAGGCCGAGCCTACCGGCGGGCGATAAGAAACCGCTGAGACGCGCGGGTGAGGTACGGCGCGTCACCCGGACGATGGTGAACTCGTCGCGCCCGCCTACGCTGACCGCCATGGCAGACGTGGACGGGGCGAAACAGATCGACGACGGCGACGCACAACACCGCCGTGCTGACGCTGGGGGCACGGACGAGGTCGGCGTCGGACCGTGGCAGGGCGCCTGGCCGAGCACACCCGACGGCTCGCTCGACCCGCGCTACGACCCCGAGCTGCTCGAGCACGGCGACCGCCGCAACGTCGAGGATCGTTTCCGCTACTGGCGGCACGACGCCATCGTCGAAGAGCTCGACACGGCGCGTCATGCGTTTCACGTCGCCGTCGAGAACTGGGAGCACGACTTCAACATCGGCTCCGTCATCCGCACGGCGAACGCGTTCAACGCCAAGGCTTTTCACATCGTCGGACGGCGGCGCTGGAACCGTCGCGGCGCGATGGTGACCGACCGCTACCAGCACGAGTTCCACCACCCCACGGTCGACGACCTGCTCGCCTGGGCCGCCACGGCCGGGCCCGTCGACGCCGCCGGCCACCCCACGCGCCTGCCCGTCATCGCCATCGACAACGTGGCGGGCAGCGTCCCGCTCGAGGCGTTCGACCTGCCCGAGCACTGCGTCCTGCTCTTCGGCCAGGAGGGCCCGGGTGTGAGCGCCGACGCGCTCGAACGCGCCGACGCCGTCCTCGACATCGCCCAGTTCGGTTCGACGCGCTCGATCAACGCGGGCGCCGCGGCCGCCGTCACGATGCACGCGTGGATCCGACGGCACGTGTTCGGCCAGCGTGTCGACGGCGACGCCCATGGGAGCGCAATCGGAAGCAACCACGCGGACGCCGGCGACGCCCACCCCCGCGCCTGACGCGGCCGGAACTCGGGCGAAGCAAACTCCCGCCGCCCGCCCCGTTGCGCGACGCCCCGTGCGAGGATGGAGGCAGCGGGCCAGCCGCTCACGAAGTGCGCCCGAAACGCGCCATTGTTGTGCCAACACGAGAGGTGATGACATGCCCATCGCAACCCCCGAGATCTACCGCGAGATGCTCAATCGCGCGAAGAAGGAGGGCTTCGCGTACCCGGCCATCAACGTGTCGTCGTCGCAGACGCTGAACGCCGCCATCCGTGGCTTCGCCGAGGCCGGTTCGGACGGCATCATCCAGGTCTCCACCGGTGGCGCCGAGTACTTCTCGGGCCCGACGCAGAAGAACATGGTCGCGGGCGCGCTCGCCATGGCCGCGTTCGCTCGTGAGGTCGCCAAGCAGTACGACGTCAACATCGCCCTGCACACCGACCACTGCCCGAAGGACAAGCTCGACGGTTTCGTCCGTCCGTTGCTCGAGGCGTCGATCGAGAACGTCAAGAACGGTGGCGAGCCGTTCTTCCAGTCGCACATGTGGGACGGTTCGGCCGTGCCGCTCGAAGAGAACCTCGAGATCGCCCAGGAGCTGCTCGCCAAGTGTAAGGAGGCGAACATCATCCTCGAGATCGAGGTCGGTGTCGTCGGCGGTGAAGAGGACGGCGTCGCCAACGAGATCAACGAGCAGTTGTACTCGACGCCGGAGGACGCCATCGCGACCGCCCAGGCGCTCGGCGCGGGCACGGATGTTTACTACATGACGGCCCTGACGTTCGGCAACGTGCACGGCGTCTACAAGCCGGGCAACGTCAAGCTGCGCCCGTCCGTCCTCAAGGACGCGCAGGACGCTGTCAAGGCGAAGTTCTCCGAGGCGGAGGACAAGCCGTTCCACCTTGTCTTCCACGGCGGTTCGGGCAGCTCGCCCGAGGAGATCGCCGAAGCCGTCTCGTACGGCGTCGTCAAGATGAACGTCGACACCGACACGCAGTACGCGTTCACGCGTCCCGTCGCCGGTTGGATGCTCGGCAACTACGAGGGCGTCCTCAAGATCGACGGTGAGGTCGGCAACAAGAAGCTGTACGACCCGCGTGCCTGGGGCAAGGCCGCCGAGGAGGGCATGGCTCAGCGTGTCGTCCAGGCCTGCAACGAGCTCGGTTCGGCCGGCAAGAGCAAGGCCGCCAAGAAGGCCTGATCACCTGACCCGCCGCTGAGCGAACGGCCCGCCCCGAATGATCGGGGCGGGCCGTTCGCGTGTCAGGTATCAGACGTTGTCGCCGCCCGTGTCCTGCTGCGGGCCACCGGTTTCGGTGCCGGTGTCGCCGGCGTCGGACCACACCCACGACGCGACGGCGGGCAGGTCCTCGCCGTTCTCGTAGGCGTAGGCGCGTGCCTCGAGGCGCAGGTCCTGCATCTCCTGACGCAGGCCCGCGCAGCGTGCACCGAGGTCGGGTACACGGTCGAGGACGTCGATGACGAGGTGGAAGCGGTCGAGGTCGTTGCGCATCACCATGTCGAACGGCGTCGTCGTTGTGCCCTCCTCGATGAACCCGCGCACGTGCAGGTTGCTGTGCCCAGTGCGCCCGTAGGTGAGGCGGTGGATGAGCCACGGGTAGCCGTGGTAAGCGAACACGATCGGCTTGTCTGGCGTGAAGATCGTGTCGAACTCGCGGTCGCTCAGGCCGTGCGGGTGCTCCTTCTCGGCCTGCAGGCGCATGAGGTCGACGACGTTGACGACGCGCACCTTCAGCCCCGGCACGCGTTCGCGCAGGATCTTCGCCGCGGCGAGCACCTCGATCGTCGGGATGTCGCCCGCGCAGGCGAGCACGACGTCGGGCTCCTCACCGGCGACCTCGGTGCCGGCCCACTCCCAGATGCCCAGGCCGCGAGCGCAGTGCCGGACGGCCTCGTCCATCGTCAGCCAGACGGGGTTGGGCTGCTTGCCCGCGACGACGACGTTGACGTACTGCTCGGTGCGCAGGACGTGGTCGAACGTAGACAACAGCGTGTTCGCGTCGGCAGGCAGGTAGACGCGGATGACGTCACTCTTCTTGTTGACGACGTGGTCGATGAAACCGGGATCCTGGTGGCTGAAACCGTTGTGATCCTGACGCCACACGTGCGAGCTCAGCAGGTAGTTGAGCGACGAGATGGGCCGGCGCCAGCCGATCTCGTTCGTCACCTTGAGCCACTTGGCGTGCTGGTTGAACATCGAGTCGACGATGTGGATGAACGCCTCGTAGCTCGACATGAGCCCGTGGCGCCCGGTGAGCAGGTAGCCCTCGAGCCAGCCCTGGCACTGATGCTCGGACAGCATCTCCATGACCTGACCGACGCGGCCCATCGGGTCTTCGGCGTCGTTGGGCTCGTACGCGCCCATCCATTGCTTGTTCGTCGTCTCGTAGACGGCCTGCAGTCGGTTCGACGCGGTCTCGTCCGGCCCGAAGATGCGGAAGTTCTCCGGGTTCGCGGCGGCGACGGCGCGCAGCCACTCGCCGAGCACCCGCGTCGACTCGGCGACCGCCGTGCCGCGCTCGTCGTCGCTGCCAGCGTCGACGGCGAAGTCACGGAAGTCGGGCAGTTCGAGAGCGACGCGCAGTTCGCCACCGTTGGCGTAGGGCGTCGCGCCCATGCGCAGCTCGCCGTCGGGGGCGAGGGCCAGGATGTCGTCGGCCGGGCGCCCGGCCTCGTCGAACAGCTCGTCGGGGCGGTAGCTGCGTAGCCACGCGTCGAGGTCGTGGAGGTGTTCGTCGGTGTCGCGGGCGTTGGCGAGCGGCACCTGGTGGCTGCGCCAGTGACCCTCGGCGACCTTGCCGTCGATCGTCTTCGGGCCCGTCCAACCCTTCGGCGTGCGGAAGACGATCATCGGCCAGCGCGGACGCTCGGCGTTCTCGGCGCCGGCTTCGGCGGCCTCGGCCTTGATGCGGGCGATGTGGTCGAACACCTCGTCGAGCAGCGTCGCGAAACGGCGGTGGATCGAGATCGGATCCTCGCCGTCTAAGCCCGCCTCGAACACGTACGGCGTGTGGCCGTAGCCGCGCATGAGGGCGTCGAGCTCCTCGTCGCTGATGCGGGCGAGCACCGTCGGGTTCGCGATCTTGTAGCCGTTGAGGTGCAGCACGGGCAGGACGACGCCGTCGGTGACAGGGTTGACGAACTTGTTCGAGTGCCACGACGTCGCGAGCGGCCCCGTCTCCGCCTCGCCGTCACCGATGACGGTGAACGCGAGCAGTTCGGGGTTGTCGAAGACGGCGCCGTAGGCGTGGCTGAGGGCGTAACCCAGCTCTCCGCCCTCGTGGATCGAGCCGGGCGTCTCGGGTGCCGCGTGCGACGGGATGCCGCCGGGGAAGCTGAACTGCTTCACGAGCCGGCGCAGGCCCGCCTCGTCGAGCCCGACGTTCGGGTAGATCTGCGAGTACGTGCCCTCGAGGTAGGTGTTGGCGACCATGCCGGGGCCGCCGTGGCCGGGGCCGGTGACGTAGATCGTCGGCTGAGAGCGCTCGGCGATGACGCGGTTGAGGTGGGCGTAGAGGAAGTTGAGCCCGGGCGTGGTACCCCAGTGCCCGAGCAGGCGATGCTTGACGTTGTCGCGCGTGAGCGGCTCGCGCAGCAGGGGGTTGTCGAGCAGGTAGATCTGCCCGACCGACAGGTAGTTGGCGGCGCGCCACCAACGGTGGATCGTCTCGAGAGTCGCGTCGGTGAGCTCGGTTCCGGGGGAGGGCTGCCAGGGGGTCGCGGTGCTGACGTGGAAGGTCATGCCTCCATTCTCGTCGTGCGGCACGAGCGGTGAAAGGGGCTGGGACGTTGGTCCTGACGTGAAACTCGGTGGAGTCGGTCGGCGGCGTGAGGGGTGCGACGTGGGTGTTGCCAGCCCGTCGCGGCGGGGTTGTCGGGTGTCGATGCTTCAATGGCGGCATGGACAACCTTCTTGCCATTCCGGAGACCAAGCTCGACGTCGACCCCGCAGCCGAGAAGCTCGACCTCGGCGTCCACGCCCGCGACGTGGCCCGCATGTACCCGGCGAGTTCGCTCGTGTGGGCGACGCTCGCCGAGGACGCGCTGGGTGACGGCGAGACCGTCGAGGCGTACGCCTACGCGCGCACCGGCTACCACCGCGGCCTCGATTCCCTGCGCCGCGCCGGGTGGAAGGGCCAGGGGCCCGTTCCGTGGGAGCACGAGCCGAACCGCGGTTTCCTGCGCGCACTCGCCGCGCTGAGCAAGGCCGCCGGCGAGATCGGTGAGGTCGACGAGCAGCGACGCTGCGCCGACTTCCTGCGCGACTCCTCGGCCACCGCGGCGCGTGAGTTGGGCGTCTGAGACGCGCTCGAGCGCCGCGTCCGAAAATGATGTCGGCGTGAGGGAACCGATCTCCTGATCGCCGCGTCTCAGATGTGACGATGCCCGATCAGGGAGCGCTCGCACCCGGTGCGTCGAATCGTCGTGCCTCTCGGGGCGCGGCTGTCGGCGCCCGGTATCTCTGGGGGATGAGCGAACGGGGAGTCGGGCGTCGTCCGCCGCCTGGAACAGGGCGGGCGCGACGGGGGTGTGGCCGGGAGGGGCCACACCCCCGTCGCATGTCATCTGGCGGCCACGGCGCGTTAGCCTGACGGCGTGAATCCTCTCGCCGTCCTCGGCATCGACGACCTCGCCGAACAGCTCTACCGCCAGGTGCTGCGTGACCAGGCGCGACCGTTCGGTGTGTACGCCTCGCGGCTCAACACGCCCGTCGGTGACGTCGAGGCAGCGGCTGAACAGTTGCGCGCGCTGCGTCTCGTGCGCATCACCGAGGACGGCCGCCCTTCCGCCGATCATCCGCGCGCCGGGCTCGAACGCGTCCTGTCGGCCGAGGAGGCGCGCCACGCCGAGCGACGTCGCGACCTCGCCCGCCTGCGCGACGCCATCGATGGTTTCGCCGGCGACCATCGTGCAGGCCAGGAGCAGGCCGACACCGCCGAGGCGGGTCGCGAGTACGTCGAGATCGACGGGCTCGGTGACGTCATGGACCACCTGGCGGCATCGACCTCGGGCCCGATCCGGTTCACGCACACCGACGCACTCGCCGTCAGCGCCGGGGAGCAGCCGGTGCTCGCGCGCCTCGTCGCCGACGGGCGCCTGCTGCGTGGCCTGCACGAGTTCGACGCCGCGAGCACGCGCAGCCTCGACGTCGTCGAGTGGGCGAACCTGGGCGAGGAGCAGCGCCTCGCGACGCACATCCCGAACGAGTTCGTCTGCTACGGAACGGATGCCGTCATCGCCAACACCGATTGGGGCGGCGAGGGTGGGCGGTACGTCGTGCTGCGCGACGCCGTCGTCGTGCGCGCGTTCGTCGAGTTGTTCGACCGGATGTGGGCGGCGGCCTCCGGCGTCGACGACGGCGCGGAACCGACGTCGGAGCGTCTCGTCGAGCTCATGCAGGCCGGGTTGAAGGACGAGGCGATCGCGCGGGCGCTCGGCGTCAGCCTGCGGACGGTGCGACGCCGCGTCGCGGCGCTCATGGAGGAGTGCGGCGTCGAGACGCGCTTCCAGCTCGCGGTGAAGCTCACCGAACGTGGCCTCACCGGCTTCGAGGGCTGACCAGGCACTCGATGAGGGGCGTCCGGTGGTGCTCGGCGGGCGACGCATCGGCTCGCCTGCTGACGACGACCGCGACGGATGCGTGCCAGCGGGTAACCTTGGGCGGTAAGAGTTGACGCCCGGTTCGTCGCTCGAGGCCGCCGCGCGCCGGGGGTCGAGCGTGGCGGGGGAGCGGCGTCAGCCCACCAGCTACGCAAAGGCAGTTGATACCGATGCCGGCAATCGTTCTCGTCGGCGCCCAGTGGGGCGACGAAGGCAAGGGCAAGGCCACCGACCTTCTCGGAAGCCGAATCGACTACGTCGTGAAGTTCAACGGCGGCAACAACGCCGGGCACACGGTCGTCATCGACGGTGAGAAGTACGCGCTGCACCTGTTGCCGTCGGGCATCCTGACGCCGGGTGTCACGCCCGTCATCGCGAACGGTGTCGTCGTCGACCTCGGCGTGCTGTTCGAGGAGATCGACGCCCTCGAGGCGCGTGGTCTCGACACGAGCAAGCTCGTCATCTCCTCGAACGCGCACCTCATCCCGCGCTACAACAAGGTGATCGACCAGGTCTCCGAGCGCTTCCTCGGCAACCGCAAGATCGGCACGACCGGGCGCGGCATCGGCCCGACGTACGCCGACAAGATGAACCGCATCGGCATCCGTGTGCAGGACCTTTTCGACGAGTCGATCCTGCGACAGAAGGTCGAGGCGGCGCTCGAGACGAAGAACCAGCTGCTGGTGAAGACGTACAACCGTCGCGCGATCGAGGTCGACGAGGTCGTCGAGGATCTGCTGCAGTACGTCGAGCGGCTGCGCCCGATGGTGAAGGACACGTCGCTGCTGCTGAGCAAGGCGCTCGACGCCGACGAGGTCGTGCTGTGCGAGGCCGGTCAGGCGACGCTGCTCGACGTCGACCACGGCACCTACCCGTACGTGACGAGTTCGAACGCGATCTCGGCGGGCGCCTGCACCGGTGCGGGCATCCCGCCGACGCGCGTCGACCGCGTCATCGCCATCCTCAAGGCGTTCACGACGCGCGTCGGCGAGGGCCCGTTCCCGACGGAGCTGCACGACGAGGTCGGCGACCGCCTGCGCGAGATCGGCGGCGAGTTCGGCACGACGACGGGGCGCCCGCGCCGCATCGGCTGGCTCGACACCGTCATCGGGCGCTATGCGACACGCGTCAACGGCGTCACCGACTTCGTCGTCACGAAGCTCGACAACCTCGACTCCTTCGACGAGATCCCCGTCTGCGTCGCGTACGACATCGACGGCGAGCGCGTCGAGGAGATGCCGGAGAACCAGACCGACTTCCACCACGCGAAGCCGATCTACGAGATGCTGCCGGGTTGGAACGCCGACATCACCGGTTGCCGCACGTTCGAGGACCTGCCCGAGAACGCGCAGCGCTACATCGAGTTCGTCGAGAAGCAGATCGGCGCGCGCGTCAGCGTCATCGGCGTCGGCCCGGGTCGTGACGAGGTCATCGTCCGCCACGATCTGTTGAACGACTGACTCTCCCATCTCTCGCCGCAGGGGCCGACTCGCTGACGAGTCGACCCCTGCGGCGCGTTCGTGTGCGTCCTGGCGCCGGCGGGCCGCCGGTAGGCTGGGTGTGTGGCGAGGGAAGCGATCCGACTGCAGTTCGGCAAGTACAACGGTGACGAGCACTGGGGGTTCGACGCCGTCGTGCTCGGCCGTGACGCACAGGGGCTGTGGCTTGGGGTGACGGGTGGCACCCGTGTGGCACGACCCGGGCTCGAGTTCGCAGCGCACGGCGACTTCGTCGTCCTCGTTCCCGACGACGCCTGGTGGGTGGCCACCTTCAACACCGCTCCGGGCGGCAAGGACCATGACATCGACGTCTACGTCGACATCACGACGCCGACGACCGTCAACCAGGGTGAGGCGTTCACGCTCGACCTCGACCTCGACGTCGTCAAGCGCACGAACGGTGACCTCGGCATCGACGACGAGGACGAGTTCGAGCGGCACGCCCGCGAGATGAGCTACCCGCCGCGACTCGTGACGGCGGCGCGTGAGGCTGCCGACACCGTCATGACGATGGTGCGTGACGGCGTCGCACCGTTCGACGGTTCCCACGAGAAGTGGCTCGCGAAGCTCTGACGAGCCCGGCGTCCGTGTCGGTGCACGAGCAGCCGGCCCCAAGATGGTGAGTAACTCACAGATAGCCGGGTCCTTACCCGCCTACCCATGAGTTACCCGCCCTCATGCGGGGGCAGGTGCACGGACCCGTCCGGGCGAGGAGAGGCGACGTACCCCAGCGCTCGTGACGTCTGCTCGGCAGCTTCGCGGGTGGCGCGAGCGAGCAGGCCGATGCCGTCCGCGCCGACTCGATGGGCGGGCGCCGCGAGCAGGACGGCGGCGGCGAGATCTCCGCGATGGTCGTGCACCGGCGCTGCGAGGCCGATGACGTCGGCAGACGTTCGCCGATCGTTGATGAAGACGCCCGTGTCATGACCCTCCTCGAGCAGGGCGTGGAGCCCCTCGAGCGCCCCGTCGTCCGCCCCGGGCAGGTCGATGGTGCCCGCAGTGATCCGCGCGTCGACGCGCGTCGGCGGCTGGTCCGCGAGGAACACCTGCACGCATGCGCTCAATGCCGTCGCGTAGCGCGCACCGACCGGCGTGACGTGTGCGATGTCGTGCCGGCTCGCCACCTGTTCGATGACGACGGCCTCCTGGCCCGTCCATCGTACGAGCGCGGCTGACTCGCCCGTGACGTCTCGTAGATGGCGCAGGGGGCGACGGGCGGCGTGCCCAACGTCGAGCGATCCGAGCAGCGGCCCGGCGAGCAGGACGAGGCCGAGCCCGAGGGAGTACTTGCGGCTCTGCTCGTCCCGCTCCACGAGGCCCTCGTCCTCGAGGGCGACGAGCAGGCGCGAGACCGTGCTCTTGTGCAGGCCAGTACGTTCGGCGAGCTCGACGACGCCGAGCCGGTCGTGGCCGGCATCGAAGGCGCGCAGCACGTCCAGCCCGTTGCGCAGGGCGGGAAAGCCCGAGCTCTCGGTCGTCATGGTCCTCCTCGGCGTGATGGCGTGGGGGCCGGCCGTCCGCGCACCTCACCGGCCCCCACGTCGCAGTGGCGCACGTGTCAGTGACGCGCGGGCACGATGTTGTGGGCGGGCCCGTAGGGGTAGCCGGTGATGTTGGTCGCCCCGTCTGCGGTGATGACGAGGATGTCGTGCTCACGATAGCCGCCGGCACCGGGGTTGCCGTCGAGCACCGTGATCATCGGTTCCATGCTCACGACCATGCCCGGTTCGAGCACCGTGTCGATGTCCTCGCGCAGTTCGAGGCCCGCTTCGCGCCCGTAGTAGTGGGAGAGCACCCCGAACGAGTGGCCGTAGCCGAAGGTGCGCAGCGGCAGGATGCCGAGTTCGGCCATCAACCCGTTCAGCTCGTCGGCGATGTCGCGGCATCGTGCGCCGGGGCGGATGAGCTCCAGGCCGCGTTCGTGCACCGTCACGAGCGATTCCCACAGCGCCAGGGTCGCGTCGTCAGGCTCGCCGTAGAACATCGTCCGTTCGAGGGCGACGTAGTACCCGGAAACCATGGGGAAGCAGTTGAGGCTGAGCAGGTCGCCGGGCTGCACGCGCCGGGTCGTGGGCCAGTTGTGGGCGCCGTCGGTGTTGAGGCCCGACTGGAACCACACCCACGTGTCCCGCAACTCACTGTCCGGGAAGGACGACGCGATGCGACGCACCATCTCCTCGGTGCCGGCCAGGGCGATCTCGTACTCGCTCGAACCTCCGGCGGGCATGCCGTCGAGCGCGTCGCGGATCGCAGCCGCTCCGAGATCCGCGATGCGGGCAGCCTCGGTGATGAGGGCGATCTCCTCGGCGGACTTGATCATCCGCTGACGCATGACTGCCTGGCCGATGTCGATCATGCGCGCCCCGGGCAGAGCGGCAGCGAACTGATCTCGGCGATGGAGCGTGAGGTGGTCGTACTCGAATCCGAGGACGCCGCGCGCGACGTGTGCGGTCTCCAGGAGGGTGGCGACGGCGTGTTCGGGGTTGGTGCGTTCCCAGTCGGTGTAGACGACGTTATCCCCGTGGCTGCGTCGCCATGGCATCCCGGCATCGATCCCGGCCGAGACGGTCGTGCTCGTCTCGTGCGTGACGACCAGAGCGTAACCACGACCGAACGAGGTGTAGAGGAAGTCGGAGTAGTACTTGATCGCCTGCATCGAGGTGAGGACGACGGCGTCCACACCAAGCTGTGTCATCGTCGATCGCAGCCCCGCGAGCCGACGTTCGAACTCGCCGGCGGAGAACGTCAGCGGGACCTTGGTGCCGTTGTGCACCGTGCGCAGGCGATCGGAGCGAAACGTCTCCAGGGCGTGGGCTGTGGCGTCGACCGGGGGAGTCGTGGGCGATCCGGAGGTCGTGTTCGTGGTCATGGTTGGTTCCTTCCAGGTGGGTCAGAGGTGAGATCGGGTTCGTGCGAGGGCGGGTGTCAATCGCGGGCGAGGGGCTTGCCGGCGGTCTCCCGGGCAAAGGCGACGGCGACCAGCGTGACCACGGCGACCGCGACGAGGTAGACGGCCGGTGCGATGGTCCAGTGCGTGCGGCCGACGAGCCACGTCGCGATCATCGGTGCGGTGCCGCCGAAAAGCGCGTTCGCGAGGTTGAACGTCAGGGCGAAACCGGTGAAGCGCGTTCGGGTGGTGAACTGCTCGGCGAGGAAGGAGGGCAGTACTCCGTCGTTGAGTGCGAGCACCCCGCCGAGCAGGATCTGCACGAGCACGATGACGGCGAAGCTGCCCGATCCGAGGGCGACGAAGGCAGGGACGGAGCCGACGATGAACAGGGTGCTGGCTGCGTACATGAGCGGCTTGCGGCCGTAGCGATCCGACAGTGCCCCGGCGCCGAGGACGAGGGCGATGTAGCAGCCGAGCGCGATCGTGGCGGCGACGAACGAAAGAGTCTGATCGAGGTCGAGCTCGGTGCTGAGGTAGGTGGGCAGGTAGGACAGGACGACGTAGAACCCAACGGCGTTGAGCAGGGCCGCGGCAAAAGTGACGACGAGGGCGCGGCGCTCGCGCAGGACGAGGGCGATCGGCGCGGCCTCGGAGGCCGGCGTGTTCTCACGGGCAGCGAGGAACTCGGGGCTGTCGTCGAGGCGACGGCGGATCGTCAATCCGACGAGGCCGAGAGGCAGCGCCAGGGCGAACGGCAGCCGCCATCCCCAGGAGGCGAGGTCCGACGCCGGCATCCACGCGCTCATCCCCGCGGCGATGAGCGACCCCACGAGCAGGCCGGACGCGGTCGAAGCGGGTACCACGGCACCGGTGAGGCCGCGCCGTGATGCGGGGGCGTACTCCGTCAGGTATGCGCTCGCTCCGGCGTACTCGCCGGCAGCGGAGAAACCCTGGACGAGGCGCAGCACGAGCAGGAGGACGGGCGCGAGGATGCCGACGGCGTGATACGTGGGCAGGAGCGCGATGAGAAAGGAGGCGCCCGACATGAGCAGGATCGACGCGGCGAGTGCCGAGCGTCGCCCGATGCGGTCGCCGATGTGGCCCCAGACGACACCTCCGATGGGGCGGCAGAGAAACGACAGCGCGAACAGCGCGAACGTCTTCACGAGGGCCGTTCGAGGAGTGTCGTTCGGGAAGAAGGCCCCCGATATCTCATGTGCGAAGTAGCCGTAGACCGCGTAGTCGAACCACTCGACGAAATTGCCGACGAAGGAGCCGGCGATGACGCGTCGACGCATCGCGGTGGACCCCGGGAGGGTGGTGGAGATGGTGTCAGGTGGAGTGGCCATCGGTGTGCCTTTCGCGCAGAGCATCACGGTGATGCTGTTTCAGCAACTCGGTTGCTTCCCACACTGACGTGCCTGAGGTCGGCTGCCGTGTCATCGATGTAACGCGGAGGTGACGTCAACCGGCCCGACGTTACGTCTTGGTTGCTTAGGCATCTGCTTACCCTGCAGGCGGTTCCACAGTGGCATGCTGGCGGCACGTGACCGCGACGTACGCGTCGGGGCAACTCGGTTGAGAGGAATAGGCATGGAGACGGTCATCGTCATCGGTCTGGGCGGCATGGGGTCGGCTGCCGCGGCACATCTCGCGCGCCGCGGTGCGCAGGTCATCGGCCTCGAGCGGTTCGAACCCGCCCATGCCATGGGCTCGAGCCATGGCGGCTCGCGCATCATCCGGCAGTCCTACTTCGAGGATCCCGCCTACGTTCCGCTGCTCCTGCGCGCCTACGAGCTGTGGGACGACCTCGAGGCCTCGGCCGATGAGCCCGTCCGGACGCTCACCGGCGGCCTTTACGCAGGCGATCCCGACTCGCTCACGTTCTCCGGCAGCCTGCTTGCCTCCCAGCAGTGGGACCTGCCCCATGAGGTCCTCGATGCGGCCGAGATCCGCCGGCGTTTTCCGCACTTCACCCCGGCCGACCACGAGGTCGGGCTCTTCGAGGCCGCCGCGGGCTTCGCCCGGCCCGAGAACACCGTGCGTGCTCACCTCGCCCGTGCCTTCGCCGCGGGTGCCGATCTACGCTTCGGCGTTCGGGTGCTCGACTGGTCGAGCAATCCCTCGGGCGTGACGGTGCGGACATCGGAGGGTGAGCTGCGCGGGGATCGTCTCGTCGTGTGCCCTGGCGCCTGGGCGCCCCGTCTGCTCGAGGAACTCGAGGTGCCGATCACGATCGAGCGACAGGTGATGCATTGGTTCCCCACCGGTGCTGCGTACGCGAGTTTCGCCGCGGGGCCGATCTACATCCACGAGCGGGCCGATGCGGCCCAGATCTACGGCTTTCCGGCCATCGACGGGCCGGATGGAGGCGCCAAGGTGGCGTTCTTCCGAATGGGGGCCGAGTGTGATCCCGAGACGATCGCGCGTGATGTCGAGGCGTGGGAGGACGAACGGATGCGCGAGCGCCTCGCGCTCACCCTGCCGGCGCTGGCGCATTCGCCCGCGTCGGACGCCAAGGCCTGCATGTACTCGACGACACCAGACGAGCACTTCGTCATCGGCATGCACCCCGCGTACGACAACGTCGTCGTCGCGTGCGGCTTCTCGGGGCACGGCTTCAAGTTCGTCCCCGTGGTGGGCGAGATCCTCGCCGATCTCGCGCTCGGTGGCCACACGCCGCACGCCGTCGACCTATTCGACCCCACGCGATTCGCGGCGGCGTGACGGCCGCGGTCCGTGGTTCCGAGCACGGCGTGCACGCCCCTAAAATGGCGCCATGACGACTGTGCTGCCTCCTGACGCCGACTGGGTTTCGCGACTTGCCGACGAGACGATCGCCGAAGCCGAGAAGCGTGGCACGAAGGTCGTTGTCGCCTCCGGCATCAGCCCCTCGGGCCCGGTGCACCTGGGCAACCTGCGCGAGGTCATGACGCCGCACCTCGTCGCCGACGAGATCCGTCGCCGCGGCATCGAGTGTGAGCACATCATCAGCTGGGACGACTTCGACCGCTACCGCAAGGTGCCGAACGTCGAGGGCGTCGACGCCTCGTACGAGCAGTACATCGGCATGCCGCTGACGCGCGTGCCCGCGCCGAAGGGCAGTTCGGCGAGCAGCTGGGCCGAGCACTTCCGCGCCCAGTTCGAGGAGGGCCTCGCCGCGCTCGGAGTCGTCTACCGAGGCATCAGCCAGAGCGAACAGTACGGCGCGGGCGCCTACACGGATCAGATCCTCTTCGCGATGAGCAAGCGCGACGAACTCGACGCCATCCTCGCGCGCTACCGCACCCTGCCGAAGCCTGACGGCGACGCCGCCGGCAGCGGCAAGCCCGTCAAGGGCGGCAAGAAGGCGCCCGTGTTGTCCGAGGAGGAGCAGGCGGCAGCCGCCGAGGCGGAGGCCGGTTCCGGGGCAGCAGCCGAGGACGACGGCGGCAGCGCGTCCGGTTACTACCCGTACAAGCCGTACTGCTCGGCGTGCGGCACCGACTTCACCACCGTCACCGCCTATGACGACGCCACGCACGACCTCACGTACACGTGCCGCTGCGGGCACACCGAGACCGTCGACCTGCGTGAGCACCGCAACGGCAAGCTCGTGTGGAAGATCGACTGGCCGATGCGCTGGTCGGTCGAGAAGGTCGTCTTCGAGCCGTCGGGCGTCGATCACCAGAGCCCCGGTTCGAGCTTCGTCGTCGGCAAGGACGTCGCTCCGATCTTCGGGTGGGAGCGCCCGCTCGGCCCGATGTACGCGTTCGTCGGCATCAAGGGCATGGCGAAGATGAGCTCGAGCAAGGGTGGCGTGCCGACCCCGAAGGACGCGCTCGGCATCATGGAACCGGCCCTGCTGCGCTGGCTTTACGCGCGCAAGAAGCCGAACCAGAGCTTCACCGTCGCGTTCGACTCCGACGTGCAGCGCATGTACGACGAGTGGGACGCGCTCGTCGCGAAGGTCGCCGCCGACAAGGGCCAGCCGGGCGACGTCGCCGCCTACGTGCGCGCGTCGACGACGGCTGAGAAGGTGCTGCCCGCGACCGAGTACCCGGTCGCCTACCGCACCCTCGCGAGCATCAGCGACATCACGACGGGTGACGAGACGCAGACGCTGCGCATTGTCGGCACGCTCGACCCGGCGAACCCCCCGTCGAGCCTCGACGCGCTGCGCCCGCGCCTGACGAACGTCGAGAACTGGGTCGCGCGCTACATGCCCGACGACGAACGCACGGTCGTGCGGGAGACGAAGAACGCCGACGCCCTCGCAGCCGCCAGCGACGAGCAGAAGACCGCCCTGCGCATCCTGCTCGACGGCCTCGACGTACCGGGCGAGCAGGGGCTGCCGCGCATCGAGGACGCGTGGTCGCTCGACGGGCTGACGACGCAGGTCTACGGTGTGCCGAAGGTGCAGATCGGCAAGGGTGCCGACTTCCGACCCGACCGCAAGGCCGACCCGGAGACGGCCGCAGCCCTCGGCGCGAGCCAGCGCGAGTTCTTCAAGCTGCTCTACACACTGCTCATCGACAAGGAGACCGGCCCGCGTCTTCCGACGCTGCTGCTCGCCGTCGGCCCGCAGCGCCTGCGCGAACTCGTCACCCCCTGACGGCCGACCCCCGTCCACATCGGCGATTCTCGGCCACATTCGTCGAGCCGGGCGGGGTCGGTGATCGGGTCAGCGAACGCCGCAGTGACGGGCGTCTCCGCCCCGATCGGGCCGCGTTGTCGGTGCCGACGTCTACGCTGACGCGCGTGACGACGATGACGACGATCCGCGGAGCCGTGACGAGCCTGGGCGCGGCTGCGCTCCTCGCGGGCACCGCGGCCTGCGGCACCTCGTCGGACGCATCGCACTCGGCGACGAGCGCGTCGCCCACGGCGTCCTCGTCGAACGGCACGCAGCCGGCGCCCTCGGCGTCGGGCTCGTCGCGCGCGTCAGCGTCAGGGCCCAGGCCTGCCGACAGTGGCTCGACATCGACGAAACCGGCGTCCGACGCCGCGTCGAGTTCCGCGAAGGGCGGCGACACGCGCGGGCAGGGCGCCGGGACGGGTTCGGGAGCGGTGTACGACGTCGTCGGCGTCATCGACGGCGACACCATCGCCGTCCGTATCGACGGAAAGCGCGAGAAGATCCGCATCATCGGCCTCGACACCCCCGAGACGCGCAAGCCGAACACGCCCGTGCAGTGCTTCGGCAAGGAGGCGAGCAGTCACATGCAGTCGCTCGTGCAGAGCAAGCAGGTGCAGCTCGCGGCGGACTCGTCGCAGGGCGATCGCGACAAGTACGGCCGCCTGCTGCGTCACGTCTTCGTCGGCGGGACGACGAACGTCGCGCTCGCGCAGATCGAGGGCGGCTACGGGCGTGAGGAGACCTACGACGGGCCGTACGAGCATCGCCTCGAATATCTCGCGGCACAGAACCAGGCGAAGAACGCCCACCGCGGCACGTGGGGCCCGCCGTGCAACGGTTTTCACCAGGATGACGCAGGCTCGAGCGCTGCTGCGTCGACGTCAGCTGCGCCGGCACCCTCGACGCCCGTCGCGCCAGCCGCTCCATCGTCGCCGGCCGGTGCCGGCTCGACCGGCGGAGCGTGCGCGATCAAGGGCAACATCAACTCGAAGGGCGCCAAGATCGCGCACGCGCCCGGTTCGGCGACGTACGACAAGACCGTCATCACGCCGAGCAAGGGGGAGCGCATGTTCTGCTCCGCGGCCGAGGCCATCGCCGCAGGGTGGCGCATGGCGAACGACTGACCTGACCGCAGCGCACCACGTCGGCCTGGTGGCCACCCTGCTCGACGCCGGCCGATGCAGGCGCGCGCCGTGGGTGGGAAGGGCCCGGCCACGCCCCGCCACCCCCTGGATTACTCGCCGGTATGACTCAGCCCACACAAGGCCAATCGACTCCTACGATGGCGTCATGAGCGACACCACCACCTCGAACACGCCGGGCGAACAGAACCGGCACGACATCGACGTCCTGCTCGCCGCCGCCGCGCGGCAGCACGCCGTCACGATTCCGGCGGGCTGGGGGCAGGGTCGGGCGACGTTCGGTGGCGTCGTCGCAGGCGTCCTCGTCGCCCGCGTGCTCGGTGAGCTGGCCGCGGATCCGACGTCGCTGCGTTCGCTCACCGTCAACTTCGTCGCACCGGCCTCCGCCGGCCCGGCCGAGGTGCGCGTCGAGGTGCTGCGGCAGGGCAAGTCGGCGACACAGGTCGAGGCGCGCCTCGTGCAGCCGGACGATTCCGGCGAGAGCACCGTCCGCGCCATCGCCCTGCTGACGTTCGGTGCGCAACGCGACTCGAAGGTGGCGCTCGATCCGACCTTCGACGCAGGCACGCGCCCGGCGTTCGAGATGCTCGAGGCCATTCCGTACATCGAGCCGTTCACGCCCGAGTTCATCGCACGCGTCGACCTGCGCCCGGCCAGCGGGGTGCTGCCGTTCTCCGCAGCTACTGACGGTGACCTCACCGGCTACATGCGATTCCGCGAGCTGACCGACGACTTCGGCGTCGCGCACCTCGTCACGCTCATCGACGCGTGGCCGCCGGCAGCGGGGCAGATGCTGCACTCGCCGGCCCCGATGTCGACGATGACGTGGACGCTCGAGTTCACCGCGCCCGTCTCGTCCGACCCGGCGACGACGTGGTGGTACGACGTCACGACGGACGCCGCCCACGACGGCTACGCCCACTCGGGGGCGCGCATCTACGACCCCGCGAGCGGCGCCCTCGTCGCCATCAGTCGTCAGACGGTGGCGTTGTTCGGCTGACGCACACGCGAACCGCCGACGTCAGGACGCGTCGGACGCCGCCTGCAGGTGGTGGTGGATGACCTCGTCGATGACGAAGCGCAGGAACTTCTCGCTGAACTCGGGGTCGAGGCCCGATTCGGCGGCGAGGCCGCGCAAGCGGGCGACCTGACGCTCCTCGCGCGACGGGTCGGCGGGCGGCAGCTCGTGCGTCGCCTTGTACTCGCCGACGGCCTGCGTGATGCGGAAGCGTTCGGCGAGCATGTGGATGATCGCCGCGTCGATGTTGTCGATGCTGCGTCGGTACGCGCCGAGCACCGCGTCGGACGTGCCCGCGACCGAGCCGTGCAGACCGCCGTCGCCCGCGGTCGGGCTCGCGTTCGCGCCGCCGTCGGGGCCGTCACTCGCCGGCAGCGCGGCGTCAGGGGTGTGGGTCATGTCGTCCTCGCTCCGTCGTCACTCATGTCTCGCGTCAGCGCACGTCGAGCACCGTCATGCGGTGCGCGGCACGAGTCAGCACAACATAGAGAACGCGCGCGCCGCCAGGTGACTCGGCGGTGATCTCATCGGGGTCGACGACGAGCGTCGCGTCGTACTCGAGGCCCTTCGTCGACATCGGGTCGATGACGACGACGCGGCCCGCTGCGCCGTCGAGCTCAGCCAGCGCCTGCCGCCACGCCGCGGGCGCGATGACGGCGACGCTGCCGTCGACCTGCTCGAGCAGGTCGGTGACGGCTTCGCGGGCGCGGGCGATGACGTCGTCGCGGCTCACGTCGATCGAGACGGGGTGAATGCCGGTCTCGCGCACGGCGTCGGGGATGTCGGCGTCGGGCACGTAGCGTCGGATGAGGTCGGCCGCGAAGTCGAAGATCTCGCGCGCGTTGCGGTAGTTCGTCGTCATGTGGAAGCTCTGACGCTTCTTCGTCCCGAAGGCCTCCTCGCGTGCCTCGGCGGCTTCGTCGAGGTCGGGCCACGACGCCTGCGCGAGGTCGCCGACGACGGTCCACGACGCGAACTTTCCGCGCCGACCGACGGCGCGCCACTGCATCGGCGACAGGTCCTGCGCCTCGTCGACGAGGACGTGACTGTATTCCTCGGCGCGCGTGAGGCGCCCGGCGAGCAGCCGCTCGCGGGCGTCGGCGGGCGTTACCTCGAAGCCGACCTCGCCGCCCTGACGGCGCGATCCGGTCACCTCGACCTCGTGGACGCCGTAGTCGGTGAGGTTGTCGAACTCCTCGATCTCGTAGAAACCACGCTCCTCGCGGGCGGCCTCGGGCACCTCGGCGAGGCGGGCGAGCAGGTCGTCGACGAGCGCAACGTCGGCCACGGACCACTCGCCGCGCTCGACCGCGACGGCGATCGACGCGACGAGTTCCGCCTGCTCACCAATGCTCAGCACGCCGCGTGCATAGCGCGCGAGCCGGTCGGCGTCACCGAGCCACAGCAGCACGTGACGCGGGTCGATCGGGCGCCACCAGTCGGCGACGAACGCCTCGACGTCGCGCGAATCCTCGAAGCGGTCGACGAACTCGGTGCGCTCCAGGTTCGTGTGCTCGCGCACCTGCAGCCACGCCGCGGCCGCGAGGGCCTCGACGACGTCGGCGGGGTTGCCGGCGAGCTTGTTGTGCTGGTGGTGGCTGAGCAGGCTCGCGCGGATGCGGCGCAGCTCGCGCTCATCGAGGTGGACGGCGAGGCCCGCGACCATCGTGCGCAGGCTCGTCGCCGCGTCGGGCGCGACGTCCTTCGCGGCGCGCGAGAGCACCTTTCGGATGCGCAGCCCACCCTTGACGGCGGCCGCAGCCGGCGCGTCGAGGCGCGTCGCCGTCAGCCCGCCGACGAGGTCGCCGAGCGCGCGCAGCGCCACCGAATCCTCGCCGAGCGACGGCAGGACGCGCTCGATGTAAGCGGTGTAGGCGGCCGACGGGCCGACGACGAGGATGCCGCCCGACTCGAATCGGCGCCGATCCGAGTAGAGCAGGTAGGCCGCGCGGTGCAGCGCGACGACGGTCTTGCCCGTGCCCGGCCCACCCGTGATGAGGGTGACGCCGCGCGCGTCGGCGCGGATCGCCTCGTCCTGGTGGCGCTGGATCGTCGCCACGATGTCGCGCATCCGCGCCCCGCGCGAGCGCGTCAGGGCGGCCATGAGCGCGCCGTCACCGACGACCGTCATGCCCTCCGGCGCCTCCACCGTCATGAGGTCGTCCTCGACGCCGAGGACGCGAGCGTCACGGCAGCGCAGCACGCGGCGGCGCACGACCTTCTCCGGGGCGACGGGCGTCGCGCGGTAGAACGGTGATGCCGCCGGCGCGCGCCAGTCGATGACGAGTGGTTCGTACTCGTCGTCACGCACGCCCAGGCGACCGATGTAGCGCACCTCGAGGTCGTCACCCGAGCCGGTGGAGACGAACCCGCCGGCCGCCTCGGTGCCCGTCGCGTCGGTCGCGCCCGCACCCGCCGTCATCGCGTGGTCGAGGTCGAGGCGCCCGAAGACGAGGCCCTCGAACTGCTGCTCGAGTGTCGCGCGTCGCTTGCCGGCGGAGAACATGAGCGCGTCGCGCTCGAACAGGCCGGCCTTCTCCTCGTCGCGCATGTCGCCGGAACGGCTCGCGCGCCCGCGCGCGAGGCCTTCGGATTCGACGATGCCGACGCGCTCGCCCGCCTTCGCCAGTTCGGCGTAGACGCGCTCGACGTGCGCCTGTTCGATCGCGATCTCGCGGGTGACCTCGTCGGGCAGTTCGTCGACCTGGCCGGCCGGACGTCCCTCAACCGTGCTCACGCAGTGCTTCCCCTCGCCGTGCTGGCTCACCGCGCCGCGCGCGGATGACCCTCTACCTTAGAGCGTTCGTCGGCCCGTTCGGCGCGTCGGGGTGCATGTCGCGACAGGGCTCACAACCAGCCGCGTCGGGCGGCCAGCACCCCGGCCTGAAACCGTGTCTGGGCGTTGAGGCGATCCATGACGCTGCGGACGCGCCGATCGAACGTGCGCTGGCTGACGCCGACGCGACGCGCCACGGTGGCGTCGGGCACTCCTGCGGCGAGCAGCGTCAGGATGAGGCGCTCCTGGTCGCTCAACGCATCCGTCGTGGCAGCCTGCGCACCGTCCGTGCGTTGGCGCGCCATGGACTGCGTCGACGCACGCGGATGGGTCGCGGCGAGGGGAGCGGCGAGGCGCAGCATGAGGTCGATCGTCGACGACACCGCCGCGACGAGTCCGGCGTCGTGCACGACGAGCCCCGCCACACCGCCACCGCTGACGGTCTCGATGACCGCCATCCCGTCGTCGTTGACAGCGGCGGTGAACGGAACGCCCGTCGCAAGGGTGACGCGGACGTTCGGCGTGGGTTGCAGCGAGGCGAAGTCGTCGGCGTCGAAGTCGGCGACCAGGCTCGAGTCGATGACGGTGTCGACCGTCACGAGACGTTGCGAGGCGCCGACGCGCCCGTCGCGTGAACCGGGCAGCGCGTCGAGGATGGGCGAGCGCGTCGCGATGGATCGCGTGCGCATGGCTCGCACCTCATGACGAGCGTTCGCGACGCACTGGGCGAACGCGAAAGCGACCTCGCGCTCGCCGTCGAGCGCGTCGGTGCCTTCGAACAGTCGGTTCGCGCCCGTGACCTTCGCGGCGTTGCGGTGGGCGGCGACGAGGCCCGGCAACGCGGCGCGGATACTCGTCGCGCGTGACTCGAGCTGCCCCGCGAGGGTGGGCAGCGCCTGCTCCGGAGGCGTGACCCGCCACCCCGACGAATCCCGCTCGACCATGGCACGCGCGGTGAGGATGCGCAGGGCGACGGCGGTAGCGTCAACGGCGAATCCGGCTGCGGCGAGATCGTCCTCGTCGCACGCGCCGTGCATGAGCAGGTGGAGGTAGAGCTCGGTCGGACGGTCCTCGCCGATGAGGTCGGCGAGCGCGTTCGTCGTCGCAGCGCCCTCGGGCATCATCGCGGCGAGGTCGGCGATCGCGTCGGCGGGCGTGCCGCCGCCGATCGTGCCGGGGGTGCCGGCAGGCGCGCCGAGAGCGCCGGCGGGTGTGCCGGGTGCCCCCGAAGGTACATCGGTGGATGACTCATGGGGCATGACGGCCGCCTGTCGACGAGGGAGGAAGAAGTGACGCTCTTGGCGAATGTTCGCCAATGACGCAATTCTGCCAAACCGTGAGCGAACGGGTGCCCGTGGTCGTGCCATAGTGGGTCGTGCCGGCCCGTCCGGTGCGCGAAGGAGCGTGTCACCACCTCCCCCCGATGGTTCGACCCACTTCGCGCCAGGTGCGCGCCGCCCCGGGAGCATTTCCTCCCCCTGGGTTCCCGGGGCCGCGCGCGCCGCCTCCTCGCCGGTAGGGTTGCAGCCATGAAGGCTTTGGTCGTCGGAACGGGCGCGCGCGAGCACGCCATCGTCAAGGGGCTCGCAGCGGATCCGCAGGTCGACGTCATCGTCGCCGCCCCCGGAAATCCAGGCATGGCCGCCGACGCCCAGGTGCGTGACGTCGACATCCTCGACGGTCACGCCGTCGCCGAACTCGCGCAGGAGATCGGAGCCGACCTCGTCGTCATCGGGCCCGAGGCGCCGCTCGTCGCCGGGGTGGCGGACGCGGTGCGCGCAGCCGGAATCGACACGTTCGGCCCGTCCGCCGAAGCCGCCCGACTCGAGGGGTCGAAAGCGTTCGCGAAGGACGTCATGGCGGCCGCCGGCGTCCCGACCGCCGGCGCGCACGCGTGCACGAACATGACGCAGGTCGCCGCGGCCCTCGATGCGACCGGAGCCCCGTACGTCGTCAAGGACGACGGGCTCGCGGCCGGCAAGGGTGTCGTCGTGACGAACGACCGCCACGAGGCGCTCGCGCACGCCCGGGCCTGTCTCGACGCCGGGTCGAGCCTCGTCATCGAAGAATTTCTCGACGGCCCCGAGGTGTCGCTGTTCTGCATCAGCGACGGTGAGACGGTCGTTCCGCTCGAGCCGGCGCAGGATTTCAAGCGCGCCCATGATGACGATGCGGGCCCGAACACCGGTGGCATGGGCGCGTACTCGCCGCTCGACTGGGCGCCGGCGGGGCTCGTCGACGATGTCGTGAAGCGAGTCGCGCAGCCGACGATCGACGAGATGGCGCGCCGCGGCACGCCGTTCGCGGGCGTGCTGTACGTCGGGCTGGCGCTGACGTCGAAGGGCCCGAAGGTCGTCGAGTTCAACGCGCGCTTCGGCGACCCGGAGACGCAGGTCGTCCTCGCGCGTCTGCGGACGCCGCTCGGCGGTCTGCTGCGCGCTGCCGCACTGGGTGAGCTCGCTGACTTCGGGCCGCTCGAATGGAGCGATGACGCCGCCGTCACCGTCGTCGTCGCGAGCGAGGGTTACCCCGCAAAGCCGGTGACGGGTGCGCGCATCGACGGCCTCGACGAGGTGAACGGCGACGGCACCGCGGCGGGTGACGGTGCGTACGTCCTGCATGCGGGGACGAAGCTCGGCAGCGACGGCGGAATCGTCTCGTCCGGTGGGCGCGTGCTGTCGGTCGTCGGACGGGGTGCGGATCTCGCCGCCGCCCGTGAGGTGGCGTACGCGGGCGTCGAGCGCATCACGTTGCCCGGCGGTCATCACCGCACCGACATCGCACTCAAGGCACTCAAGGGTGAGATCACCGTCGAAGGAGAGCAGGCATGAGCGAGACACTCGAACTTCCTGGGTACGCGCACGTCTACTCCGGCAAGGTGCGCGACCTGTACGCGCCGCTCGACGCGGACGGCGAGGCTCGCGACGACCAGGTGCTGCTCGTCGCGAGCGACCGCATCTCGGCGTTCGACTTCATCCTCTCGACACCGATCCCCGACAAGGGCAAGGTGCTGACGCAGCTGTCGCTGTGGTGGTTCGAGCAGATGGCAGACCTCGTGCCCAACCACGTCGTCTCGACGGACGTGCCCGACGCCGTCGCGGGCCGTGCGGTGCTCGTCGAACGGCTCGACATGGTGCCGCTCGAAGCCATCGCCCGCGCGTACCTGACGGGTGGCGGGCTCGCCGAGTACCGCGAGACGGGGGCGGTGTGTGGGGTGGCCCTGCCGGACGGCTTGGTCGATGCCTCGAAGCTCGAGACGCCGATCTTCACGCCGACGTCGAAGGCCGAGATCGGGGATCACGACGAGCCGATGACGTTCGACGAGGCCGTCGTGCTCGTCGGGCGGGAGCGCGCGGATGAGATCCGTGACCTCACCGTGCGAATCCTCGCGCGTGGCAACGAGATCGCCGCCGAGCGGGGCATCCTCATCGCCGACACGAAGGTCGAGTTCGGCGTGCGCGCCGAGGGCACGCTCGTGCTCGCCGACGAGCTGCTGACGCCCGACTCGTCGCGCTTCTGGCCGGCCGCGTCGTGGCAGCCGGGGCGCGCACAGGATTCGTACGACAAGCAGTTCGTGCGCGACTGGCTGATGTCCCCGGCCTCTGGTTGGGACAAGTCGTCGGGCGAGCAGCCGCCGGCGTTGCCCGACGACATCGTCGCCGCCACGCGCGCCAAGTACATCGAGGCCTACGAAGCACTGACGGGCCGCACGTTCGCGTGACGGGTCGCAGGGCGGCGGGCGAGCCCGAGGTTCAGCGACCGGCCCACGGCATCAGCATCGGTGTCGATCTGGCTGCCGCCCCGGTCAACACCGCTGCGGTGGAGCTGGCTTGGGAGGGGGACCGCGCGACGATCGTCGACGTCTGGGGCGAGGGTCGTGAGTGCGTCGAAGACGCGATGCTCATCAGCCTGCTCGATCGCAGTGACGCCAAGATCGGCGTCGACTGCCCGTTCGGCTGGCCTCAGGAGTTCGTCGAACTCGTGGGTGATCAGGGTAGTGGGGAACCGGGAGGGTCCGAGGTGCGGGAAGCGTCCTACGCGACGCCGGACGAACGCCAGCGCTTGGTCTATCGGGCCACGGATCTCGACGTCATCGAGGTGACGAAGCGCCACGGCTCGAGCGCTGATCCGGCGCGGCCGGCCGTCAGGCCGCTCAGTGTCTCGGCCGATCGCATCGCCCACGTGGCGTTCCGCTTCGCGGGGTTGCGCTCGCGCCTCAGCGTCACCTCCTCGTCCCCACGCGACGGTTCGGGGGCGCTCGTCGAGGTGTATCCCGCAGCGGCCCTGGCCCTGTGGAACGCGCCCTCGTATCGGAAGTACAAGGGTGCGGGGAGCGAGGCCCAGCGCGCGGAGATCGTCGCGGCGCTGTGCGCAGGAGTTCCGGACATCATGTCGTCGTGCGCAAACATCGACGAGCATCGCAGTGCGTTGATCGCCTCGGATCACGTCCTCGACGCGTTCATCTGCGCGCTCGTCGCGCGCGACGCGGATCTGCGCGGCGTGCAGGTCTCGAGTGCGCACCGTGACGCGGCCCGTCAAGAGGGCTGGATCCACCTGCCGCTGCGCACGACGTGAGCGGGAATGGGGCGTTGTCGGTGGCGCCGCCTAGACTCAGGGTGCTGGACACACCGCCTCTCACAGGGAGAACCCATGGGCCACGTCGTCGTCGACGTCATGCTGAAGTCCGAGATCCTCGACCCGCAGGGTCAGGCCGTCGCCGGTGCGCTGCCGCGCCTCGGTTTCGAGCAGTTCACCGACGTGCGCCAGGGCAAGCGTTTCGTCCTCGCCGTCGACGGTGATGTGACGGACGCGCACCTCGCTGCGGCGCGTGAGGCGGCCGACAAGCTGCTGAGCAACCCCGTGATCGAGGACGTCGTCAGCGTGCACGACCTGAAGGACGAGCAGTGAAGATCGGCGTCATCACCTTCCCCGGTTCGCTCGACGATCACGACGCGAAGCGCGCCGTCCGCCTCGCCGGGGGAGACCCCGTCGACCTGTGGCACGGTGACGCCGACCTCAAGGGCGTCGACGCCGTCGTCGTGCCGGGCGGTTTCAGCTACGGCGACTACCTGCGCTGCGGCGCCATCGCGCGCTTCGCCCCTGTCATGGATGAGCTGATCCCCGCGGCGCAGGGCGGCATGCCGGTGATCGGCATCTGCAACGGCTTCCAGATCCTGTGCGAATCGCATCTGTTGCCCGGCGCGCTCATCCGCAACGACCACCAGAAGTTCCTGTGCAAGGACCAGGTGCTGCGTGTCGAGAACACCTCCACCGCGTGGACGAACGCTTTCACGGCCGATCAGGAGATCACCATCGCGCTGAAGAACGGGGAGGGCTGCTTCGTCGCCGATGACGCGACGCTCGACCGTCTCGAGGGCGAGGGCCAGGTCGTCTTCCGCTACCTGCAGGGCAACCCGAACGGCTCGTACCGCGACATCGCCGGCGTCACGAACGAACGCGGCAACGTCGTCGGCCTCATGCCGCACCCCGAGCACTGCGTCGAGGAGGGCTTCGGCCCCTCGACCGACGGGCTCGCCTTCTTCACGTCCGCCATCACGGCGCTCGCGAGCGTCTGAGGAGACAGCACTGATGACTGAGATGAACACGAGCCCGGAGCCGGGCCAGCTCGCCGCTGCCGAAGAGGGCTTCAGCGCCGACAGCCAGATCATCGCCGCACCGAAGACGGACGGCCTCGACACGGTGAGCAAGGCCGAGGCGACGCCCGACGTCGAGCAGCCGTGGGCCGAACTCGGCCTCAAGGACGACGAGTACGCGCGCATCCGCGAGATCCTCGGGCGTCGCCCGACGAGCGCCGAACTCGCGATGTACTCCGTCATGTGGAGCGAGCACTGCTCGTACAAGTCGTCGAAGACGCACCTGCGCCGCTTCGGCGACCTGCCGAGCGAGACGCCGCGCGGCAAGCAGCTCGCCGGCATCGGCGAGAACGCCGGCGTCATCGACATCGGTCAGGGCTGGGCCGTCACCTTCAAGGTCGAGAGCCACAATCACCCGAGCTACATCGAGCCCTACCAGGGCGCCGCGACCGGCGTCGGCGGCATCGTCCGCGACATCATGGCGATGGGTGCGCGCCCGATCGCCGTCATGGATCCGCTGCGCTTCGGCGCGCTCGACCACCCCGACACCGCGCGTGTCCTGCCCGGTGTCGTAGCCGGCATCGGCGGCTACGGCAACTGCCTCGGCCTGCCGAACATCGGCGGCGAGGTCGTCTTCGACGACTGCTACCAGGGCAACCCGCTCGTCAACGCGCTGTGCGTCGGCAAGCTGCGCCACGAGGATCTGCACCTGGCCAAGGCCGCAGGCCAGGGCAACAAGGTCGTGCTGTTCGGCGCCAAGACGGGTGGCGACGGCATCGGCGGCGTCTCGGTGCTCGCCTCCGAGACGTTCGACTCCGAAGGGCCGACGAAGAGACCCGCCGTCCAGGTCGGCGACCCCTTCGCCGAGAAGGTGCTCATCGAGTGCTGCCTCGACCTGTACGCGGCGGGCGTCGTCGAGGGCATCCAGGATCTCGGGGGCGCCGGATTGTCCTGCGCGACATCCGAACTCGCCTCCGCCGGTGACGGCGGCATGCACATCGAACTCGACCGCGTGCCGCTGCGCGACAGCTCGCTGCGGGCCGAGGAGATCCTCATGTCCGAGTCGCAGGAGCGCATGATGGCCGTCGTCGCGCCAGACAAGCTCGACGCGTTCATGGCGATCGCCGAGAAGTGGGACGTCGAGGCCGTCGTCCTCGGCGAGGTCACCGACGGTGAGAACCTCGTCATCACCTGGCACGGCGACGTCGTCGTCGACGTGCCGCCGCGCTCCGTCGCGCACGACGGGCCGGTCTACGAGCGCCCGCTCGCGCGACCCGAGTACCTTGACGCGATGCAGGACGACGTGTCGTCGCTGCTGCGCCGACCGGCGTCGGGCCACGAGCTGCGCGCGCAGCTGTTGCAGGTGCTGGGTTCGCCGAACATCGCCGACAAGTCGTGGATCACCGACCAGTACGACCGCTACGTCATGGGCAACACGGCGCTCGCCATGCCTGACGACGCCGGCGTCGTGCGCGTCGACGAGGGCACCGGGCTCGGCGTCGCGCTCTCGACGGACTGCAACGGCCGTTTCGCGAAGCTCGACCCGTTCATCGGCGCGCAGCACGCCGTCGCGGAGGCGTACCGCAATGTCGCGGCCGCCGGCGCGACGCCGCTTGCCGTCTCCGACTGCCTCAACTTCGGCTCGCCCGAGGATGCGGGCGTCATGTGGCAGTTCAGCCAGGCCGTCGACGGCATCATCGAGGCGTGCCGCGCGTTCGGTACTCCCGTGACGGGCGGCAACGTGTCGTTCTACAACCAGACGGGTGACGTCGCGATCCACCCGACGCCCGTCGTCGCCGTCCTCGGCGTGCTCGACGACGTCAGCAAGCGCACGCCGTCGGCGTGGAAGGATGCGGGCCTCGCGCTCTACGTGCTCGGGGAGACGCGCGACGAGCTCGACGGCTCCGAATGGGCCGGCGTCGTGCACAGCCACCTCGGGGGCCCGCCGCCGATGGTGCACCTCGAGAACGAGAAGGCGCTCGCGTCGGTGCTCATCGACGGTGCCCGTGACGGCCTGCTCGCCGCGGCTCACGACCTGTCGTCCGGCGGTCTCGCGGTCGCGTTGGCTGAAGGCGTCATGCGTCATGGTGTCGGTGCGTCGGTGTCGTTCACCGACAACGCGTTCGTGTCGCTGTTCTCCGAGTCGGCCGCTCGCGCCCTCGTCGCGGTGGCACCGGAGCACGTCGAGGCGTTCGAGGCGCTCGCGTCGAAGGCCGGTGTAGCCGCAGCGAAGATCGGCGAGACGGGTGGCGGCGCGCTCGCCGTCGGTGACCTGTTCTCGATCCCGGTCGCCGAGCTCTCCGAGACGCACCAGGTGCCGCTGCGAAAGATCTTCGGCTGACGGCCTGCGCATCGCTGACGGTTGGTGCGCGGTCGTTCGAGAGGCCCATTCCTGGAACCAGGAATGGGCCTCTCGGCGTGTTCACGAGGTGCGGGCCCGGGCGGTGCCCCATCTCGGCTCGGCTGCTCGGATTGGGGCTGAAACTGCGCCATGCGGGATTGCGGCTCTCAACTGGCGAGTCGGGGTCTGAAACTCTGCCATGCGGGATTGCGGCCCTCACGGGTTGGGCGTGCGACGGCGGTGATGCGGCTGGCAGCGTGGGCACCAGAACAGGTTGCGGCCCGCGAACTCCTCGAGTGCCACGGGCGTGCCGCAGACGAGGCACGGTTGCCCCGCGCGTCGATAGACGTAGACCTCGCCGCCGTGCTTGTCGACGCGCGGATAACGCCCCATGATCTCGGGCGAGTGTTCGTCGCGGACGGTGTCGATGCGGCCGTCGCGTACCCCGAGCGGCATGAGCGCGACGAGGTCCGCCCAGATCGCGTCGAACTCGGTGCGGCGCAGGAACTTCCCCGGCATCTTCGGGTCGAGGCCGTGGCGGAAGAGCACCTCGGCTCGGTAGATGTTGCCGACGCCGTTGAACACCTTCTGGTCCATGAGCAGCGCGGCGATCGGCGTCGACGTGCGGCGGATCCGCACCCACGCGACGTCAGGGTCGGCGTCCGTGCGCAACGGGTCGGGCCCGAGCTTGCCGACGATCGCCGCCACCTCGTCCGGAGTCTTGAGCGCGCAGACGTTGGGGCCACGCAGATCCATGACCACACTGCCGCGCGCATCACCGTCGTCGGCCGATGCTCCGAGACGCCACCGGATGGCGCCGGTGATCGGCGCCTCGACGGGCTCGACACCGTACGTCCAGAAGAACTTTCCGAGCAGACCAAGGTGGATGTTGACGCGCTCGTCGAGCCCTTCGAACGCGACAAGCATGTGCTTGCCGTAGGCCTCGGCGTGATCGAAGGCACGGCCGTCGATGCGCGCGGAGCTTTCGGCGAATCGGCCCTGGGGAGAGGAAGATTTGATGATTCGCCCAGCGAAGTTGTCGTTCATCATCCCCGCGATGCGGTGCGTGACGTGACCCTCGGGCATCGTTCTCCTTCGTCGTGGCGGTGCAGCCGATCGTGTCACGCTCGCAGGCGTCAGCGCACTCGCCACGCACCGAGCTGCGGCGGGACGGGGGAGCGTGCCGCGTCGTTGTCGGTGAAAGGGGCGCCCGCCCGCAACATCCGTGCCAGCTCGGCGCCGCGCCGGACGCCCGTCGGCAGGGGCGCACGAGCGGCGGCGCGGGTGACGGCGTCGAGGTCGAGGGCGCTGGCATCGGCCGACGCGGCCAGCACGACGTTGCCGAAGCGCTTGCCCTTGAGCACCTCGTGCGCCCCGACAATGACGGCGTGTGGCAGCACGGCGGTGAACGTCGCGGCGGCGCGTGATGTCCACGCGAACCCTGGCTCGTCGGCGAGATTGGCGATGAACACGCCACCCGGCTTGAGCACACGCGCGACGTCGGCCGCGAACGTCGGGCTGACCAGCTCGGCCGGCACGCGTCCGTCGGCGAATGCGTCGAGGACGATGACGTCGGCCGAGTCGTCCTTGAGAGCTGCGACGCCCGAGGCGCCGTCAGCCGGCCGTACCCGGATGCGATGCGTGCGGGGCAGCGGCAGTTCGCGACGGACGGCGTCGGTGAGGCGGACGTCGGGCTCGAGGACGATCTGCGGCGACCCGGGGCGGGTCGCCTCGACGTAGCGTGCCAACGTCAGTCCTGCGCCGCCGACGTGCGTGACGCCGAGCAGGGACGGCACGGGCGGCGTCAGCGCGTCGAGCACGAGCGCGAAGTGCTGGACGTACTCGAACTCCAGCAGCGTCGGATCGTCCGGGTGGACGTGCGACTGTGGGTGCCCGTCGCGCATGACGGTGACGCCGCCGCGCTCGTCGGTGATGAACTCGAAGGGGTCGCCGGCGGCGGTCTCAGGGGCAGTCGTGGGGATGCGTCGGCGAGCCATGCGACCAATGTAGGCGGTGCGAATGTGGACGGAAATCGCCGATGGAGGCAGGAATCGCGAAGGTGGACAGGAATCGCCGACGTGTCCGTGGTTCGCCGATGGGAACGAGAATCGCGGAAGGGGAGGGCGCCCCTAGGATGGGGCGCATGCCACCTCGTCGCCGCATCGCGCCAGAAGCGGGTCGCGCCGCCGTCCTCGCCTGGGCCGCGAACCCCGCTGACACGGCACGACCCACCACCGCCCTCGCCGTGCGCTACACGCTCGAAGAGCTCGGCATCCAGGTGCCCGGCCGCACCGTCGAGGTGCGCGTGCCGCCGTTCGGCGCCGTCCAGTGCATCGAGGGCCCGGTCCACACGCGCGGCACGCCCCCGAACGTCATCGAGACCGACGCCGTCACCTGGCTCGAACTCGCCACCGGCCGCCTGACGTGGGACGCCGCCCGCTCCGAGGGGCGCCTGCGGACGTCGGGGCAGCGCGCCGACGTCTCGGCCCAACTGCCGCTCGTCCCAGCCTGACGGGACTCGCAACGGTGCCGGGCTGGCCAGCAGCGCCGGCCGCGGAGGTGGCCGGGGCCCCGCCCCGCCCGGGAGGCAAACGGAGCCTGGAGGATGGCGGGAAACTCACAGGTCGGCGGGCAGTTACCTGCCGACGTGTGAGCTACTCGCCATCTTGCTGTCAGGGGAGCGTGTGCGGACCCGCGCGATGTGCGCAGGGTGCCGAAGGGCTCGGTCAGGCGGCCGAGAACGGCGATGGCCGCCCACCTTCGAGGTGAGCGGCCATCTTCAGGAGCCGAGTCGATCAGCGCTGAGCGGGGTCCCAGTGGCGGAACATCGCGGCCTTGGCGGCGTCCACGCTCGTGAACCACACCTCGGCCTCGGTCTGCTCGTAGCTCGGGCTTTCGTGCGTGTGGAACAGCATCGTGTCCGCGTTGCCTTTGATCGTGTACGCCGGCGACGGTGCCGAACCGTCCTCGTTGGGCTCGGCCGAGCCGGGGCCGAAGGGACCGTCAGCCACCTCGGCAGCCGAGACCTCAGCCGCCGTGGGAGCAGCCTGCAACGGCGAACCGGCGCCCTGCGGCGACTGCCCCGACTCGCTCGATGAAGCCGTGTCGTGAGCCAGCTCGTCGGACGTGAAGTCCTGCAGTGGCTGAGCGGCGTCGTCGGTGCGTACGTCGGCCTCGACCGCCGTCTGCGAGGCGCTCGCGGCATCCTCGGTCGCCGGCGGCTGCGCCACCGTCGTCGTGGCAGCGTTCGACGCAGCGCCGGTCGTCGACGTGGACGGGTCGGCGACGGGCTCGCTCACACCGACACCGGCCGACTCCGCAGGCGCTGCGGCCGCGTCTGTCGTCGCCGGAGCGAACTGGTCAAGCTGGTCCAACGGCAGCGGCTCGGTGCCCCAATCGTCGCCGCCCGAGGGCTTCGGCGCAGCAGGGGTCGTGGCGGGTGCCGACGCGGCGGCGTCCTGCGCTCCCGAGCCCGCGTGCTTGGACTGCGTCTGCGTCGCGGTCGAGTCGGCTTCCGCGGAACGGTCCGACGCGTCGGTCGCCGTGTCGTCCGACGAGCGGCCCGACGCCATCGCGGCAGCGGCGGCCGACCCTCCCGCGACACCGGCCGCAACCGCAGCACCGGACGTGCCGTTGTCGGTGGTGTCAGCGGCCTGTTCGGACGGGCGGGTGGCGGCGTCAGTCGTCGTGTCGTTCGTGCTCGTCGATGCGCCCTGAGTCGACGTCGAGTCCGCCGCCGGGGTGGATGCTGCTTCGGCAGCGGCCTTCTCGCCGTCAGCTTCGGGAGCAGCCGGGGCGACCGGGGTCGAGTCAGCAGCGGTGGACGCGGCCGCAGTGGCAGCCTTCTCGTCCGTCGCTGCGGGCGCTGCCGGGGCGAGCGAGTCGAGCTGGTCGAGCGGCAGCGGCTCCGTTCCCCAGTCATCGCCACCCGACGACGCCGGTGCGGGTGCCGGGGCCGCGGCAGGTTGGCTCGTCGCCGTGTCCCGGGCCGGTGCGGGGGTCTCGGCCTGGGCCGGATCGCTTGCCGGCGCAGCTGCCTGCGGCTGCGCAGCGGGGGCGGAGTCGTCGAGAGCCGGGGGAGCAGCGTCCCAGTCGTCACCACCGGAGGCGGCGGGCGTGGCCTGCGGTGCCTGGGTGGCTTCCGGGGTCTGCTGCGGCTGCGCAGCGGGGGCGGGAGCGGAGTCGTCGAGAGCCGGGGGAGCAGCGTCCCAGTCGTCACCACCGGACGCGGCAGGCGCAGCGGCGGCCGGGGCGGAGTCGTCCAGAGCGGGGGCGGGGGCGTCCCAGTCGTCGCCGCCGGATGCGGCAGGCGCGGCGTTCGCAGCCTGAGACGGCGCGGCCGGGGCAGCGGTCGCGTCGAGAGCCGGAGCGGGGGCATCCCAGTCGTCACCACTCGATGCGGCGGGCGCGGCGGGCGTCTCGTGAGCAGGAGCCGGGGCGGCATCCCAGTCGTCGGCCGCTGCCGCAGCGCCACCGGCAGCCGCCGCAGCACCGGCCGCGGCAGCCTTCTGGCCGTTGGACGGCGCGTTCTTCGGCGCGGGAGCCTCCGTCTTCGCGGGCGCGTCCTGGGCGGCCGGCTGCTGCTCGGCCGTCTCGTTCTTCGGTGCGCCGGTCTTCACCTCGTCGGCCGTCTTTGCGGCACCCTTCGCAGGCTTCTCCTCGAGTTCGGAGGTGGCCGCGGCCTTCGCGTCAGGCGTCTCGACGCTTTCGTCGACGGAGTCGTTATGGCCGATCTTGTTCTTGCCGTTCACTCCGTGGATGCCGACCGAACCCGGGCGCTTCGGCGCGCCCTTCTTCGGGTCGCGCATGAGCAGGTAGGCGATCAGAGCCAGCAGCAGGATGACGTTTTCGAGGATGAACCACTTCACGGTCGCGTCCCATCAGTCGTACGAGCACACATTTCTGTGGCCACCCTACCGCCGAGTCACTTGCGCCGGGCCGGGATTTACCGCGTCGTGATGCGCCCGCGGGCGTTGCTACCGTGGTGGGGTGAGCACGCCTGAACCCCGCACCGAAACCGCCGAGCGCGACGAGAGCCGCCACGACACCCGTGACGACGCCCGCCCGGCGTCGGAGGCCCCACGCCCGGCACATGACGAGGTGCGCGCCGACGAACGTCCGGCCATGAACCGCGACGGCGTGCCCCTCGCTCGCGTGCGTCGTGCGCCCCGCGTCATGCCGTTCCTGCTGACGGGCGCCGTCATCGGAGCCCTCGCGGGCCTCTTCGTCTCCCTCGACGGCGGTGACGGCGGCAACTACACGGCGTCGTCATCGACCGGTTACCTCGTCGTCCTGTTCGGTGCCCTCGGCACGCTGCTCGGCGGCCTCGCGTTCGTCGTCGCCGACCGTCGTTCCTGACGCCCGTATGCGTCCTGCGCCCCGGCGCCCGGCTGCCCGTAGGATGCACGCTGCGGCTCAGGTCGTGAAAGACTGATGTCTGTGGCACGCGGCGACGGCAAACTCTCACACGACATCCATCCCGGCGAGAAGGGCCCCCAGGACGCATGTGGCGTCTTCGGGGTCTGGGCGCCGGGTGAAGAGGTCGCGAAACTCACCTACTACGGCCTGTACGCGCTGCAGCACCGCGGCCAGGAGTCGGCAGGTATCGCGACGAGCGACGGCAAGAGCCTGCTCGTCTACAAGGACATGGGCCTCGTCTCCCAGGTGTTCGACGAGACGAGCCTCGCCTCCCTGCGCGGCCACCTCGCGATCGGCCACTGCCGGTACTCGACGACGGGTGGTTCCACCTGGGAGAACGCGCAGCCGACGCTCGGTGACACCGAGGCGGGCACCGTGGCGCTCGCGCACAACGGCAACCTCATCAACTCCGCCGAGCTGCGCGAGAAGCTCGAAGAGATCCACGGCGAGCTCGGCAACACCTTCGGCGAGCTGCGTCGCGGCAACACAACCGACACCGCGCTCGTGACGGCGCTGCTCGGCGCTCAGTTCGACACGAGCCTCGAGAAGACGGCCCTCGCCCTGCTGCCTCACCTGCGGGGCGCGTTCTGCTTCGTCTTCATGGACGAGAACACGCTCTACGGCGCGCGTGACCCGCAGGGCATCCGCCCGCTCGTCATCGGCCGCCTGGAGCGCGGTTGGGTCGTCGCGAGCGAGACGGCGGCGCTCGACATCGTCGGCGCCAGCTACGTGCGCGAGGTCGCGCCGGGCGAGATGATCGCCATCGACGCGGACGGTCTGCGCTCGACGACGTTCGCCGAGCCCGAGCCGAAGGGCTGCGTCTTCGAGTACGTCTACCTCGCCCGTCCCGACACGACGATCGCCGGCCGCGAGGTCTACGAGAGCCGCGTCGAGATGGGTCGTCAGCTCGCGCGTGAGTTCCCCGTCGACGCCGACATGGTCATGCCGACACCGGAATCCGGGACGCCCGCCGCGATCGGGTACGCCGAGGAGTCCGGGATTCCGTACGGCATGGGCCTGGTGAAGAACGCCTACGTCGGGCGGACGTTCATCGCGCCGAGCCAGACGATCCGCCAGCTCGGCATCCGCCTCAAGCTCAATCCGCTCAAGCCCGTCATCAAGGGCAAGCGCCTCGTCGTCATCGACGACTCGATCGTGCGCGGCAACACCCAGCGCGCCCTCGTGCGGATGCTGCGCGAGGCCGGCGCGGCCGAGGTGCACGTGCGCATCTCGAGCCCGCCCGTGCGCTGGCCGTGCTTCTACGGCATCGACTTCGCGACGCGCGCCGAACTCATCGCCAACGGCCTCGTCGTCGACGAGATCGCGACGTCTCTCGGTGCCGACTCGCTCGGTTACATCAGCGAGGACGGCATGATCGCCGCCACCGGGCAGCCCCGCGAGAACCTGTGCACCGCGTGCTTCACGGGCCGTTACCCCGTCGAGCTGCCCGCTGATGATCGCCTCGGCAAGGGCCTGCTCGAGCTGCAGCTGCCTGTCGAGTTCGGCGGCGTCGATCCGACGACGGTCGGTACGGCCGACCTCGGCCAGGACGAGTCGATCGACCTCGCCCGCACCAACCCCGACGGCGTCTCGCCCGCCGGGGGCGCCGCCGTCAGCCCGGCCCGTCGGCACACGTCGAACTGACCGACGCCTCTCGATCCTCCCGCGCCGCCGCAGCACTGACGGCGGCGCCGCGCCCGCACCGTGACCTCGCACCTCGAAGGACGACGATGACCCAGCACAACGAACCCATCACCTACGCCGGCGCCGGCGTCGACGTCGAGGCCGGCGACAAGGCCGTCGAGCTGATGAAGGCGTCCGTCAAGCAGGCCCAGCGCCCCGAGGTGCTCGGCGGCCTCGGCGGGTTCGCTGGGCTGTTCGACGCCTCCGCCCTCGCGCGCATGGAGCACCCGATCCTTGCGACGTCGACGGACGGCGTCGGCACGAAGGTGGCAATCGCGCAGGCGCTCGACACGCACGACACGATCGGGTTCGACCTCGTCGGCATGGTCGCCGACGACATCGTCGTGTGCGGCGCGGAGCCGCTCTACATGACCGACTACATCGCGACCGGCAAGGTCGTGCCCGAGCGCATCGCGGCCATCGTCAAGGGCATCGCCGCCGCGTGCCGTCAGGCGAACGTCGCCCTCATCGGTGGGGAGACGGCCGAGCACCCGGGCCTGCTCGCCGCGGACGAGTACGACGTCGCGGGCGCCGCGACGGGCGTCGTCGACAAGGCCGATCTCATCCTTCCCGAGTCGGTGCGCGAGGGTGACGTCGTCCTCGGCCTCGCCGCGAGCGGCCTGCACAGCAACGGCTACTCGCTCGTGCGCAAGGTCTACGCGAGCGCCGGGTGGGGCTACGACAAGCACGTCGAGGAGTTCGGCCGCGCGCTGGGGGAGGAGCTGCTCGAACCGACGCGGGTCTACGCTGCCGACCTGCTGCGCCTCATCCGCACCGACGGCGTCGACATCCACGCGCTGTCCCACGTCACCGGCGGGGGCCTGGCGGCGAACGTCGCCCGCGTCCTGCCCAAGGGCATGGGCGCGCGCATCGAGCGTTCGACGTGGACGCCGCCGGCCGTCTTCGACGTCACCCAGCGCGTCGGCAACGTGCCCCAGGATGACATCGAACGCACCCTCAACATGGGCGTCGGCTTCGTCGCCGTGCTGCCCGCCGAGCAGGCCGCGACGGCCATCGAGGTGTGCGCCGAACTCGACCTGCCCGCATGGCGCATGGGCGAGATCGCACGCACCGAGAACCTCGACGCCGCGGAGGCAGAGATCATCTCCGGCGCCAAGGGCGTCGACGCCGGCGCCTGCCAGATCGTGGGCAGCTACGCCTGACGCGTGAGCACGGGCGCTCGAGCCCCTCGAGCTCGGCGCTCGTCGCCGGCCCACGCAAAAGTCAGCACGACGAGAGCCTCCGTCCCGATGGGATGGAGGCTCTCGTTCACGTCAACTCAAGAAGAAGCGGGTTGCGCGCTCGTCGTGGTCAGTCGTCGTCCGACGCCCACTTGGAGTAGCGGTCATATTCGTCGCCCTCGTCGTCGGCTTGCGCCTGACGCGTTTCGTTCGCGCTGCGCGAGGCACGGAGCTCTCGCTCCAACGCGCTGAGGTCGGTGTCCGGCGAGAAGTACTTGAGCTCGCGTGCAACCTTGGTCTGCTTGGCTTTGGCCCGGCCGCGCCCCATGGCGAGACCCCCTCTGTCGTGTTGCCAGGGCGGCCGTCATCACCCCGCACGCGGGCGTGCGGACGTCAGGCGGAGGGCCCTGGGGATCCTAAGTTTCTGTCGTGGGAGTAACGCTACCTCAGGTGCGTTGATTTCCGCCCATCGACGCGGATCGCCGGGCGCCTCGCGCGGCCATGAGTGACCGGTCTCACTCCGTGTGGGTGGTGGCCGAGCCTGGATCGTCGACGACACGCCGCCGGGCGACGACGAACGTTCCCGCGAGGGCGAGCGCGCCGAGGCCGAAACCACCCAGGACGAGGGCAGGTTCGTTGTCGCCGGGCTCGTCGACCGTCGGCGTCGTCGGCCCCTTGACGGTGCTCGGGGAGGCCGTGGCGGTCTGCACGGTCAACTCCTGAGCTCCCTCGGACGCCCCGGCGGTGCTGCTCGAGCTCACACCCGGGCTGCGCGTGATGGCGGCGGCGGGAGAGGACGACCCCGCGGCGACGGCGAGCACGCAGGCGCCACCGACGACGAGGGCGCGAGCGGATGCGGGCAGATGGCGCGACGTCATGCCCCCATTCTGACGTGCACGCGACGGGGGCGCCACGTTCCGCGTCGTCGTTTCGCATCATCGCGCCCGGTATCGTCGCCGGACATGACGACGTCTCGGTTCACCACCCTCGCAGGCCCGGCCATCGCCGAGATCGAGGTCAAGCGCTCGCGGTTCCTGTGTGAACTGACGCCGGTGGGGGCGGGTGACGACGACGCGTCGGAGGTGGCCGCACGGGCCGTCGTCGAGGCCGCTCGTAAGCAGCACTGGGACGCGCGCCATCACTGCAGCGCGTTCGTGCTCGGCCCCCAGCGTCAGGTGCGGCGCAGCAACGACGACGGCGAGCCGTCGGGCACGGCGGGCGCGCCGATGCTGGAGGCGCTCGTCGCCTCGGGTCTGAGCGACGTCGTCGCCGTCGTGACGCGCTGGTTCGGCGGCACGCTGCTCGGCGCCGGAGGGCTCGTGCGGGCCTACGGCGACGTTGTGCGCGCCGCGCTGGCCGAGGCTCGCGTCGTCACCTACGAGCGTCGCCTCGTCGTGGCGGGCCCCCGGGCCCACCCCCCCCCCGGGCCCGGGGGGGGCCCCCCCCCCCCCCCCCCGGGGGCCCGCGCGGGGGGGGGGGGGGGGCGCCGCCGGGGGCCCCCCGGGGGGGGGGGGGGGCGGGCGCCCC